>DASXQM010000231.1:0-31732 GCA_036507195.1 Pyrinomonadaceae bacterium | reverse complement strand
ATTAGCGACATAAATGTTTCCCTGATCTCGCAAGGGGCTTCGAGAATAAATCTCACCTTCGCAGTGGAAGAGTCGCGCGTTCGTGAGACTGTGGCCAGGCTTCACAAAGAATTCTTCGAAAGTTCAAATAGTGAAGATGCGCTGCGGGAATTAAACGACCTTGGCGCCGAAGTTTCAGTATGATCGCGAGGCCAACTCTTTATCCATGAACGTTCATGAGCTAACGCGCAAACTGATTGATATGCCATCGGTGACCGGCGATGAAAAGCTGGTCGGACTGTTTTTGAGATCTTACCTTGAGAGCCTGGGTTATGTCGTCGCGATGCAAGAAGTCGCCCCTGATATCGCTGCAGATGTCGCCAATCAGCGGTTCAACGTGATTGCTACTACCGGGATACCGCCTCGTGTTGTGCTTTCGACGCACATGGATACCGTGCCACCTCACATCAGTTCCAGTGAGAGTGAAGAAAGGATCTTCGGCCGCGGCGCTTGCGATGCTAAAGGAATCATCGCCGCGCAGATCGTGGCGGCCGAGCGCCTGCGCGAAGAGGGCATCCAGGAAGTAGGCTTGCTGTTTACGGTAGATGAAGAGCAGGCAAGCCTGGGCGCACAGGTTGCGAACAAGAACAAACCCGAGTCGCCGCCCGAGTATCTGATCAACGGCGAACCGACGGATAATAAGCTGGCGAGTGCGACCAAAGGCTCATTGAGGCTCAGGCTGCGCACCAAAGGACGCGCTGCGCATTCAGCGTATCCGGAACAAGGTGAGTCAGCGATTGAAAAAATGCTCGACGTCCTTGAGAGCGTTCGCCAATGCGAGTGGCCGGTGGATGATTTGCTTGGCCCGACCACCTGCAACATCGGCGTGATTAGCGGCGGCACGAGAGCGAATGTTGTTCCCGAAGAAGCTTCTGCTGTTTTGCAACTGCGGCTCGTCAGCGTTGCGAGCCCGGTAAAGAGTATTCTTGAAGACGCAATCGCCGGGTGCGCCACAGTGGAGTATTTGTCTGAGCATGAACCCGTACACTTGCAGACGATTGCCGGCTTTGAGCAATGCATTGTGCGCTTCACCACTGACATTCCCTATCTCTCAGGGTGGGGCACACCACTCTTGCTGGGCCCCGGCTCGATCCTGAACGCGCACACCGATCACGAGTTTGTTGAGAAGCGGGAACTCAATGAGGCCGTAGACCTCTATGCCCGGCTAGTGCGCGTCTTGCTTGCGAGGTATCCCGAGGTCCGCGAGGCAGTTGAAGGAGCGTCAAGATGAAGCTGGCGTTGATTGGCCATGGAGCAATGGGGCAGTTGGTAGAAAATCTCGCTCGCGCTGCCGGCGATGAGATTGGAGCGACAGTAACATCGAAGGATGCGGCCCGCAGCAGCGACGAAATGGCGGCAATTCTACGCGGGCATGACATGGCAATTGATTTCTCAGTGGGCTCGGCGGTTGTCACTCATGTTGAAGCATGTATGCGCGGAGGCGTCCCGCTGGTTCAGGGAACAACCGGCTGGAAGGAACACGAGGCTGACGCGCGCCAAATTGTCGAAGAACAGGACGGCGCCATGGTGTACGGCGCTAACTTTTCCATTGGCGTTAATGTTTTCTATCGGATCGTAGCACAAGCAGCGAAGCTTTTTTCAGGTCTCGATCAGTATGAAGCCTTTATCGAAGAGCAACACCACTCGCGAAAGCTTGATGCTCCGTCAGGCACGGCACTAAAGCTAAAGAGCTTAATGGCCGAAGATATCAAAGCCACTATTCCGGTTGCATCAACGCGAGCCGGTCATATTCCCGGCACTCACCGCGTCGGCTTCGACTCTGCTGCGGATCAGATCATGTTGACGCACATGGCGCGTTCGCGCGAGGGTTTTGCCGCGGGAGCGCTTTTGGCCGCGCGCTGGATTGTGGGCCGCAAGGGTGTTTACGAATTTTCGGACGTAATCGATGAAATAGTTGGGGATGAATATAGTCATGAGTGAGAAGATAGATTTTCCATATGTCATTTGTCATTTTTCATTTGCCATTGCACAGATCTTGCAGATCCAGGAACGACGAGCGGCGACTGAAGGACGACCGATTACAGTTGAGAAATGAAAAATGCCAAATGGAAAATCTTAGTTTGCTCTTCAAACTGGAGGTACGACGATGACTAAAAAGACAGACTGGATGCGTGGTTGCGCAACTGCACTGGTGACGCCCTTCACCACTGACGGTGCGATAGACGACGAGGCCTTAACGCGTCTTATTGAATATCAGTTAGCCGGTGGCGTGAAGTTGCTGGTTCCATGCGGCACGACGGGCGAGAGCGCGACGATGACCGAAGAGGAGGATCAGCACGTCATCAAACGCGCCATTGAACTGGCGCGCGATCGCGCCCGCGTTATTGCCGGGACGGGCAGCAACTCAACCGCCTCGGCTGTTGAAAACTCGAAGATCGCCGAGGATCTCGGCGCCGACGCAGTGCTGGTAGTCGCTCCTTACTACAACAAGCCCACTCAGCAAGGTCTGTATGCTCACTTTCGCGCCGTTGCGGAGGCAGTCGATCTACCGATCGTGATTTACAACGTGCCGGGTCGCACTTCCTGCAATATCTCCGCGGCCACAACCCTGCGATTAGCTCGCGACTTCCCAAACATTGTGGCGGTTAAGGAAGCGTCAGGAAATCTGTCGCAAATCATGGAGATTCTGCGCGACCGGCCAGACGGCTTCCGCATACTTTCGGGCGATGATGCGCTAACGTTTCCGATGATGGCCCTTGGCGCTGACGGGTTAATCTCAGTTGCCGCAAACGAAGCTCCGGAGTTGATGGCTCGCATGGTGGAGCTGGCGCTTGCTGAAAAATGGACCGAAGCACGCGAACTACATTACCGCCTGTTGCCGCTGATGGAAGTTAACTTTATCGAGTCGAGTCCCGGACCGGTTAAAGCCGCACTGGCGATGATGAACTTGATTGGAGAGAACTTTCGCCTGCCGCTAGTGCCAATTGAGGAAAAGAGTCGCGTACGCTTGCGTGAGGTGATTTCGGAGCTTGGTCTCCTAGCACCCCAAGCGGGCCGCCAGCCTGGGGACGCCGCCATGAAAGAAGTGTCTCATGCCACTACGTGAAGAGATCGAAGCCCTGGCGGCGCGAAGCGGGAGCGAGTTTAACGCCATCGATCGAGCGCTCTTTGACGAGTTCAAGACTCAGTTGAATCGCGGCGCGATTCGCGCCGCCGAACGCCAGCCGGATGGTAGCTGGAGCGTCAATACCTGGGTGAAGCAGGGAATCCTGCTGGGATTTCGCATGGGCCAGCTCGTTGATATGTCTTCGACCCCACCACTGCGTTTCTTCGACAAAGATACTTATCCGGTTCGGCCTACAACTGTAGCAGATAACGTGCGTATAGTGCCGGGAGGCTCGAGCATACGCGACGGCGCATACATCGCGCCCGGCGTAGTGTGCATGCCGCCGATGTATGTAAACGCCGGGGCGTACGTGGACGAAGGCACCATGATTGACAGCCACGCACTGGTCGGATCCTGCGCGCAAATCGGCAAGCGCGTTCACCTGTCAGCCGCGGCGCAAATTGGCGGCGTGCTCGAACCCGTGGGCGCAGTGCCCGTAGTTATCGAAAACGATGTACTGGTGGGTGGGGGCTGCGGAGTTTACGAAGGAACGATAGTTCACGAGCGCGCCGTGTTAGCGGCGGGGACGATTCTGACAGGCTCCACTCCAGTTTACGATTTGGCGCGCGAAAAAATTTATCAACGCACGCCCAGTGCGCCACTGGAGATTCCGGCAGGCGCCGTGGTCGTGCCTGGCTCGCGCAACGTGCGCGGTGAATGCGGACAAGCGTGGGGACTCTCGCTCTATGCACCGGTAATCGTGAAATACCGCGACGAGAAGACGGAACGCGCTGTACAACTGGAAGACTATCTGCGGTAAGCGAGACGCGATTGGACTTTGTGGCTCCGCCGTCCGATGTGCGGTGGTGGCTCAGCCCCACCGAACAGTCATTCCAAATTCAACTGGGGCTGTGCCCCTGAATACGCAAGTGATGCATAACAGCCCACGGAGAATCAGTTTCATTTGAAAGAGTTTCAGCCACCATCATTCCTGCGCGGAATCGAAAGGAGTCCGATTCGTGCGATTACCGATCGCGCGAAGCCAGGCTACATCAGTTTCGGTCTGGGCGAACCGGATCTGCCAACTCCCGATGTAATTCGCAGGGAAGCAATGCGCGTCATTCAGGAGGAGCAGAACGGTTACACGCTGCAAGCAGGCCTGCCCGCACTGCGCGAGCGCGTGGCTCAGGACAATCCACACCTGAATCTCTCGATCGATCAGGTGATAATTACCGCCGGCTCCCAGGAAGCAATGTATCTTGCCTTAATGACGCTGGTCGAAGCGGGGGATGAAGTGCTGATTCCCAATCCTGGCTTTGTCGCTTATCCGACGATTGCCCACATGGCGGGGGGACGTCCAACATTCTATCAATTGCCAGCCAGCAGAGATTTCAGTTTTGATTTGGATGATTTCAAACTACGGATCACCTCAAAAACAAAAGTCGTCGTTTGCACCAGTCCGTCTAACCCAACGGGGCGCACGTTGACCAGCGAGGATCTGCGCGGCATAACACAAGCCATCGAGGAGAGCGGCTCCGACGCATTTGTCATCAGCGACGAAATCTATCGTGATCTTTACTACAGCGGAGAACGCCCCGGTTCAATCTCGGAGTTCTATCCGCGCACAGTGGTCATAAGCGGCCTTTCGAAGTCGATGAGTATGACTGGCTGGCGCCTGGGGTGGATACTTGGCGACGAGGCTTTGATTCGTGCCGCTCATCTGCTGCATGGTTACGTCACAACCTGCGCTTCAACAATCTCGCAGAAGGCAGCACTGGCCGCGTGGAGTAATGAAGCGATCAAGGCACGCGAGCAGATTCGCGGCACCTTCCAACGACGACGCGATCATCTACTGGCATCGCTGCGGGGCGTGGGATTGCGCTCGGTTACACCCGAGGGAGCCTTCTATACTATGGTGGATGTCGGTAGTTATGGATCGTCTGTGGAAGTTGCAGACGCAATGTTGGACTCGGGCGTTGTAACAGTTCCGGGCAGCGCCTTTGGCAGCGAAGGCGAAGGGTTTTTGCGCGTTTCGTTTTGCGCTGATTTGCCCGTGCTTGAGGAGGGTGTCAAACGCATGGACTCGGCGCTAAAGACCCACAAGAAGTAGTACGGCGCTGCGATGGCATTGCTCAATCAGAACAATCAATAGACTAATGACTAAAAAATTCAAAGTGGGAATACTTGGCGCTACCGGCATGGTCGGGCAGCGCTTCATTCAGTTGCTGGAAGACCATCCGCAGTTTGAGATAACCGCGCTGGCGGCTTCGGATCGTTCGCAAGGCAAAAGTTTTGAGGAGGCCTGCACCTGGCGTTTGGCCGGGGAGATGCCGGCATTTGTCAAGCCGATGACGGTCGAAGCCCCACAGCCGCCGTTGCACTGTGATCTGATCTTTTCCAGTCTGCCGGGTGACATTGCGCGTGAGAGTGAAGGTGCGTTTGCCCGCGCGGGTTTCCCAGTAATTAGTAATTCTTCAGCTTTTCGGATGGACAGCGATGTGCCGCTGCTAATTCCTGAAGTGAACCCTGAGCACATCGCTCTGCTTGAGGTGCAACGAAAGAACTACCCCGGGCAACAGGGATACGTAGTCACGAATCCAAACTGCTCAACTATAATGCTGGCGCTGGCGTTGGCTCCGCTGCAGGCAAAATTTGGGGTGAGCAGCGTGGTCGCTACCACAATGCAGGCGTTGTCCGGCGCCGGCTATCCGGGCGTTGCCTCCCTTGCCATCAGCGATAATGTGTTGCCTTTCATCGACGGCGAAGAAGAAAAGATCGAACAGGAAACACTTAAGATTCTCGGACGACTTCACGACGACACGATTGACAAAGCAGCGATGAATGTAAGCGCTCAATGCAATCGCGTTAACGTTTCAGACGGCCACATGGCGGCGGTGCGCGTAAAGTTGGTTAAAGCGGCGACGATTGACGAAGTGCGCGAAGCGCTCGCTTCGTTCACCGCGCTCCCGCAGGAGCGGCGCCTTCACTCAGCGCCCGAGCGACCGATCATTATGCGCGAAGAATTGGATCGTCCCCAGCCGCGCCTGGATCGCGATGCGGGAAAGGGTATGAGCGTCACCATCGGTCGCCTTCAAACTGACAACGTGCTCGACTATCGCTTCGTTGCGCTAAGTCACAACACCATTCGGGGGGCCGCGGGCGCCGCAATACTCAACGCCGAACTATTGATCGCTACGGGAACCCTGACATGAAAGAGTCTATTTGCCTGACGCTTCTGCTCGGATTAATCTCGTCTGGATTTACACAGCAAGCCAAACAGAACTCAGCCTTGCAATCGATTGTGGAAACTGAGCGCGCGTTCGCCCGAATGTCCGAAGAGCAGGGGATACGACCGTCGTTCATGGCTTTCATTGCCGATGATGGAATTTTGTTTCGCCCTACCGCGGTCAAGGGTAAACAGTGGCTGACGGAAAATCCATTGCCCCCCTCAGAAAAGCGTGCCTTGCTGAGTTGGCAACCGACTTTCGCGGATATTGCGCTCATGGGAGACATGGGATACACCACTGGGCCATGGGAATACAAAGCCGACATTCATGATGCCAAGCCGGTTGCTTTTGGCAACTTCTTGACGGTGTGGAAAAAACAACTGGATGGATCATGGAAGTTTGCGATTGATCTCGGCATCTCGAATCCGCAGCCGAATCAAGTGGCGACGCCATGGCAACTGCCAGGGAATTATCGGCAAGCGAAGGCGGGCCCGCAGATCGATGTTAAGGCTGAGACAAATCAACTTCTCGTTCGCGAGCGCGAATTCTCCAACGCTTCAGCTAACCGGGGCGCACAAAAAGCTTTCGACGATTATGCCGCTGACGACGTGCGCCTGTTTCGCAATGACAAGCAGCCCCTTCTCGGCAAAGCGTTGGCGGACGCCGCTCTTCCCGCAAGCACCGTTGTTTGGACCTGGGAGCCGGCCTTTGCCGACGTATCTCAATCTGGCGATCTCGGCTATACCTACGGTACTTATCAACTCAAGAAAAAAGACGCGGCGTTGAAGACGGAGAAGTCTGAAACGGGCAACTACTATCGGATCTGGAAGAAGCAGCGCAACACGTGGAGAGTTGTGGCCGACCTGTTGGATCCGCTTCCGGAGCCCTGGAAGAATTAGAGTCAGAGATTTCAGATCGCTCTCAGGCTGGCTTGCCCCTCCAAACATCAGACCTCTATCATGAGCAATGCTTTCGGCGCTTAATATCGTCCTCGTAATCCTGCTGGTTTTAGCTAACGGTTTCTTTGTCGCCTCAGAATTTTCGCTCGTGGGCGTGCGACGATCGCGCATTGCCACTCTGGCTGAAGCCGGTGACAAACGTGCCCAGCGATTAATGCGTCTGCTGGACAATCTCAACGCGTACATCTCGGCCACTCAGCTTGGTATCACGCTCGCCTCGCTGGCGCTTGGCTGGATTGGCGAACCGGTGGTTGCGCATTTGCTCGAAGCGCCTCTTAAAGGCCGGGTCTCGGAAGCTGTGCTCGATACTATCGCTTTTGCCGTTGCCTTTAGCTTCATCACATTTCTGCATATCGTCATTGGCGAGCTGGCGCCGAAGACCCTGGCGCTTGAACGCGCCGAAAAAACCGCCCTCGCAATCTCCCTGCCAATGGAAATCTTCCATCGCGTGTTTTACTATCCGATCCGTTTGCTTGATTGGGCGGGCACTCGCACGGTACGTCTTTTCGGTCTACATCCGTCATCCGAACACGGCTCCATTTACACCGCCGAGGAATTGCGCCAGCTCGTAAACGCTTCGCGCCAGAGCGGGCATGTCGCGCCGGAAGAGCAGAAGCTTATCAATCGCGTGTTTGATTTCTCCGGCGCGGAAGTGCGTGAGGCGATGATTCCACGGACGGCTGTTGCCGCCTTGCCCGTTTCAGCGACGCTGGCAGAAGCAAAGAACGCTTTTCGCGCCTTGGGTTATTCACGCCTGCCTGTGTACCGTGACCGCGTCGATGAAGTAGTCGGCGTGGTGCATCGACGAGATCTGGAACCATACCTTGAGCAGTCACAGCCTGGCGAATTCAACCTGGAAGCATTGCTTCACGCGCCGGTGTTCATTCCAGCCACCGCCCGGCTGGGTGGAGTGTTGAAGCAGATGCAAGCCTCACGAACACACCTGGCGTTCGTCGTAGATGAACACGGCGGCATGGAAGGAATTATTACGCTCGAAGACTTGCTGGAAGAAATTGTTGGTGAGATCGACGACGAATACGACGAAGAGGTTCGCTCCCAAATTGTAAAAAAACCAAACGGCGTCTATCTGTTGAGCGGCATGCTGACCGTGAGAGATGCAAACCGCCAGCTGCATCTGCGTCTGCCTGAAGATTCGGGCTACACAACGCTGGCCGGGTTTCTTCTTTCGCGAGCCGGGCGCTTGTTGCAGCAGGGCGAGACGGTTGAATATGAGGGCGCGACTTTTACAATCGAACGCATGGACCGGCGTCGCATACGCCAGATTCGCTTTTCCCCCGCGGGAAAGGGCGCCCAGGTCTCAGCGGCTCTGCTGCTTCCATTTATTGGCGCCTCCCTGGTGTAGTTAACCGAGCCGAAAAAGAGCTGGCGATTCCTCGTTTGCACTATGGCTTCAGTTGCGCTTATCTGTACCGCGAATAGATGTCGCAGCGTGATGGCTCATGCCATATTTCTTGCCGAGGCCAGGAAACGATCGCTTCCAGTTGATGTCTATTCGGCTGGGATCTATGACTTCTCAGATGCGCCTCCGTTGCAGGAAACTTCAATGACCTGCTTGCAACACAACACACCGCCCCCCAAAGAATCTCCTACCTGGGTGCGCCAACTTCCGCTCAAATCGATCGATCGTTTCCTGGTCATGGAACAGGATCACGCCGACATGCTAGTGAGCGAATATGGCATCTCACCAGCCCGCATCAGCCTGCTAGGCCAGTTTGATCCGCAGCAACGCGGCGCCGAGATTGCCGATCCATTCAGCTATGGAAGCCTCGTTTATGAACGCTCCTACGAGCTGATTCGTGACTGCATTATTGGTTATCTGGATACAACTGACGAACTGAACTGACCCTCTCGGCGAAGGATACGAAGTTAATCAGTAGAGAAGTAGCAGAGTGGATCAAGATGCTCAAACTGACCTGTACGCTCAAAGGACTCCCACAAATTTGTTTTCAGGGAGTGCCCGGTGTATCAGGTGCGGATCGGTTTCCTCTTCCCCGACGATCGCGACCTCGCGTTTTCTCTCGTTCCTGCTGAAACTGTTTCCATTGATCGGGTGTGAGCACTTTTTGCAGCTGCTCATCAGTTTGGCGGCGAATCTCTTCGAATCGCGGCTCCGATTCTTTTCTAAGCGCTTGAAGTTGCTGTCTCGCGTCCCCCAGTATCTGATGGACCTGCGTTTTTTGGTCCGCGTTAAGCTGAAGAGAATCAAGCATCTGCTCAAAGCGGTTTTGTCGGGATGGTTCAGCGCCGCCCCTGCCCCATCTCTTATAACCATTCAAGGCAAGAGCGCCGGCTGCAAAACCGAGCAGGAAAATTACTACCGCCGCCCCCCGAACCTGCCATTTGCTTTTGTTGGTGGCGTCCATACTTTACCTCACCGCCTCTTCTTCTCCGTCGTAGATCGTATTAAGCACCTGGGCATCGGATAATGGTTCGTCAGCCTGTTCGCTTTGATTGAGCAAGACCTCTTCCGCCGAATAATTACTGGAAAGCGAGCTCAATGGCGGTCCGGAAGTGACCTGGCTTCCGGGAATGACGAAAGTCAAGACCGCGAGGGCCGCGACCGTCGCGGCCATCGTGGACGCAAGCGCGCCGGCAGCTCGCCACATTCGACCCAATGCCCATGAATTGGCCCACGACCCGTTCGCCTGCCGCTCTCGAAGAGTTGCCATCACCCGGGTGTGAAAGAAAGGTGATGGCTCAAACACTTCGGCCGCGCGCTCTTTCAGCAACAACGCTGAGATTTGGGCCGCCTGGAAGGCCCGCAGGCAATCTGAACAGTGATCGGTATGAACACGAATCGCCGCCAGATCCCTTTCGCGTAAACTCGCGAGCGGTGCCTTTTCTATTAAACTAATGATGTGTTCGTCTCTCATTCGGAACTCCTCGGGCTTGCCAAACTCTTGCCCGGCCTGCGTCGCAGTAATTTCTCAACTGCTTCGCGCATCCGCCGGCGCGCTCGAAACGCTTGTACTTTAACTTTCGATTCCGACCAACCAGTCATCTGCACTACGTCCTTCACTGAAGCCTCTTGGCCATCAATCAACATCAAAACCAGCTGGTCGTCCGGGGCCAGGGTTTGCAGAACTCGCCCGGCCAGATCCGCAGCCACCAAACTGCGCTCGCTCGACTGATGCCGTTCCCGAGCCGCGTCGGTTAGGTTGTGGTCCAACCAACTAGTCTCGTCCTCAGTCAGGTCAGATACTGTCAATTCCGGACGGCGCTTTGAGCTGCGAAGGAGGTTAAGGCAAGTGTTGGTAGTGATGCGGGTTAGCCAACCCTCCATCGAGCCGCGTCCCTCGTAGCTTCCGAGTTCCGTGAAGGCTTTCAGAAAAACCTCCTGCGCCGCTTCTTCGACAAGACTCCGCTGACGAAAGAACTTGCCGGCAAACCGAAAAACGCGTGGGCTGTAGCGGCGCATGATCTCTTCGAAGGCAGTCTCATCGCCTTCGCGCGCCAGGCGCGCCAACTCCAAATCTGAGTCCTCTTCGTGACTGTGCGACAGGAAGCGCCCCTCATCGAAGTCTTAAGATGTGCTGGATGGCGGACCCAATCTTATTGAACCCGCCATCCGGCTAGCCAGCCTTACGGGCCGGCTCACTGACCCAGTTTACTGGACCTTGCGTTTACTGAACCTTCCGCTCGCCGTGATTGGCTCTCTTCGCCTTAAACTCAGCGCGCTTCTGTTCCAGTTGTGTTTTCTGTTCCGGCGTCAACACCGTGAGCATCTCCTGATGCATTCGAAACTGCTCACCCATCAGTTTCGCCTGTAGGCTGGCTGACTCTTGCAGTTTCTGTGTAGCCAACGCTTCGTTGAACGTACCGCCCTCGCTCGCCTGGCGCAACTCCTGCCGCTTGGCGCGGAGCTGCTCGTGCAGCGACTGTGTCCGCTCACGAAAACTCTCACTGATCTGCTTCATCTTAGCTTTCTGATCGTCAGTCAAGTCAATCCCCCTAAACATCATGCCACGCATACGACCGCCGCGCTCACCGCGCTCGCCGTCCCAACCGCGGCCTCCGCGGCCTTTTGCTTCGCCCCGGCCCCCATGGCGCTCGCCGGTCACTTGCTGTGTGTCCTGATTGGTGCTGGTTGATTGCGCAAAGGCAATCGGCGCGGCTAAAGCAACGGCCGACAGGGAGGCGATAGTCAGCGTCTTAATCTTTCCTAATTTTTTCATTTTTCTTCCTTAACTCCTGGTTAGTTTAAATTTCTAATTGGAGGGCCGTTATTAGCCTCCCGACTGATAAGACACCAGAACCTGCGGAACGGTTACAGAACATTTGGAGTGCGCTGACTGTCAGCGCTTTGGGTTCTGCGACCTGACGCAGCCTTCCGCGTATTGAATGGTTGGTTAAGGGAAAGCGGCGACAGGTCGCAGCCGACCAAAGCTGTGACAGGTCACAGCACTCCCAAGAGTTGCTCGTTGGTAACCTACTGCCTGCTGGTGGTGTCTAGAAAAAGTGGAACACGATCAAATGAGCACACCTAAGACAACATGGTTGATAGCAGTCTTTATGTTATTCATCGGCTGCGGCGTGGTGAGCGCGCAAACCGCCGGTGCACCACAACTGCGCAAGACAAAGTTACGCAATCACCGGGAAAGTTAATCGACGCTGCGAACCAATACAAAGCCAGCAGCAAAGAATTGCTTAGTCTTCAAGAAGACACGATCAAGATCAATCCAAATGTGTTTATGGATTGTCAATTGTATGTTTTTCGAGAACGCTCGTGTAACCGGAATACGGTTTGCCGTGTCTAACTCACTGGCGAATCGAAACACTATTGAAATTGAATCCTTGATAAGGTGTGAGAATGTCGAGTCAAACAATTAAAGAGCGTCTGCCCGTAAGTGGCATAAACACAACCAGAGCAGCGAGCTGGCTAAGCCTGAATTGGAATAAGATCCTCAGCAGAAAGAAACAGCTTATTCTGGGAGGCGCGGGCTTGGCGCTGCTCGCATTTGCTGGGTTCTACTTTTGGGGAAACCAGTCGAGCGCCCCGCAATACATGACCGCTAAGGTCGAACGCGGAAACCTGCGAAATACGGTGACCGCAACGGGAACGTTGCAAGCCGTGACCACGGTGCAGGTAGGAAGTCAGGCTTCTGGAACACTTTCGGCGCTCAACGCCGATTTTAATTCTGTGGTTAAAAAAGGGCAGGTCATCGCCCAACTGGATCCAGCTGTTTCCAAAGCTCAGGTCGATCAGGCTCGTGCGAATCTGCAACAGGCCCGCGCGAGTCTGCAGCAAGCGATTGCCAGTGTTTCCGGTTCGCGCGCCGGTGTGAGCGATGCGCAGGCAAAGGCGCTCGCTGCCAGATCGACGGTGCAAAACAACCAGTCAGGTGTTTCGAGCGCTCAAGCCAACCTGGCCGTCCTCAAAGCTCAGCTCGACGACGCTCTCGCCTTTCTCAAGCAGCAGGAATACTTGATGAAAAGCGGAGTAATTGCGCAAAGGGATTACGACCTGGCAAACACCGCTTACAAAACTGCTGAGGCACGTTACAACCAGGCTGCGGCCCAGTTGAATCAAGCGGTGTTAAGTGAGCAGTCTTCGGCCGGTTCGGGAGTCGCGCAGTCACAGGCGCAGGTCCAGCAGTCGCAGGCTCAGGTGCAACAGTCTCAAGCACAGGTGCAGCAAGCTCAGGCACAGGTACAGCAGGCTGAGGCGGCGCTTCGGCTCGCTGAAGTCAATCTGGCTCACACGACAATCACCTCGCCAATCGACGGCATAGTCGTCTCGCGTGATGTGAACGTTGGCCAGACGGTTGCGGCAAGCCTTTCCGCTCCTACTCTATTCACCATCGCCAACGATCTGACGCAGATGCAGGTTATCGCCAACATCGATCAGGCGGACATCGGTTTGGTCGAACAGGCGAAGTCGGTGAAGTTTTCCGTCGATGCGTTTCCGGGTAAAGACTTTGACGGCAAGATTCAGCAGATGCGACTCAATCCGCAGAATGTGCAAAACGTCGTGACGTACAACGTCGTCATTGACGTCAGCAATCCGGAACAGAAACTGAAACCGGGCATGACAGCAAACCTGACAATCACGATTGACGAACGCAACAACGTGCTCAAGGTTCCTAACTCGGCGCTTCGTTTCACGCCGACGGACGCTTCGGGACAAAGAATTGGCAGGAGCGCAGACAGCGCTGGAAATTCAGGTGGTCAACGACGACAGAGCGCACAAACGCAGGCTGATAATGCCAGTGGCTCAGCGAGCCCGAGCCAGACGAACCAGGGAACCCAAAATGGCGCGCAGCCAAATGGCCAGCGCAACTTTGCTGCGGCCAGTGCGCCAGTGTTGGCAGGTCAGACGCGTTTAATTTGGGTGATGGGCCAGGACGGCAAGCTACAGTCCCGGCGCATCAAGGTGGGCTTGACCGATGGCATTTCGACGGAAGTTGTCGAGGGCAACTTGCAGGAAGGCGAAATGGTCGTCACTGGTCAAACACTAACCAGCGCCAATAAGGCGCAAAGCAGCCAGACTCCTGCGCCGGGCTTCGGCGGAGGACAGCGAACCGGCGCGCCTGGAGGCGGCAGGCGACCCTAAGGCGCTTGTTTCAGAATTTGCACCGGGCGGCTTAGAAACGGCACTTGGGCCACCGGCGGTAGGACAAGTCGCAACTCTGATGGATAGATGAGTGCAGGCAAAAGATGTCTGCGCATGCTGAGACGGAGAATTAGATGTCAACAACATTCGCAATTGAATCAGAGGCGTTGCCGGTGAATGCTGCCGCTCTCGCGCAGCAGCAACCAGAAGCACGTCCGGT
The DNA here is from genome assembly GCA_036507195.1 of Pyrinomonadaceae bacterium. Classification (GTDB taxonomy): domain Bacteria; phylum Acidobacteriota; class Blastocatellia; order Pyrinomonadales; family Pyrinomonadaceae; genus PSRF01. The sequence continues at coordinate 17,646 of DASXQM010000231.1, read as the reverse complement.
AATTCAGTTGGAACACATTCACAAGACTTACACGATGGGCGACGTCGATGTGCATGCGCTACGTGGAGTTTCCCTGACGGTTCGTGAAGGCGAATTCGTTGCCATCATGGGAGCGTCTGGTTCGGGTAAGTCAACCACTATGAACATCATTGGCTGTCTGGATCAACCGACACGCGGGCACTACATTCTTGACGGCCAGGACGTTTCGGAGCTGTCGAAAGATGAGCGCGCCGACATTCGTTGCCAGAAGATCGGCTTCGTGTTTCAGGGATTCAATCTCCTTTCGCGGACTTCTGCTTTGGAGAACGTTGAATTGCCGATGCTCTATGCGGGTGTTGAAACCAGCCAACGGAATCAACGCGCGCTGGAAGCGCTGGCGGCGGTGGGATTGGCGGGGCGCGAAGAGAATCATCCCAATCAGTTATCGGGTGGACAGCAGCAGCGCGTCGCGGTGGCGCGCGCGCTGGTCAACAATCCGGCACTGATTCTTGCAGATGAACCCACCGGTAATCTCGACTCGCGAACTGCGGTGGAAGTAATGGAGATCTTCCAGCGACTGAATCGCGAGCGAGGCATCACGCTAGTTCTGGTAACACACGAATCAGAGATTGCTGATTACGCACAGCGCGTAGTCATTTTCAAAGACGGCAAAATCAAGAAGGACTATCAGATTGAGAACCAGCGCGATGCGGCGGAGGAGTTGAGGAATCTACCTCCGGTAATCGAGGACGAAGATGAAGACTAGATATCCACAGATTTCGCAGATTACACAGAGAGTAGACCGGACAGATGTCTGTTGGGTTGCAAGGGGGTTTCAGACAGACGCATCTCGGCCGTGTCTACATCGTCTGTGTAATCTGCAAAATCTGCGGAGAGAGTTGGTTCAGAGGAAAATATGAATCTTGCAATGATCATCCGCGTGGCGTTTCGCGCTCTGGTGCGCAACAAGATGCGCGCGATCCTGACTATGCTCGGCATCATCATTGGTGTCTCCGCAGTGATCGCGATGGTCAGCATCGGTCAGGGAGCGCAGGCCTCGGTACAGGCACAGATTGAAAGTATCGGCACGAACCTTCTTTTCGTCAGCGCCGGCGCTCAGAACGTGGGCGGCGTCCGCAGCGGCACCGGTGACAGCGGCACAAATACTCTTACGGTTGAAGACCTTGAGGCGATCAAGCGGGAGGTGCCCAGCGTAGCGATGATTACCCCAACCGTTAACGCCAGGTCGCAACTCGTGTTAGGCAACACCAACTGGAACACCTCCTTGCAAGGGGTGAGTGAACAATATCCCGAGGTCCGCAAATGGACCGTTCAGAGCGGCAGTTTCTTTACTGACGCTGACGTGCGCACAGCGGGGCGCGTGATCGTCGTTGGACAGACTATCGCCGATAATCTTTTTTCGGGGATGGACCCGGTCGGGCAAACACTGCGAGTGGCAAACTTACCATTTAGAGTTGTCGGTGTGATGGCGCCGAAAGGTCAGGACCAACAGGGACGAGACCAGGACGATATTGCCTTTGCTCCGTACACCACAGTGCAAAAGAAAGTCCTTGGCAGCCCGCGATTGCAAGTAGCCTACGCGTCCGCTATTTCTCAGGATGCAACTTACACGGCTCAACAGCAGATTACTGATCTGCTGCGGCAGCGGCACAAGTTGACAGCAAATGAGCCCAACGATTTTACGGTCCGCAACATGACGGACATTGCCGAAGCCGCAAACGAGACCAATAACACGATGACCATCCTGTTGGCCTGTATCGCCAGCGTTTCCCTGCTGGTGGGCGGCATCGGCATCATGAACATCATGTTGGTCTCAGTCACTGAGCGCACACGTGAGATTGGCATTCGCATGGCCATCGGGGCGCGTTCCTCCGCGGTGCGCAGTCAGTTTTTGATCGAGTCGATTGTGCTCAGCCTCACCGGGGGCTCTATCGGCATTGTGTTGGGAGTTATTCTCTCGCTATCGATTCCTAAACTACTGGGCTGGCCAACGCTCATTTCGAGCCTGGCAATTATCGGGTCAGTGATTTTCTCAGTGGCGGTGGGAATCTTCTTCGGGTATTATCCGGCACGCAAAGCGGCCGCTCTCGATCCAATCGAAGCGCTCCGTTACGAATAAAGCAGCCCCCTTTTCTCCTTCAGCCACTCAATGAACCAGCGCGGCTGTGCCGCCGCACAGTGCGGAATGGCTTCGCCTTTCCGGCGCGCAATATTTATTTCTTTAATGAGGCTACGCCTCATGAATCGGAGGCATAGCCTCCGGAAATCTTGGATAACTCAACGGTAAGACAGAGCCTTACCGCACTGTGCGGCGGCACAGCCGCAGCCGGTCGCTGCTCCCGGTTCTGATTGCACCGCGTGGAACTGAAACTGCCTTGAGTTTGGGCGTATGGCCAAGCCGCGCCGGATGGTTCAAAAAACAGGGCCCTGGTGGCTGACTGATGCTACGGAGACGTGTCCGGCATGCAGTCAGTCGTACGCATATCACACGGAAGTTCGTTGCCTGGACTGCGACGGGCCGCTCTGTCCAATCTGTGTTCAAGTGACCACAACTCTTGAATTTTCCTGCCCTGACTGCTTTGTGGGCAGCGACCCGCGGCCAACGGCAAATTTAGCAAGCGAGGTTTCTAAGTAAATGGCCGCGCGCGCAATCTGGAAAGGCGAGCTAAAAATCGGATCCGCGAAAGTTCCGGTAAAGTTGTACTCGGGTGTGGTTGATCGGACCGTGCGTTTTCACATTCTTGACGACAAGCACCTGATGAGGGTGAAGCAGCACATGGTGAATCCAGACTCGGGCGACGAAGTCGCGAGTGAGGAAATTCAGAAGGGTTACGAGATCGAGCCGGGCAAGTTTGTGATTCTCACTGAAGAGGATCTGGAAGGTCTGGAGCCCAAACCTTCACGTGAGATTGAGATCATGGAATTTGTCCCGCCTGAGGCAATCAGCCAGCAGTGGTACGAAAGGCCTTATTACCTTGCACCCGACGGAGACGAGAAGGCTTATTTCGCGCTCGTTGAGGCTCTAAAAAACCGTAACCGCGAGGGCATTGCCCACTGGGTTATGCGCAATAAGGCTTATGTTGGTGCGCTCCGTGCCGAGGGCGATTACTTGGTCCTGTTCACGCTCCGTAACGCTGAAGAAGTCATCTCCGCACGAGATTTGCCGAAGCCGGCCGGACGAGCGCCGACGCAGAAAGAACTCAACATGGCGAAGCAGCTCGTGGAACTTCTGGAAGGAGAATTCAATCCGGCGGATTACAAGGATGAATATCGCGAGCGGGTGCTGGAGTTCATTGAGAAAAAGGCGAAAGGCAAAGCGCCCAGACTGCATGCGGTAAAAACTAAACGCAAAGCTTCGTCGCTCGACAGCGTGCTGGCGAAGAGTTTGCAGTCGTTGAGAAAGGGGAAACGCGCTGCCTAAGCGCTTCGTAAGAAAGTGGCAAAGACTCGGGCAAGCACAAAGAGGCGTAACGAAGAGAGCGAGGAACAATCCGGACCGCGCCCGTTCTGGTCGGGAACGCTTACGTTTGGACTGGTCAGCGTGCCGGTGAATTTGTTTCCCGCGAATCGCAGTAATCGCGCGCCACTGCGCATGCTTAGTCCTGACGGCGAACCACTGTCGCGCAAATATTACTCTGAGAAAACCGAACGCGATCTTGATCCGGATGAGATAGTGCGTGGCTACGAAATCGACAAAGGCAAATACGTGGTCGTCACCGATGAAGAGTTGGATCGACTGGCCCCGGAAAAATCACGCGACATCGATCTGAAGACTTTTGTTCCAGAAGAATCAATTCCGCCAGTCCATTTTGATCGGGGGTACTTTCTGGCGCCAGCTGCCGGATCCGAAAAGGCTTATAAGCTTCTGGCCGAAACGATGGAGAAGAATGGTAAAGCGGGAGTAGCCACCTTCGTGATGAGGGGCAAGGAATACCTGGTTGCGATATTCGCCGAACACGGTATTTTACGCGCCGAGACCATGCGCTTTCCCGACGAATTGCGTTCACCTGAGGACGTAGGCCTGCCAAAGAAGAAATCCAGGATTCCGGCGGCGACCGTGCACAAGTTTGAAAAGTTAATCAGCGCCAAGTCGAAAAAGCAGTTGTCGCCCGCACGGCTTAAAGACGAACAGACCGAGCAACTCCTCAAGCTGGTCAAGAAGAAAAGTGCACAGCGCAAGAACGTGGTGAAGGTGGAGACTGAAGAACGCCAGCCGGGGAAAGTGATCGACTTGGTGGCGGTGCTGAAGAAGAGTCTGGCAGGTAAAGCGTAGGTTTCCTGGTACAGCTCCATTACAGAACCGAGCCCGGTAGCGCCGGGTGCTAAGGTCAATTTTGGCAATGAGCTGAGGCCATACACTTAACCCGGAAGTTGAGTGTAGGATCCGGCGCTACTGCGCTTCTTAGAAACTGACGTGTAAGTCGTTGATTCTATTAAGGCGAAAAGTTTCATTTCGTTATCTGCTTGTCGCAGACGAGCAAAGCTACTCGGTTCTGTAATGGGGGCAGGCTCACTTCATGGCGACGCTAGCGTCGAAGTCAATCCTTAAAGTTTGTTTCTTCGGAGGTGATCTCAGGTGGCCTCTCTTTGGAAACCAGGTGGACTGTCGTGGCGGAGTTTGGCGAAGCGTGTCTGGGCTGACCTCGGCAAAGATGACATCTTCGGTCGCGCCGCGCAGTTGTCTTACTACTTTCTGTTGGCGCTGTTTCCACTGCTCTTGTTTCTGACATCTGTAATTGGTCTGATCATCGGGTCGGAAACCGGACTGCGGCAAAGTCTGTTCAATTATCTCGGCAAGGTGTTGCCCAGCTCTGCGTCAGAGTTAGTTAGCAACACCATATTCGAAGTCAGCAGTGCCAGCGGTGGTGGGAAGATCTCGTTCGGTGTTCTCGCAGCTCTCTGGGCAGCCTCAAACGGCATGGGAGCTATTAGCGAATCTCTCAATGTCGCCTATCACGTTAAGGAAACCAGGGCCTGGTGGAAACAACGCTTGATTGCGGTCGGCCTAACTGTTGCGCTCGCAGTGCTAATCATCACTGCTCTGGTAATAGTGCTCTACGGCGGCAGGATTGCTGATAGTCTTGCGACCACTTACGGCCTTGGGGGCAGTTTCACGCTGGCCTGGAAAATTCTGCAATGGCCCATCGTGCTTGCCTTTCTGTTTGTCGGATTCGCTTTGATTTATTACTGGGCGCCGGACCTTAGAGATCAGGATTGGCGCTGGGTTACTCCCGGCTCCATTGTTGCCGTAATTCTCTGGCTATTAGTTTCGTTCGCTTTTCGACTCTATCTCCACTACTTCAATTCTTACAGCAAGACCTACGGAACGCTGGGGGCAGTTATCATCCTTATGCTGTGGTTCTATCTTACCGGAGCGGCAATTCTAATTGGCGGAGAGGTCAATTCTGACATTGAAGCGGCGGCCGCACGTGCAGGAATCCCTGAGGCAAAGGAAGAAGGAGAGAGGGAATCCTGATCTGAGATCTCAGATTTCAGATAATTTCAATCTCAAATTTAATAACTGATAGCCTGCTGATAACCTGATAATCGCCGGAGGCACAGGAGCGTACTGACAAGGCAGGCCTTCGAAATGAAAAACGAGGGAGCAACTTGAGCTGCTCCCCCGTTTTTGTAATTGGACTGGCGCATTTGCGCCAGCCCTGGTTAATGATGCTTTTCCAGCGGGCTCCAGTCGCAGAGTTAGAACAGAAACTTCACTGCAAGTTGCACGTTGCGGCGCTCAAGGTTTCCGCTAGTGAAGACACCACGCTGCGCCGGAATAAAGCTGGGCGTCGGATTGCCGTCAGCGTCAGCGAAGCCGCTAATGTCCAGCGAGCCCGGCACGATGAACAGGTTCGCATGGTTGAAGAGGTTAAAGGCTTCAAGGCGAAGCTGCATGCTGTATCTCTCGTTGAACTTGACGCGCTTGTATAGACCCATGTCCGCATTCCAATAGCCGGGACCACGGAAGGCATTGCGCTTCGACATCTCGGCCGGAAATGGTCCAACCACGCCATTGCCGGTAAGCGGATTGACGAACGGATTCGCCGCCGGCAGCTGCAGGAAGCTGAACGAATTAGCTCCGACTGGCTCTAGATTGCCTGAGCCAGAGGAACTGACCGAGCCGGTGCTCGGTACGTAACGCGGGCAGGCGCCGCTGCTGGCCGTCGTGCAGTCAAAAACCGTGAAAGGATTCCCGGTCCGCGCGCTAAGGATACCAGTCAGCGCGAAGCCGCCGAGCAGGTTCCTGACAAGACTGCTTTCCGCGTTTTTGAAGAACGGGATTTCATAGTTGAAACTGGTCACAAAACGGTGCCGCGCATCGAAATCCGCGTAGCCGTAGTCAAAGCTCGGATTGAACGGATCGAGCAAACCCAAACTGGCATTGGCATTCGAGTCGCTGAAGGTCGAGCTGAGATTGTCCTTCGCCGTCGACAACGTGTAACGCGCGGTTAACTGTAGCCCTTTATTCCGGAAGTTGTTGCTTGCAATTCCGAGAACGAGGGCATTGTAGTTCGAGTAACCGTTGTTGGCGCGAGTGTTGATGTTGGTGTACTGGCCGTTGAGGCGCGATGAAGTGCCGCCTGTCGGCGTGGTGGCGGGGCTGCCGAGGTAAACCAGTCCGGCGCCCGTACGATTGATGTTCTCGAGTGAATAAAGCGCGCGTCCCGCCGAACCGGAGTATTCCACCGAGGCGACGGTGCCCTGGCCCAGTTCGCGCTCGAAAGCGGCGCTCCAGAAATGAGCGTAGGCGTTGACTATATCCTCGCGTACGTGTCGCAAACTTGATCCAGGTAAACGAATCGTCGTTCCACTTCCTGCCAGCGGACCGGCATTGTTCCGCGAGATCGAGAGCGACGGCACCTCGACCCCGGCTGTGAGCGCCACCACCGACTGAGCGGGTGGGTTCTGGATCACGTTGAAGGTGACGTTGCCGAAGTTGCGTTCATAAGACATGCCATAACCGCCGCGAAGCGAGGTCTTGCCGTCGCCGAAGATGTCCCAGGCGAAGCCGACGCGCGGCGCGAAGTTGTTCCAGTCTTTCTTCCACAACCCACCGATCGGGCTGTCCTTCGCGATCTGCACGCTGCCGTTACGGATTCGTTCCTGCAACGTACTGCCGGAGCCAAAGTAGAAATTGGAATCGAGCTCCGGGTTCTTGTTGTGCTGTACGCCGTAGTATTCGTAACGCAGACCAAGGTTCAACGTTAGGCTCGGTCGAATACGCCACGCGTCGTTAAAGTAAGCAGCCCATTCATTGTAGACGTTACTGCGGCTGAAGGCTGGCGGACTAAGCGGCGTAGTTACGAAGCTTCCGGGGAAGCCGCCCTGCGGATCGACTGCGCCCTGAAACTTCACCAGTTGCCCGGCCACCAGGTTGTTAAAGGCCTGCACGTTGTTGTTGCCGAGCGTCTGCACCGAATTAAGGAAGGCGCCAAACGTGCGGTTCTGCTGAATGTTGAAATACTGCCCACCAAACCGAAACTGGTGGTGACCTGCCAGATAGTTCAAGTCCTGGTACACCTGAAGCTGATTACTCGGACCATTGGCCGGGATAGCGCTGCCGGGCGTGAAGGGCAGGTAGCCTGGAAACGCGACGTTGACCGGCGTGTTCTGATCCACGTTTACTGCGAAGGTCTCGTTCATGTAGAGCGTCGGACCGGGCGGTTGATCCCCGAGTGGGTTGCCGGTATTGACGCGATTGAAGGCCAGCTTCGAAGCGGACACGAGATTTGGAGAGAACGTGTGCGTCAGAGAGGCCAGGAAGTTTTGGTTGAACGCAGTCGTACCGGTGTTGAAGCCTTCATACGGACTATTGGCTCCAGTTCCGGGCAGCGTCAAGTTATCTTGCAGCGCGTATCGACCGTAGACTTGAGTCTTGTCACTCAGAATCCAATCGACGCGCGTTACCGTCGAAGTATCGTTCTGCGGGAAGCCGCCACCCAGGTCTGTCGGCACTGAATAAGCGACTTCCTGAAACGCCGGAGTGTTACCGGGAACGCCGGTAATTCCCAGCTGGCTCGCGGTGCGAATCCTCCCGGTTGGCCGGGCAGCGAGTGTGTAGGCGCTGAAGAAGTCCTGGGTCGCCGGCGCCGACAGACTGATCAACTGCGTCGTCGGCACGAAGGCCAGCAACTCCCCCTGGCTTCGGACTCGCGTCCACTCAGTGCTACTGAAGAAGAACAGCTTGTCTTTGATTACGCGTCCGCCGAAGGAGTAGCCAAACTGGTTGCGCGTAAAAACGCCGCGCGGAATGTCGGTCGCGTTGTTGGCGAAGCCGTTCGAAGCCAACCGGGAGAGCCGGTTGAAGGCATAAGCCGAACCGTGGAAATCGTTGCTGCCCCCGCGGGTCGCCACATTAACGATGCCGCCGGTAGCGCGGCCATACTCCGACGAGAAGTTGCTTGTGACAACGCGAAACTCCTGTACCGAGTCCAGCGGTATGTTCTGGCCGATGACCGCAGTGTAAGAATCATTGTTGTCCGCGCCGTCAAGCAGGACGTTGGTGCTGGCGGCGCGCTGGCCATTCAGAGAGGCTCCGGCCCCGCGGAAGGTGGATGTCCCGGCCGTGCCGTTTTGCGATGTGCTGGGATCGTCAGTAGTGGCGTTGCCGGACAATTGGACGAGGTTGTACGGGTTGCGCGTAACTGTCGGCAACTCGCGAATCTGCGTTCCCGAAACCACGTTCGACAACTCCTGAGTCTGCGTATTGACTTCAACGCCGGCATTGTCGACGACGTCGACTGTCTCGGTACTGATCGCAGAAACTGAGAGCGTGGTTTCGAGCGACGCCTTTGCGCCGACTGTTACCTGCACCCGTTGCATCGATTTGGCAAAGTTCGCCGCTTGCACCGAGATCTCGTAGACGCCGGGCTGCAAATTAGTAATGGCGTACACGCCCTCCTCATTGGTCGTCGCGGTGCGTTGGGCCCCTGTCTCCGCAGACTTGAGGCTGATGGCTGCGCCAGCCACAACCGCTCCGTTTGGGTCGGTTACCCTGCCGGTGATCTGCCCAGTCTCGCTTTGGGCCAGGATCGTGCCTGCCATTACGGCAATAGCAAACACGACTGACAGAAATGCGCCTCCGGTCGTAGCGGCTTGTCTTGAATTGGTCTTACTCATCGTCAATTCCTTTCTTGAACTGTTTCCCGAGATCGAAAAACACTGTCTGGTCGTGATGTCTGTTTTTTGAAAGACCTGGGCTCACGACGAAGGGGAGCTTCTCAGTTCATGTCTTCAGAACGGCTATGCTGGCCCATGAGGGCCACGTCTCCGGAGTTTCCAAGAACTCGGAAGGCGCCTGAAGTCATGCAGTTCGAAGAGCGCAACGATCGTGCCCATTAGCTCACATGCACAAAAGGCCAACTCATCACTCGCCTCGGCCAACTCGGGGCAGGCACGCTAAAGATGCCTTGGAGAATTTGAATTCTTAGGAAGAGTGAGGTTGCGGTTATTGGATTTTGGCAAAGGTAAGGTTCCTTGCATTGCATTTTCTCGTTTGCCGGTTTAGTGATGCTGAGACCGAGCGGGAGCAAGCCGCCCTTCCCAAAACTGAGACTTTCAGAGATTGTTTCACTATTTGCCGCCATTACAGAACCGAGCGCGGTAGCGCCGGATGCTACGGTTTACTTTGGCAATAGTCTTAGTCAAAGGGCTCGATATTGAAGTTGACTCTAGCATCCGGCGCTACCGCGCTCGGTTCTGTATTGATTGTGAAGGCTTTCAAATCAATCTACGGTGCTCGAGTGAGAATCAGCCCCAGGTTGGGAAGGGCGGCTTGGCCCCCGCTCGGTCGCGCAATCTTTCAACCTTAAGAACAAATGAAAGAGCGGTGTTGAAAATAAAATCACCCAGCCCGGGACGGGGCTGGGTAATCTTAGATTTGAGATGATTGGGATTCAGATCCGGGTTTAATCTCCAGCGGGCAAACTCATGCATGCGTGCGGTCTTCAACGGTGTGAGCTTCCACCAGTGTGTAAACGTTGGCGAAACCCCCGGGGCTGATCTTGTAGTGTTTGATCTTGGAATTCAGTGTGGTCACTTTCAAGTTTAAGAGTTTGGCGGCCTGCACTTGATGACCTCCTGTCTGGAGCAGCGCACGCTTAATGAGATCAATCTCGAAGCGACTCACCTCATCGTAGAAGTCGAGTCCGTCGCCAACGGTTAGAGTGTTAACTTCAGTAATGCATTGCAGCTCGCTAAGAAGCCTCAGCACAAGTTCCTTCAGAGTTGCTATGTTGCTGTGAGCAGATGAGGACTCGCTATGCTCTTCTGGCTCGGGGACACTCTCCAGTTCTTCACTCTCCCAGGTTGCCGTTGAATTCATAAGCTCCTCCTCAGCGCGGGAATTTGTCAGAGCAACTTATACCCGTAAGTTTCGCGAGCGGATCAGATTTTGTGACGGAAGGGCAGGCGCTTGTGACTAGCGGGCTTCAGGCTGTGACAACCGCAACCAGAGCGGTTTTACGGGTCAGTTTAGGGAAGTTTGCCCAGCGCTTCCTGGAGCTTGTCGCGATGGTTACGAGAAAGGGTAAGCTGAGTGCCATCTCGCAGGACGACGCGATATTCTCCATGAAACCAGGGCTGCAGTTCCTGGATGAAATCCAGACGAACTATCGATGAGCGATGGATGCGAACAAATTTCTTTGGGTCAAGTTGCGATTCAAGGCTGCTGATCGTTTCCCTCAGCAGGTGAGATTTCTTAGCGCTATGTACGGAGACATAGTTGCCCTCGGCTTCAATCCAGTCTATCTCGCCGGTCTCAAGAAAATATATGCGCCCGGCTGTTTTTATAACGAGGCGTTCGAGATATTTCTTACCGGCTTTCAATTCCTCCAGCAGAGCCAGGATGCGCTGGTCCATGCTCCTGCCGCCGTTTCGGTCTCGTATGATTTGCGCTTTGGCGCGTTGCCATGAGATATCGAAGCGTTCCTGATCGAATGGCTTTAGTAAGTAGTCAAGCGCCTGAACTTCAAACGCGCGCACGGCATACTGATCGTAAGCGGTGACAAAGATCACGTGTGGCATTTCTCCGGCGCCGAGAGACGCAAGCACCTCAAAGCCACCCCCTTCAGGCATCTGCACATCCAGGAAGGCCAGGTCGGGCGAGTGAACGCGAATCGCTTCCAGGGCTTCCCGGCCATTGCAAGACTCGCCAACAATTTCCACCTCCGGATCGCCCGCGAGCATTTCCCGCAACATCGCTCGAGCGAGCGGCTCGTCGTCTACCAGGAGTACGCGGATGAAAGGAGAGTCACTCATTAGTTTCTTCTTGGCTAACCACCCCGCAAATTGAGGGTGTGGGAACCCGCGCGTGTTACACGACTTCCCTGTGGGCGTATCAGTAGCAAGAAACTTTTCTGGTTTCGATTAGCTCGAAGGCCGGAGGCAACGGAAATCGGCTGCGTAGGCTACTCGTCTTCTGATTGGCTGGGAGCGGCGCCGTCTTTATGAAAGGGTATTTCCAGGGTCACGATCAACCCGCCAGTAGGGTTGTTTCTCAGGTCGAAGTGATGAGCCGCTCCATATAAGCGTTTCAGCCGAGTCTCGGTATTAGCTAGCCCCAGACCCTTCTTAAACAGATACTCGGATGTCCGATGTTCGGAAAGGCCCGGGCCGTTGTCTCGAACTTGAATACGAAGCGTGCCATTGTCTTGTTTCGCTTCAATTTCGATCAGGCCGGGCGTGGAGCGCGGCGCAATTCCGTGGCGAATAGCGTTCTCAACTATCGGTTGCAGAATGAGATTCGGAACTTTCGCGTCGAGAGTCTGTTCGCCCAAGTCCATGCGGGTTACCAAGCGATTTTGGAAACGGATGCGTTCGATCTCGAGGTAACAACTGAGAAACTCCATCTCTTGTTGCAGCGTTACCTCCTGTGACCCGGAATTTTCCAGGGTAAGACGCAGAAAATCGCCCAAGCGCGTGATCATTTTGCGTGCCGACTCGACGTCCCTGGTTAGTAACGCGGAGATAGAATGGAGGGTGTTGAAGAGGAAATGGGGATGAAGCTGCATTTTTAGCGCTTGCAGTTGAGCTTGTGAAAGCTGAGCTTCGAGCTGAAGAGTTCTTAACTGACCTTCGCGATAGCGGCGGTAGTAGTTGATGGCGTAACTCGTCAGCGCTATCAACAGATATATGCCAATTCCCTCACTGAAGTTTGCCACCACAAACCGACTCATACTTGCGAACGAGAATGGTTTGCCTGCGCGGTAACCCCAGTAAAGCCAGAGAAGAACATGACCGAGAGCCGTAAGGAATACGCTCAGCAGGATACTGATCGGCACGTGAAGCAGTGAACTGCGAATCCAATCGTTTCGCTCGATTGGCAGTCGCCCGGCCGCCCAAAGCACTAGCGGAGTGGCCAGCGCCCAGAGATACGACCAGGTCATCTGCAAGTAGAGCGAGTCAGTGAAGGGCATCGGACGCTCAGAGCGATAGGAGGTGAAGTAGCCCTGGAGGGTAAAGACAATGCCAATGAAGGTCCAGATTCCCCAGATAAGTACCAGACGCGTCCAGCGTCGCCGGACCTTTATGCGAGAACCTTTGCTCTCGAAGTCTTGAAGTGGTTCTTCAGTCATGCGAGCAAGATGTTCTGCTAAACCCAGGTGCTTTCAGGTGTAAGACCATTGTTTTTCCGACTTGATAGTAAACCCTTGCGGCAAGGCGAACGCAACTGGTAAACAACCCGTAGGTTGTCCTGAGTGTCCAAGCAGTATTCCGTGTTTCCGTGAACAAAATGATTCGTGAACCAAGATGAAGGATCGGCGCTCAAGGACGGAGTTCAGATTTCACAAATGCCCCATGCCAACGACTCGTTTACACCAGGTTTCGCCCGCGCCCAGGCTCCCGCGTTCTGCAAGTAAGGACTTAAGGCAGATTAGGCGAACGACACCATTAAGGCATCCTGAAAGTTTGAACAATCAGTTTGTGATGAACTGGCCTTGACCAAGTGTCAGGCGGCCTGAACGCAGGATGCCAGAACTGTAATCTTTCCTTTGGCGCTGGTTCTCCTAATTGACACCTGTGCTTGGTTATTGCTGATGAGATATCAGTTGAATACTTGTCAGACCCAGGCCAGCGCATTCCCGGTCATTCGGAGCCGCACCTGTTCTGGGCGATGAACAGGATGACCCTTGTTCCAACTAATACCCTTGTCCCCTCAGGCGGATTTGTCCCTGCCGCAGTGCCGGGAGGAACTTGGGGGACTATGACCGCGGTTCGTCCGACATAGTTGGGATTAATTACGACACATCTTTCTTCGCCGACTTGAAGACCAGCACGTTCAAGAGTTGTCCTGGCGTTTCTGGGCGTCATTCCTACCACCCTGGGAACCAAGACGTCAGTTGGGCGTTGCCGGGCAGCAACAACCAGGTTGACTGGTGTTTTGTGCCTCACCCGCGTTCCCTCTGGTGGATCCTGCCTGAGAACTCTCCCCTCGTTGTAGTCGGAAGACTCCTGATAGCTGACGTTCGCATAGAGCTCGATATTGCCCAAGCGCCGACGAGCCTCATCTAACTGCAAATCTACATACTTCTCCACGTAAACCCACACGATTGGAACCGCGACGGTGAGGTCAACGTTAACCGGACAGTTTCTCGCGAATTGAGTCCCAGGTTTTGGCGACTGTCCCAACACGGTGCCTTCCCGGGCTTGATCAGTCTCCTCTTTTGTCACCCTCCTTGACCTAAGTTGTAGATTCCGGATTATGGCTCCTGCCTCGTTCTGGGTTTGCCCTTTGAAATCAGGCAAGGTCACCGGATTCTCGCCAAGTGAGGCGATCACAAGATTAATCACTGTATCCTGAGCAACCCTCGCGTGCCTCTCCGGACTCGTTCTAATCACTTCGCCAACTGTCTTACAGCTCCCTTCCTGGTCGACCGTTCCGACCTTTAGATGTTTGCTTGTAATCTTCCTTATCGCTGTTTGTTGCTTGTCGTCGATTACGTCGGGAACCTCTATCCCCTCGCCGACAACCAGATCAATAGCGGAGCCGCGAGCTGCAGGCGTGTCGGCACTCGGGCTTTGCTTCATCACGATGTCTGTTGGCCTATTCCTTCGGTCATCTATTTTCCCGGGAACAAACCCGGCCGTTTGCAGGGCGCTGATAGCCTGAACGCGCGTCAGATTTAGAACGTTGGGTACGGTTCCAGAGACCGGTATGACTTTCCCATCGCCGGGGCGCGGTGGCGGCTCAACATACTGGCGCTGAGCGATCCGTCTAGCATTCTTCGCCTTTTCTCCTTGCTTGAAGACTTCGGGCTCGAGTTGCAAATATGTGGCGGCTAAGGACGCGGCCAACTGCGGATCCTCTTTCTGAATGAGTAGAGCCAGAGGATAGTAAGGAGCAGGCTGTTCCGGCCGGGCTTTGAGGGCCAGCCAATAATTTCTCTTGGCAGACTCCTTGTCGCCACGGTCATCGAAGAGGTCGCCAAGATTGAAATATGCTTCGGCGAAGTCTCGATGCGCGTTTATAGCTTGCAAGTGTTGACGCTCTGCCTTTTCGTAAGCCGCGCTCGCTTCAGACGTATTGCCCTCCAGGTGGGCCACGTTTCCCAATCCCTGATAAGCTCGGCCTAAATCCGTGACGGGAAATGGATATTGCGAATTAGCCTGCTGGATGGATTCAAGCGAGCGAGCCGCCTCGGTGTAGCTCATCCTGGCCTCTTGGAGATTTTTGCGGGTTTGCGCAATATTGCCTTCAGCTAAATACGTTTCGCCTCTATTTGTTTGGACAGTTGCGCCTGCACGCGGGCCGATCTGGCCGCCGCTGATAATTTGCGGCGCTTGCAAAGCTAACTCATAACGTCTCCTCGCTTCTTTGAGTCGATTCAAGGCCTCGTCAAAATTTAGCTTATCCAGGGCGATCTCGGCATAGTCGAGATTCAGATTTCCATAGGCATTCAGCGCCGCCACTGATTGTGAGTCTGTGGCTGAGAGTCTTCCCAGCAATCGCTCCGCTTGCTCGAGCTGACCGGTCAAGCGAAAAGCTTCGATTTTGTCTACATCAAACGTTCCCGGCCTGCTCCCAGACGGAGCTCGCTCCTTCGCGTATGCCGAAACAGCCAGCGCTCCCTGGTCCCAGTCGCTATAAACGTTGCCGAGAATTGCATTGCTGCCGGGTTCATTCCGAAGTATGGACTGCTGCCTGGCGTTCTTAAAACTCTGACTCCTTTGTTCTATCGTTAGGAAGTGAGGAATTATATTTTGTGCGGAGTAAGTAGGCTGAGTAGTCAGGATAACTCTATTGGTCCAATCGAGCACGGAAAGCACGCTGCTGTCCCTCGCCTGTGCCGGACGATCAACCCCCCTGGTGAAAGTCAGCTCTTCCAATACTCCGACCGACCCTTCTTGAGACGATGACCCCGGCTCGACTGTCGGTGTCGGAGTTGCTGTTGGGAGGGGCGTTGGAGTCGGATTGGGCGTCGGATAGCCGTTTTTGACAGTGATATTGAGCGGCCAGTCCAGTTGAGACTGAGTGCAGCCCGGCTCACTCTTGCAATCCAAACAGATGGCGTAAATGTCCGCTCTGTATTGACCCGGCTGCAGTTGCGTTGCATCTATTCGCACAGTTGCTTCTACCGGAAGGCTTACGTGCGCCGGAATCTCGGCGTTCTTGTGGACAAGGAGTTGCAGCCATTTGGTGCTATCCGATGTGCGAAATTCAAAGTAATGCGTTCGCCGGCAATCATTCAGGACGTGATACGTACCGCTGAAATCCATGACCCGTCCCGCGGGAACATCTAAAGCACGACCGGTTTGTACCTGGCCGGAAACCTTATGGGCAAAGGCGGTGAAGGACGGCAACGGCGAGAGCGTTTCTGGTCCTATCGATTGGGCTACCTGATTGTTGCTTTGACTCGAGCCGGCGAGAGTAAATTTGCCTTCCTCAAAATGGACGGCCCCTTCAAGCACAACTACCGTTGAACGCTCCTCGCCTTTGAAAACGTTAAACTCATACTCTGTTCCGGTAGCGCCCAGGCGAACATAAGTCGCGTTGGAATTGAAAGCTCCCTTGACTTTCACCCAGATTTTCCCCCACCAGCTATTGGTTGAAGAGATACCAACCTTCGCATTGGCGTCAATAATTACCTCGTTGTCCCGCTCGGAGACTGGAGCATCGAGGAATAAGACCGTCACTTTGGTCTGGTCGAAGGTTTCAATTATGTCGCCGCAATACAAAAGCAGTCCGGCGCTGACAGAAACAGTTTCACCACTACCTGCTCGCGTAGCTATCGCCAGGCTTCTATCAACCGCTTCGCGCTGTTCCTGATCTCTAACCACGACACTTTTCACCACTGCTGCCGGCGTCACGGACTGCGCCGGAGCAGGACAAGACTGAGCTTGAGTACCCGGTGCAAGCACCAAAAGAATTAAGAGGAAACTGAGGTGTAACATCATCCGGCTCACTGTCGTCTGTTGTTGATTACCCATGATGCGACTCCTTTAGCCTGGCCTGAGAGTAGCCCTCCTACGCATCTTTCCAGTTAGCCAGTAGGCGATGAATGGTGCAGCCAGATGGTAGGACTTGAGGATGAACAGGCGTTCATTCTTGTAGAGTTGAAAAGCGATTAGCAGGTAGACCACGTCAACAGCGAAAAGTAACCCGGGAATATCCAGCTTCTTTTTATGTTCCGGCAGCGGGAAGGTGAAACTGGTGCTGAAGACGTGTCTGAAACGCGCTTGCACCAGGGCGCCAAAACCAGCCATGAATGCGACGATCAAAAAGTCGAAGGACGACGGCAGCAACTGAATATAGACGTTGCTGAGAATGTTGGAGATAACGTTCGCATGAATTTCGGTTCCATACCGCTGCTCGCCCTGTAGTAACCAGGAGTCCTGGTGCGTTTTGAAACCAACCAGGACAATCTTTCCCGCGTACTCTCGCAGATACTCGTCCTCTCCCCGCCGGAAAAATACGTCCCGGTAAGGGCGGGTGGCATCATTGAGCCTGGCTCGCGTGACCAGATCATAAGGGAAATCGTAGAGCGATTGGCTGTTCTCGTAAACGGGTATTGATTTAATCAGTTCGCCATCCGAACGAAGCTGAACCTGCTCCGGACCTTCGTTAAAAAACGACTTAACCGTCGGGCCTCGTGATAAGAACCTGGCAATGGCTTGCAGGCCCAGAGAAGGAATAACCGCTACCTCAGTAGCCTGTTCAACAGAGGAGCTGTTTCTTACCGGTTGGGCCAACTGGTAAGCACGGACCAACCCTCCGCGGGTCTTGCCCACGTCAATGTTTCCCCAGCGATCCTTCACAGCCAGGCTAAGTTTCTCAGCAATGTCCTTTATCGTATTGCCCTCCTCATCGAGAGCTTTCGCGAGAATTACGTATGTCCCCTGGGCCTCGGCACGTTTTATGGCTTCGGCGAATTGGTCATCATAAGCGGGATTAGGATCGTTAACCTCAAGATCGAAAACAATAACTTTGGTCCGGGCTTTGGTTAGCGCATCAATCAATGGGCCATGGTACTGCCGCCAACTCGGACCCGGCTCGCCTAAGCCGCCGTTATCACCCTCATCAGCCAGGATGAGGCGCACATCCGGACTGAATTTCTTGGTGACGTACTGGTCCATATAGGGAATGAATTTAGTCTCCAGCCAATCATCTACGTGAAAGGGAAAATTGAAGAGCCCGACGTAGCC
>DASXQM010000230.1:0-9128 GCA_036507195.1 Pyrinomonadaceae bacterium | reverse complement strand
GCGCGATTCAAACCCCGAAATAGATTCAAACAGGTTCGTCACCATGAATGTCTTTCCACGGTTTTCAACCACCAAGATCGGCCGTAACAAGGATGCCCCCCGAGTCTGGCTCGAAGGCCTCTACCTTCTGAGAGCAGGCTTTGTTCCGGCCCACCGAATCCAGGTTCACTTCTCAGAACAGCGAGTTGAAATAAAGCTCGCCCCTGAAGGCACTCGCGTAGTTTCAAGCAAGACCCGACACAAGCAATCAATCCCTGTTCTGGATCTCAATACTTCTGCTCTTGCCGATTGTTTTGGACCAATCACAACCCTCCAGGTTCAAATAACAGAAGGCGCCATCGTTCTGACTCCCACTCGGAACGAACGATTAAGAGCTACTCGCTGCCGCAACGGTAAAGAAGGAAGCCTCTTCGCCGGAGGCGGCTTGCTAACTGAAGCTGCACGACTCGCAGGTTACCAACCAGCATTCGCCGTCGAAATAAACGAACAGTACGCAAAGGTCTTCGAAGAAAACCACCGCCAGACGAGAATGTTCAACCTCAGCATAGAAGACGTACCCGTCGAGATGTTGCCGACCGTTGAACTTCTTTCCATCGGACTACCTTGCGAACCGTTCAGCATGGCAAGACGAGTTGAAAAAGGAACAGGAAAGAAACGCGACAAGACACTTCCTCCGGAGGCCCATCCCCTTGGAGATCTGACCGTGTGGGCAGCACTGGTTATTAGGGCTCTAAATCCAGCCACCGTCGTAATCGAAGAAGCACCAGGCTATCTTAACAGCGGCGCCGGATTCATGATGAGACTCTTTCTCGAACGAGCTGGCTATACCGTCGAAGCACGCGTAATTGATCCTCGTGAGTATGGCGAACTAACCGCCCGAGCTCGGACAGTGATCGTCGCCCACTCAGGATCAGACTTTCGCTGGCCAGAGCCCACTCCAAACATCCGCACCTTCGCTGAAATCAGAGACGACGAATCACATCTCGAAGATCGCTACTTCACGTCAGAAACAAAACCGTGGCTTACGAATCACTGGGCCAACCAGACCGCTAAAGGAAATGGGTTCACATCGACACAACTCGATAATCAAAGCACCTCGGTTCCTTGCGTGTCCAAAAGATATTTTTCGCAGCAAGGCACCGGCGCAGTTGTGAAACATCTTCAACGTGCAGAATGCTGGAGATGGATGACCCTTGCCGAAGTACGACGCCTCCATGGAGTCCCCGATTCCTATTATTTAGGTGAGGAGTCCAAGACCCGCGCCGGAGAAATCCTCGGCCAGGGAGTAATAGTTTCTTTCTTTCAAAAGATCATCGCCGCCACGCGAAATTTAGGGACAAGACAAATTCCCAAATCCAGCACGACGACCGAGGACAACACTGTGACCACTGATATCTCTCAATTAGGGCTCGTGTTTGTGTAACCAAATGATCGACAGGCTCTGGGGCACGCACCTGCGCCATTGGCTCGAACTTCCAAACACCTTCCGACTTTTAGACCGCCTTTCATCTGACGACGTAGAATTCACATCCTGGCACGCTGGCGGCTGCAGAGTCCTTGCCTGTGCTGTGAAAGCATCTCTAACGCGGCTTCGCTATCCCGGAGACCTCTCCCTAAAAATCCTCGCCTCAAACGAAAGCCCGGCCGATCACGTAATCCTCAAAGTCAAAACGCCATCCTCCACTATCTGGTGTATCGACGCAGACGGGACAACAAAAGAACGGACGTTAATCACGCGCTTCGCCAAACGCGAAGGCCGTACCGGAGTACGCATTATCGACTACGACGAGACCGTTCTGGACCACTATGGAATTGAATGCCCGCCCTACAAACTGTTTCAAGTCACCAAAGCACTAAGCCTAGTTATCGACCGCTGGTAACGGCGACTCCGGCCGCATGGCCTCGCCGCCCCGGCATTCCACCAACTTCTGAAGAAATCCAACCCGAACTCCAACTATCAACAATTGCTAGTAACCGTCGCACGTTGTTCGACGGCTTAGAAGCCCGCGTTTCAAACGCTTGCTTTACAACCACAAGCGAGTGCGGTTCCTAAGGAGACAGAATCAAAGTACAAAGGGCGGCTAACAACGGCAGAAGCCTGCGAGCGCACGGTGCGGAGCAAGAATCTATCACCATCAAAGACATTTACGATTGCGGTCAACGCCTAACACGCCAGAGAAAAATCAATGCAAGGCCCACCACGATTTCTCGTCCAAACTGAAGACGGAGTTCTTCATGCCTACTATCGCGAGGATATTTTACGAATTGACATCGCAAAGAACCGGGAACACCCACCACAAGAAATCTTCCGGCTCCACGATCACTCCCTCACTCTTTCGTACCATCCAATCGGAACACAAGACCTGACCGCCGCCACGATCGTCTCAACAGAACATGCTATTCCCGCAGCAGCATGAGAGGGCTTTGCCCTAAACGTAGCGAAGATCCAATCGAACAATCGACCAGAAAGCATTGGCCATGACCACAAGACGAGTCACCATCGCTTCCCTGTCAATGACAGACGGCACGACAACGCGTTACGCGATTTACCGGGCCATCCT
This sequence comes from Pyrinomonadaceae bacterium, assembly GCA_036507195.1. GTDB lineage: Bacteria > Acidobacteriota > Blastocatellia > Pyrinomonadales > Pyrinomonadaceae > PSRF01. The sequence goes on along the minus strand of DASXQM010000230.1, from coordinate 6,567 downwards.
TCATAACCTCGCAAGAAGCGAACCCTACATTGATCTAAATCGTGGAGCCCAACACGTTACCACCGTAACTAGAGACAATCGCGACAAAGAATCAAACTGGCACAACGACGATCTCGCCAGATGCTACCTTGAAATGGCCGAGCCATTCGCTACGCCTGACGCGCCTGCTTTCGCGTTCACCGATTGCGTTTTTTGCTACGGCACTGACCCTGAGTGCCGTTGTTGCACGCGAAGATCAAACACCCCGAAAACTGAATCCAGCTCCAGCTTAGCGGCCGAGCAAGCCCAAACCGGCCTGTATCCAAACGATTAAAAGTGACGACTTTAGATCAAAGTAATTGCAGGCAAGCACCCTTTCCGTTTACCACAAGGAACTTCGACGGAAGTTAAGGACACTCGAAAAGGCCATGGGCGAGGATTCAGTTTTCCGGGGGATCTAAAAGAAAGGAAAGAGGTAGATCGCCAAGACCTCTGAAACGCTATGCCAATACCTCGGCCGACATTCATCACCTATACAGCTACTCCCTATGGCTATGAAATCTTCGTCAACCGGGGCAGAAATATCATCGACGACTACACCGCCGGAAACTGCGCGCACGACTCAGTTGAAGTCGTTCCACTCAACGATCCCTCATGCCTCAGCCTAGGCGAGCTCAAAAAACTCGCTCGCCGAACAGCAAGAGACATCGCCGGTGAATACGGCATCTCTCGCAACCACATCGAATTCACCGACTAACTGAGAGGACGAAATGAAACTGCCAACAAGAAAACAAATGATCGCAGCGGCGCGAGGTCAGTATCAATCAGAAGGTGAAATCGAAATCGACGATAACGCCAGACTCAGCAGAGCCGAGGCCAACCCCGACGATGGCGCTTTTGTTCAAGCATGGGTTTGGGTTTCAGATGAAGAGGCCAGCCAGGAACCAGCTTAATGTTCAACCAGCCGAAACAACTGGGTTTTAGATACGACTGCAAGTGGTGTTTTGTCCGGACATTTCTCGTTTCTTGTATCTGGGAGGCAGCACATGCAGACTCAATTTCTTCGTATTTACGCTCCAAACTCGCTCCACCTGCTCTATCATCCCATCGACACTGGCAGCCCCAGCCACGACATGAGCGAGCATATATCTCGCCATTCGGCCCACCGCATCGATATCGAATCCACTCAACTGATTGGCGATCGCGTGATCGGACGAGTAGAACACGACCTCGGGCCAGCCAACGAAGCCGAACTCCAACACCGAATCCTCACTGTTCCCTACGCCGAAAAGCAACTCGGCTCAAACGCCGACGCCGTTGAATTCGTTCGCGTCATTAAGGAGGCTGTCTCCGCCGGCGCGGACCCCGATCCACGCTCACTCCAAATCTACGCTTCGTGGGCCTATGGCGAAATCAAACGACGATTGGCCGAGCACACCTCTGCTACCCACGACGTCTCCGTGAGCGAATACAAAGCCCAGGTAATCTCAAGCGTCCTCAGCGAAATCGCCAAGATGGCGATGCAGCTCACAGCCATCACGGCAACCAAAGAAGATCGCCTGCTCGACGAACCGGAAGTCTACGAATACTTCGGCTCCCCTCACTACAGCGACGAACTGAACCCAAACCAACGACGCGAACTCTTCGAGCTGCGATGTGAGCAAATCCTCGACAAACGCGATACTACTGATCCATTCACCGCCGAACTGCGCTCGATTTGCAGCAAGCTCTCGCGCGCCCACTCAACAGGCAACGTCTACGACGAAGAAAGCCAGTTTCAATCATATCTCCGCGATCAAGCAGACGCTGGCGCCCGTGAGGAAAATCTCGAAGCGCTTGTCGACAGCCACGAGCGCATCACTGAGCAATACAGCGAAGGCGGCGTAGTCTCGCTCCACATGAGCGATGGAGAAAGATTCATCGTCGACGGAACTCTAGACGAAGACGTGGACGAAACGTACCTTCCCCACGAGACCGCCGATCTGGTTCCGGAAATCCGCAACCTCTTCACCGATGGCGAAGACACGCAAACGATCGGCAACTACATCGACTTTCGCTTAAACCAAATCTACGGCGATCCGGCCGACAAAGACTCCCGGATCTTCAGAACAACAAGGGCAATGACCTCGACTCGAAAGGGTCTTGTCGAATACACCTATCGTGTCTCCGTTTACCCAAACCGCGAAGAGAGACAATACGTTCGCGAAGTACTCGAACAGATCCTCGACAACATGCACCGCGACTTCATGCTCCGAAGCATGAATCGTTCCGTCGCCTTCCGCAGCTTCATTCGAAGAATTGAAGCCGCCACGGAAACACGCGCACTAATCGACACTATCCAAGACGCTTACCAAGCTCGCTTGAAAGGGACCATCTCGATCAAGATGTTCACCGCGCTAAACACTGCTTACGAAGTGAAGCGCGCAAACCTTGATTCCAGCCCCTTGCGCGAAACGAAAGACGTTGACGGCCGTGCCCGTACTTTCATCGTCGCCACACCCGTCATCAAACTCGCGCGAACACTTCCAACCCGAGAACTACGCACTCTGGCGACCGCGATCCAAACGCTTCCCATCCAGGAACGAGAACGCGTAAGGAACATCCTTCGAACGGAAAGGCAAGATCTTTACGTCCGGATTCAAGAAGGATTGCTCCAGATGATCAATCAGGCATCGGCGAGGAAGCTCATGTACCTACGATTCGCGTTTTACGAAGATCGCAAGACCGGCATGCCGAATGAGCCTCACAATATGATTCATTTGCTCACGGCGGCCGACAAAGCGGCAATCTGGGAAAGCCTGAAAAACGCTTCAGGACTTGCCAAACCCATGGCCGCGTAAACGAGCCTCTTAAACCTTACCAACCGAGTCTTCAGCCCACACAAGAAAAAATAGAAAGAAGCTGACGACACGATAAGTCACAGTCAGTCACCGGACAGGTGGACCGACTAACCCGAGCTTGCCGCGCCTCAAACGCAGTTCGCTCATCACTCAATGCAAAGTCACCAATCAAAGGAGAATTGAACATGTCCTTTTCGAAAGTAATCGTAGTGGGCAACCTCGGCAAAGACCCCGAACTCCGCTACATGCCTGACGGCCGTCCCGTCTCTTCGTTTTCGGTTTGCGCGAACGAACGCCGGAAAAACGGCGCCGGCGAGCCCGTCGAAACCCAGAGCTGGTTCACCGCCAACGTCTACGGCAACAGCGCCGAAGCCGTCTCGCAGCACCTGCAAAAGGGCGACCAGGTTTACATCGAAGGTCGCCTGAAGCCGGAACTGTGGAAAGGCCGCGACGGCGAAACCCGCCTGACCATGAACATCAACACCAGCGACGTCCAGTTCCTCGGAAAGAGACGCCGCAACGGTGGCGATGCCGCGGCAGCGGAAGCCGGCGAGGCTAAGACGGGCGCCGAGTTGTCAGACGACGACATTCCGTTCTGAAACGCCCAGCCACGCCTGAACGACCACAGAACGCTCGCGCGCTGGACGGCCACGGTCGCCCAGCGCGCAGCTACATTTTTTTGTGAGGAGGCCTGTAACACCATGTCAGCCACTACAGCAGAGAGAAAGCAAGTAACGATCACAACCGACGGTGCCTGCCTCGGAAATGGCCAGAACGAAACCCGCGCCGCCGCGGCTGCAATTCTCGAATACCAAGGCCACAAACGCGCGATAGGCTGTTACATCGGTCCGTCAACAAACCAACGCGCCGAAATCACTGCGGCCGCCTTCGCACTCGAGTCCCTGAAAGAACCATGCACTGTAATTCTCCGCACGGACTCTCGCTATGTCGTCGAAACAATGACCGGAAATTTCAAACGACGAAGCAACCTCGATTGCTGGCAACGCCTTGATGACGCAGCAACAACACACGAAATCACTTACGAATGGGTGCGCGGTCACGACGGAGATCCGGACCAGGAAGCGGCCGACAAGCTCGCACGAGCAACCGCTCGACTCGGCAAGGCCACCGAGCTAATGCTGACAGAAACCGTCCAACGACTGAACCACACCATCACACCAGCCCTCCGAGATGCCGTCATCCAGGGACTACGATACCTCGCCGGCCACTGCGACGGAGCGCGGCACCGAGATGGCGTCGGCTTCAACAAATTCGACGCTGAGTATGGCCACAGCCTGGCAGCCAAAGACGCTCTGAGCCCGATGCAGATCGCCGCCGGCCGTAAACTCCTACGTCGCTACAGCAACCAACTCGCCATCTACAGCCCGGCCCTCGTAGCGATTCTTTAACGAGCGCCAAACAGAAGCGGCAAACACCCTAACGACATGGACCACAAAGCAAAGGAGCCACCATGAGACTAATCAACTTCGGAAGCATCGTGTCGCTCATTATCTGCCCTCTCGTCCTCGTCCTTACTACAAGCGTGCTCGCATTATCGAGGTACAGCCACCCCAAAAATCTCACCAACCACGCAAGCTTCACCAACTATGCCACCAACGCGGAGATCGCACTCACAAACTCATCCGCAGCAAACTTCGGATCCAACCTCCCGCGCGCTTTCCGTGAAGACACTTCTAGCCTTGTCCCATCAAGGAGCGTATTCCCCCAGCCGACGAGGTACGCAACTACCAGGAACCTAAACTTCTCTCCGCCGATCCGCCGCGCGCCCATTCGAAGGAAAGGTCGAATCCAGCACTGAAAAATCGAGGGAAGGATTTTCGCTCTCAACGAGAACCTTCCCAAGCCACCAAAGCCGCAACCGCGTGATGTCAGTGACACCTGCGCCTTCAACCATCAGACCTTAAACGGTCCCTCCAACTACAGGGATTCGATCCCTCTCTCTCAAAAAATACCTCCAAAGCTCAGCGCACCCCTCACCCCCGGTCACCGTTGCCGGCGACTCTTCCGCCCGCCTGAATCCAGCCGCACGAAATAAAGCTACCCACCAATTCTGACGCAAACACACGGGAGAAGATTGACTTCAACCCCGAGCCTTAACACACCGTAAGGTCTGGTCCTGAATGCAAAGATTTTAGACCGACCGCAACTACCTGATTCTGTTTGCGGGGGACTCTCTACGTCTAAAACGACGATTTTTGTTTCTGGATCTCGCTCGATCAAATTCCTGCCTCAACGTGCGCTGCAAGCACTTGATCGAATTATGGCCCAGGGATTTACTATTCTTGTTGGAGATTGTTTTGGCGTAGACGTGCTTATCCAGCGCTACCTATCGGCCAAAGGCTACCGGCAAGTCACCGTCTGTCACATCAATGCGCGTCCTCGACACAACCTCGGCTTTAACTCCACGCAAGTTCCAGGAACGCGCCAGACGGACAAAGACGCTTACATGGGACGAACCGCAAATTTCGGGCTGGCTATTTGGGACGGCGCAAGTCCCGGAACCGCAAAGAACATAGCGCGCGTCAAAACGAAAGTCATTGCCGTTAATTCAAATGACACAACTTGTATTCTCTGCAACACCACAAGTGAAATCGGCTTCGTCAGAATTCCTCTCACATTTCACGAACCATCAAACCCCAAAATCCCCACCTGCTTTAGTTGCTACGAGTCCGGTAAACTAAAGCAAGCTCTCGAGCTTCGTGGGATCAAATGCTGACCCAAACGACGATCAAATACGTCACAGGCGACGCCACCAATCCAGTAGCACAGGGAAAGCGAATCATCGCCCACTGTTGTAATGACGCTGGCTTCTGGAACGCCGGATTTGTGCGCGCTCTCTCTCAGCGCTTCCACCAACCGGAACGCGACTATCGTCGCTGGGCCCGAGGCCTCGCACCGCTTCCATTCCGCCTTGGCCAGGTCCAATTTGTGCGGGTCCAACCTGGGCTATGCGTCGCAAACATCGTCGGCCAATCTGGAATCCGGTCTGCCTCAAATCCAAACCCCCTTCGCTACGATTCTCTCCGCGAAGGACTCGCTCGCGTCCGTCTCCTTGCACTCGAACACGACGCAAGCGTTCACATGCCGCGAATTGGCGCCGGCCTTGCAGGCGGCGACTGGCAAACCATCTCCGCGATCATCGAAGACGAGCTTTGCTCCCACGGCGTAAACGTAACCGTTTACGACCTCCCTTAATCCTCGTTAGCAACAAAACCAGGGTTTAGCCGGACTGCAATCGTGTGGTTTTCCAACATCAGGAGGCACACCATGATTCTTGAAATCCTGCTACGACTTGCAGACGAACTGAATCTTCCGTCCTGGACTGCTCGCAACCTCAAAGCAGCCTACGACGACGCAGCAAGCATTCCGGAAGATCGCGAGATCCAATACTCAATCGCCTGGAACGCTTACCATGAAATGCTCGATAACGACAGCGACCTAAGCCTGCTTTCAATGGCCTACGGCCTGAGAGTACGAATGCCACTGTGTGAGCAAATCGACGCCACCGGCGCTTTCGTTTTCTGAGAGAAAGGCCGGACGAATACGACGACGAAAGCCCGACATTTCACCGGATCTTTCACCTAATTCGAGACGCTCGACTAAGGACGAAACCATGCTTATCTCCAAAATCACAACCAACCCGCTTCTCTACCAAAACAAGCAGCTAAGCGTCGCGGGCGTCGTCCGCGCCTCCTACGAAGAGCCTTTCCCGTTCTTCATGCTCGAA
>DASXQM010000229.1:0-11111 GCA_036507195.1 Pyrinomonadaceae bacterium | reverse complement strand
CTGGCGCAAGTGACCGCTGCCGACGGCACCTACAACAAGATCTACTTCGAAGGCGCAGCCGGTACATCCACCGGATGGAAGCGCGGATTGCCTTCTTTGGTTGAGACCTACGACAGCGGAAACGTGAGAGAGCGGCAGTCCGTGACCGCCTGGACGCAGGACGACACCGGATTGTCATACTTACTCAATCCGCGAGTGACTGAGACAAACGTGTACGACCCGGCCGGCAATCGCGCGCGCACGACCATCACTTACCAGACAGTCACGGTTGGTGATGGCACGAGCTGCAAGCTTCCCCAGGATGTCACCGAGTTTCAGGCTAATGCCACCACTCCGTTGCGACGTACGCATACCGATTACAACTCGACCAGCCCTTACACGAGTCGCCGCATCATAGGTCTTGTGAGCGAGCAGACGCTTTACCAGGTTGATCCGAATACATTGGCTGAAACGCTCATGTCCAAGGTCGGCTTCAACTATGACGGTTCGATTCAGGGCAACGATGAGCCCGTGCACCATGACAACGCGAACTACTCTCAAGCCTTTACGATAGGCCGTGCAAATCTAAGTAGCGTGAAGCGGTTTGACGTCAATAACACGTCGCTCTTCACCACCTCGACGATAACCTACAACACCGCGGGTGCGACCGTCGCGAGCACTGATCCGCTCGGGCACACAACTTCGGTCAGTTACGCCGACAACTTTTCAGATGGCAACAACACCCGCAACACCCTCGCTTATCCCACCACTGTGACTGATGCGGACGGCTTTTCTTCAACCGCAAAATACAATTTTGATCTCGGCGCTGTGACCCGCACGCAATCGCCACCACCCGCCGGACAAACGGTTGGCGCAATCAAGAATTTCACTTACGATTCGTTGGCGCGTCTCCAGAAGGTGGCAATCGAGTTTGGCGGCAACGCCGACTACAGTCACACGCGTTTCGAGTATCCCATCAGTCAGAATCGCGTAGACACTTACTCGACGATTCAGGAAGGTTTAGCCGAGGGGCATTCGTTTAAGATTGTGGATGGACATGGCCGTACGATTGCCAGTGCCTCCGATCATTCTCCCAGCACCGGCGGTTTCAGCGGACAGTTGATTCTCTATGACGCGATGGGCCGTACGATCAAACAGTCGAACCCCACCGAAACCAGCGACAATGGAACGCCGCCCTCCCAGTGGGTAGCTGCCGGTGATGACGACCCTGCCAATGGGGGATTGGGTTGGCTTTACACACAGCAGACTTACGACTGGAAAGGCCGGCCGCTGGTAACCACGAACACTGACGGCACCACGAAAGAAGCGAGCTATGGCGGTTGTGGCTGCGCCGGCGGCCAGGTTGTGACGCTGACGGACGAAGGCACGGTAGATGGTGGCGCGCCGAAGCGCCGCCAACAGAAGATTTACGCGGACGTTTTGGGACGCACAGTGAAGACCGAAATGCTCAACTGGCAAGGCGGAAGCGTCTATACCGCTACAGTTAATACCTATAACGCTCGCGATCAGGTGACGCTGGTGCGGCAATACGCGGGAGTTGAGGGCAGCGAAACCTATCAAGACACGGCAATGACCTACGACGGCTACGGGCGCCTAAAAACTAAACACGTGCCCCAACAGGATGCGGGCGTGGCGACCACTTATAACTACAATTCAGACGACACCGTCTCTTCGGTCGTTGATGGCCGTGGCGCCAACTGCGCGTATGGCTACAACAACAGGCATCAGGTCACCAGTGTCGCGCACACGTTGTCAGGCTACAGCCCGATCAACATCAGCTACGCCTACGACGCTGCAGGCAATCGCACTTTAATGTCGCACAGTGTCAACAATGTGGCACAGGATAGCGCCACTTACGTTTACGATCAGCTCTCGCGGCTGACTTCCGAGACTCGCCATCTCAATGCGCTCGAGGGTTTCTCGACTCAGGGCAACTACAGTATTGGTTACAGCTACACGCTCGGTGGTGAACTGCAAAGCGTAACCGATCCCTTCAACTCTACAACGAACTACAGCTACGATACGGCGGGCCGAACGTCGAGCGTCACGGGAACTTATGGCGGTACGAACTATAACTACGCTACCGGCGTGCAGTACCGAGCGTGGGGCGCTGTCAAGGCGGCTTCGTTCGGGGATGGCAGTTCTGAGACTGTGCCGCAGTTCAATTCGAGGCTTCAGCCAACGCAGTTCCGTTTGATGTACGGTCAGTCATCCTCGCAGCGCGACGATTACAGCTATTATGACGACGGGCGGCTGAAACAGTTCACTGATCTGGACGACACTATGGCGGTTGTGGGTCAGTTCCATTACATGTCGCGCGTCTACAACTACGACCAATCAGCGCGAGTAAAGACCGTAGGGCCGATCCCTGGAACAAATGTGCCGCCGCCCTTTAGTGCGAGCTATGGCTACGATGTGTTTGACAATATGACCAGCCGCAGCGGCCAGTATGGCCTTCATCCGTTTGCCTCAGACAGCTCGACTTACACCAACAATCGCAGAAACGGTTGGACCTACGACGCCGATGGCCGACTGACTACCAGCGCGGACGCCACCACCAGCAGCTCGCGCACCTGGAGTTACGACGCTGCGGGCGAGAAAACTAGTGTGGCCGAGACGGTCGGCAGCACGACGACGACCAATACCATGGCGTACGATGGTGAGGGTCAACTGGTCTTTGAATCAGTGGCCAGCCCGAGCTCTACAACTTCCGACTACCTGATTCACTCTACGGGGCTGGGCGGAGCGGTCCTCAACAGGCTGGATAGTAGCGGCGCCAACAGCATCACCTATGTGCCGGCGAACGGTCTGGTCGCTCCCATGCAACAGACCTACAACGGTAACCCGTACGTATCCTGGGTACACCGCGACGCCTTGGGAGTGCAGGAAAACTCCCAGGCTTATGATCCGCTGGGTAACTTGATTGCAAATGAGCAGCCGCCCACCGGTGGCGGTTCACCGACTGGCCCCATTTACGGTCCCAGCTACGGCGGCGCCGGCTGGGGAAGCTTCAGCAATGCGAACAATTTAACCGTTGGTTGCACGATGGATGGCGCTCCCGCTAGTTGCGACAGCGTGCTGCGGTCAATCAACGGCGGAACAGCAACTGCCGTAATATTCTACAACGGTAGCGCTGCAAGTATACCCAGCCTTCTGGGTTTCATGCCGATGACTACTAGTCACACGACACGTAGCACAAGCACGACGTACCATGACTCCAGTGGAAACGCATACCCTGCGTACGGAGTGGTTTATACCACCACCATCTCCTCAACATTTGTGTCAATCTTCGGTTACGATCCAGGGGAGCCACCTCAGAACCGGCCACGCTTCGATGATAGTCTCGGACCACCACCGCCACCGGTTGCCGTTCAGCGAGGAATTGACCAAGCGCGCAACGCGTTACAACAAAACTCTTTGTGTCGGGCTCTGTTTTTCGGGACTAATCCCCTTAGTCTACTCAACACTTATGCCTCGAACGGATTAATCACATCCGCAACCTCATATCCAGTAGCCCAGCCAGGCGGCGGTATAGGATCCGCTCGTTTTAGTAGCGCTGATATTGGTGCGGCTACAAGTATTGCCGCTGGATCGTTACCTCCCGCTTCGCCTGGCGGCCTGCGAATTTCCGCAAACCCAATCACAGTGAACCAAAACGGCTTTTACTATACCGGCCGTGATTCTGGGGGAGTAGCCGTGAACACACTTATAGATCGCGGATTTTATGGGCTCAGCTTAGCAGACATGCGTGGCGCCGTGATCCTTCATGAACTGCTTCATGCCGCCGGTCGGATTCCGGGTGACCTAAGCAATCCAAGGCAGAGCCAGGCAAATTCGGAACTCGTGCGTAGGTTCTGTTTTCCTCCCAACGCACCGCTCGCTCGCCCCTCAACTAGCATGACAACGACCTTACGTTGAACTTTTGACGAGGCTTAACGCCATGAAACTGCTGAACTATATGATTCTGGCCTTCGCAACAAGCTTAATATCGCTATCACCACCCAAACACCTGCCTTCAATGAATCAAGCGATGGGAACTTTGAAAGGAACTGTGATGGATGCGAATGAAGCCGCTATTGTGCTTCCAAAGCCAATCATTGTCCTTAAGGATGGCCGCAATAGAACTGTAAAGCGGATTGAATCTGATGAGGACGGCGGTTATGAAATGAAATTACCGGCTGGAATCTACCACATCAGTACCGAAATAAACGGCTTCTACCCAGTTCGCCGCGCGGCCTTTCGAATCCAACCGAGGACCAGTGCCAGGATCAATCTAACCCCTATGTTGCGTTACTTGGTCCGGGGCACAACGTTGTCAGCCAAACATCCCATTGACAAACTGGTCCGGCCTCCAAAGTATGATTCGTTCTCAATTCCCCAATCATCATCCAAGTTGCTTCGTTTGCTGATCCAGTTCGACAAGAAGCGTCAGATTAAGGATACCGTAGAGTACAGCGATGCAGTACTCAGTTATGATGTAGTGACAATTTATGCTGACAAGATCCGGTTCAATAGAAGATCGTTTCGAGTGAAAGCATCTGGCGAACGCGTGGTTGTTGAAGATGGCAAGCAAGGTGTTTCAGTTAGAGCCGTAGAGCTTCAGTTCAAAGCTGGCGAGCCATTGATTAAATCACTGCAAACCAGAAGAGGTTCCACAGAACCCAGGACAGACTCAGAACCCTTTGAAAGGTACGACTGGACAGGCCATGGAAGTATTAAACCTGCGCCAGCGCCACCCAAAAAACTTGGACTACGGTGCTATCGAATCTGATGGTCAGACAGGATTGCATCATGTACTGACCCTCACATTACGGACAATGATCCCAGGTCTAAAAACAAAAGTAAGTATGGATACTCCACCTTATTTGGATTGCGCCTTGCTGGCGAGTCGGATCCGGCTTCAAATAGCACCACAGATGGTGACCGATTACAATAGGTGGACCTTTCAATTGCGATGAAGAGGGCCTCACGATCAGACCGATGGACACTTGTCCGCATTTTCCCCCCTTCACTGTTTCTCGTCGCACTGCTACCCATACCGCTCAACGGCCAACTCTGGCTTGAAATCTGGCAAGGTTTGCGGGCACAGGCTTGGGATGGGTCCGGGCATTATGCGCTGGCGCAGATTTACAATCAGTCAGTTTTTCCTGAGACGTTTGGCTGGACGAATGCTTACTTTGCCGGCATAGGCTTTCCGAATTTCTATCCGCCGCTGTTCAATTTTCTGGTTGCGCTGCTCACTCACACGCATCTGCTTTCATTCGCTGCCGCATTCAAACTTGTTCTGGTTGTGCCGACGATGCTCTTGCCTGGCGTTGTTTGGTGGCTGGCGTATCGGCTCTCAGGAAGGGATCGAATTGCGGCCACTTGCGCAGCGCTAGCATTAATGCCGCTGTTGGTCGACAATCGCTTCAGCAATTCAACGGGCGTTATTGGGCTCAGTCACACTTCGACGTTTTTGCTTGGGCTCTACACACAGCCGCTCGGCTTTGTGCTGCTGATTGCATGGTATGTGAGCTATGCGTGTCCGATAAGCTTCAGCTTGTCGTCATCTGCCGTCACTGCTCCGGATCGAACAAAACGACAAGCTGAAGCTTATCGGACATTCCGTCGCGTCGCTTTTTCACCGGTGTTGTTGGCGCTGGCGCTGCTCGCGAATTTCTTCAGCTCGAATGTCGCGGCGCTGATGGTGCTCACGGTTATTGGGTGTGATCTACTCAAGCTGTGGCAACTGCATCGCGCCGGGGAATCACAGGCGGGTCGAGCTCCCCAGCGGGGCTACTCCGCCGGGGACCCCGCACGCCCGGACCACAATCTCATCGCGCATCTGGCGATTCCCGCCCTGGCGCTTGGCCTGATGATGTTTTGGCTGGCGCCGCTCATCCATTCTTACAGTTATGTGGTGACCCGTCCGGTGCGCACGCCGCTTGCTGAACTGGTGCCGCCGGTCATGTGGCCGTGGTATGGGCTCGCGGCGGTGGGCGCTCTTATTTGGCTTCGCTCACAGAGAGAAGGACCGCATGTTCCGTTTCTAATTATGTGTGGTCTGCTCTTCCTCGCAATCATTGCCGGAGCGACGATCGCGCCACGCTGGTTTCCGTTTCAGGCGAATCGGCTGACCTCCACCTTGAACTTCATGCTTGCGGTTCCGGTGGGCCAGGCGATTGCCGCATGTTTGCGCGCGCTTGGTTTAGCAGCAAGGAAAAATGAAGGGCGGCTTCCGAGCGATTATAATAATGCACACCGGCGCGCAACTAGTCGCAAGCGGAAACATTCGAGACGTTCTCCCGTCCCGTCGCCGCGCCCGAATCCGATTCGCTTGTACTTTGCGCTTGGGCTGGCGGTCGTCCTGCTTTTCATTTTTGTTGAGCCTAGCCAATCGCGCTGGGCGTTCTACGATGCTCCTGAGTGGGCGCGCATCGCGCCGTTGCTGCGCTTTGCCGGGGAGCATCGCGACGGTCGTTATCTGGTAGAGAATCTGCCGTTCGCTGATGTTGATGCGGCGCATGATGGGCGGACAATTAATGCGTATCTTGGGGCGCAGGGAAATGAAGCGCTGAGTCTATTCTTTCGCGAAGGCGCGCCCAATGTGCTCTTTCTCAATCCGTTGGTTGATTCTCTTTCTACTCAGGCCGATTCATATGGCATCAGCGCGACCCTCGTCGACGACACTGATTATGCCAACCAGTCAGTGGCCCAACACCTGGAGCAGGCAAAGCTGTTCGGCACGAAATACCTCGTGATGCATTCGCCGGCAATGAAAGCAAAGCTCGGGAGCGTTAGTGGTTTGACGAGATATGAGTTGGGCCAGTGGAGCGTGTTTGACCTCGGCAGCGACTCACAATCCGCGACAAGTGCAATCCGATCGACCACTCCAGCGGGAGGGCAGTCGCCGGTGGCTCGCCCGCTTGCTTACAAACCCGCGCTCCTCGTCAGCGATTTCTCTTTGAAATTGCGGCGCAGAAACAGCTATGACTTCGTGCGGTTTGCTGAAGAGCAATTTGCTTCGGGCTGGTACGACGTAATGGTGGCGCGGGTGCCCGAAACAAAATTGGATCGATTGGAAGTGCCACCGGGATTCAGCGCACTCATTGTGGCGAAGTATGATTACGATGATGAGTCCAGAGCTCTCATAAGACTCAAAGAATTCGCTCAAACGCGCTTTTTGCTTTTACTCTCGAGCGAAGACCCTCTCTTCAAGCGCATAAAGGCCGCTGTCTCAGAGTTCCCACAGGTTGAGGTTATCGAACGACCACAAGACGTACCCGATGGCTGGATCGAAGCAGAACGCCCAACCAGCAGTTACGCCTCCAGTGGTCCACGCATTGTCTGGCAGGCCATCCAAACGGCGCTTGACAAGCAGAAGGTCGGTGTCAACGGCAGCGGCTTGACCAGCAGCTACTCTGCTAATCAAGCCATCACTGTTAGTCCAAACGCAGTATCTGCTGAAGCCATACCGGTCGTCGTTGCTACAACCTTTCATCCAAACTGGCGCCGCTCAGATGGCGGTCCCATCTACGCGACCACACCATTCTTCATGCTGACCTTCGTCGATAAGCCGGTAACCATCAGTTTCCGGCGTGAATGGCCTGACAAACTAGGCCTCTGGATCTCCGTCGTCGCACTTGCCGGTCTGTGTGCGCTCGCTTTTGCTTCTTATAGACGGAGGGACGCTAAGATTGTGTGATGCTGCGTTTCAATGTTTTGTGAATCACTGAACTATCGACAGTTAGGTGTGTCTTAGATTCGATTTCTCTGTGTAAGCTCTGTGCTCTCTGTGTCTCTGTGGTGAGTCTTCCCAGACTTTCTCAACCACAGAGACACAAAGGACACAAAGGTTGCACAGAGAAGACCTCAAACTAAGACACTAACGTTATGAAGCGTTGACACTCACCGGCGCGCAAGCTATGCTGTTACCCCGTGAATCACACGGGAACAAATCCTCCAAACAATCCCAAAACAAACGTCGTTGCAATCATCCCCGCTCGCTACGATTCTGTTCGTTTGCCTGGAAAGGCCCTGCTGGAAATCGCCGGAAAGCCCATGATTTGCTGGGTTGTTGAGCGTGCGCTCGCTGCCCGAAATGTTACGCGCGCGATCGTGGCGACTGATGACGAGCGAATACTCGAGGCAGTGAAGTCTGCCGGGTATGAAGCCGTGATGACTCGCGCCGATCACAAGAGCGGAACGGATCGGATTGCGGAAGTTGCCGCTTCGCTCGAAGATGCGGACGTTATTGTGAACGTGCAGGGCGACGAGCCGTTGATTTCGCCGCTGACGATCGAGCGAGCAGTGGAAGCAATGCACGACCAGGGTAAAGGGGAAGGGGGAAAGGGGAACAGAGAACCAGGGAGACACGGAGATGGGGAGACACGGGGATGGGGAGAGGAGATTGAAGGTGAACAGGAGAATTGGGGCAAGGATAAAGGGGAAGGGGTAACCGAGGGAATTGGGATGGTGACGACTTGGGAGCCGATTGAGTCGGCGGCGGATGTTTTGAATCCCGACGTGGTGAAGGTTGTGGTTGATGGCAATGAGCGCGCAATTTATTTTTCCCGTTTGCCGGTGCCTTATCCGCGTGATGCTGTTCGCGAACATGGCTCGATCGAAGCAGCGCTTCGTAACGAATTTCCGTTGCTATCCCTATTTCGGAAACACACCGGGCTTTACGTTTACCGCCGCGACGTGTTGCTCGAGTTTGCGCAGTGGCCGCAGTCAGAACTCGAACGATTGGAGGCGCTTGAACAACTGCGAGCGCTGGAGCATGGCGTGAAGATCAGGGTAATTAAGGCAAGCACCTCGTCGATTGGGGTCGATACGATAAAAGATTTGGAACGCGTTAGGAATATTGTTGCAGGGGACAAGTTAGCAGTTTCGAGTTCCGAGTTCCGAGTTTCGAGTTCGCTCGGATAAGTTAAGCATACAAAAACGACAGGCAGGAATGCCTGTCCTACCCAGGAGGCGGCTATGACTAAATACATCTTTGTTACAGGCGGGGTGGTTTCAAGCTTGGGAAAAGGTCTGGCGGCGTCCTCGATCGGCTGCCTGCTTGAAGCTCGCGGCCTCAACGTCTCACTGATCAAGCTCGATCCATATATCAATGTCGATCCGGGCACAATGTCGCCGTTTCAGCACGGAGAAGTCTTCGTTACCGACGATGGGGCGGAAACAGATCTCGACCTGGGCCATTACGAGCGATTCACACATGCCCCTCTCTCGCAGGCAAACAACTGGACCACCGGGAGGATCTATCTTTCCGTAATAGAGAAGGAGCGTCGCGGCGACTACCTGGGCAAAACCATCCAGGTCGTTCCTCACGTGACGAATGAAATCAAAGATGCGGTCAGGGCCGTCGCTGAAAAAGAGAATCCCGACGTCATCATCGTTGAGATTGGCGGCACCGTCGGCGACATCGAGTCGCTCCCGTTCCTGGAAGCTATTCGGCAAATGGGAAACGAAGAAGGCGCGGGCAACACCCTCTATGTTCACGTCACCTTGGTGCCTTATATCGCTGCGGCCAAGGAACTTAAGACCAAGCCTACCCAGCACTCCGTGAAGGAACTGCGCGAGATTGGTATCGCTCCCGACATTCTTTTATGTCGTTCTGAAAAACCGCTCTCCTACGACCTGCGTTCCAAAATCGCGCTGTTTTGCAACGTGAAAGAGTCGGCGGTCATTAGCGCGCAAGACGTTGACACGATTTACGACGTGCCGCTTGCATTTCACGAGCAAGGATTGGACGGGCTGATCGTCACGCAACTTGGCTTCGGCGCGCGGGCCTCACAAACAGATCTCGCTGAGTGGCGCGATCTGGTGGGAACAATCAGGAAACCGTCTGGCGGAGAAACTTCGATTGCTATCGTTGGTAAGTATGTAGAGCTGGAAGATTCTTACAAGTCGTTGCGTGAAGCGCTAACGCACGGCGGTGTGGCAAACAATGTTCGCGTCAGTGTGAAGTGGATCGAATCTGAAGATCTGATGGACGACGACTACGAGTCTCGGCTGCGCGACTTTGACGCCATTCTCGTCCCGGGTGGTTTTGGCAAACGCGGTATCGCGGGGATGATTCGGGCGATCACCTACGCGCGAAAAAGTAACACTCCTTACTTTGGTATTTGTCTGGGTATGCAGACCGCGTGTATCGAGTATGCGCGGAATGTTTGCGGACTGAAAGATGCGGATTCAACCGAGTTTGATAGCGACAGTCCTTATCCAGTCATCTTTAAACTGCGGGATTTGGTCGACGTTGAGGAACTTGGCGGAACGATGCGCCTCGGCGCCTGGCCCTGCAACATCTCGCCAGGCTCGCTGGCGCAGGAAGTTTACGGAGCCGAACAGATTAGCGAGCGGCACCGGCATCGTTACGAGTTTAATCCGGAGTTTCGCCAAACTCTGGAAGGCGCCGGTCTGGTTTTTAGCGGTGTTTCTCCCGATGGGAAGTTCGTTGAAATAGTTGAGCTCCCGCGCGATGAACACCCGTGGTTTCTCGGTTGTCAGTTTCATCCGGAATACAAGTCGAAGCCCTTGAATGCGCATCCGCTGTTCACGTCGTTCGTGCGTGCTGCTTACGAAAACCGGATGCAGAACGAAACGTCGATGGATAAGAATGGCGAGACCGAGTTGCTGATTCCTGAACGCGCCAGCGTTGTCAGCGCTGAATAGACTACCTACACACACCTAGCCCTTCAGGCACGGCTTAGCCGTCTGATGTGCGGTGGTGGCTCCGCCCCAGCGGGGCTACCCCGCTGGGGTGATCTACTTAACTCCGATAAATGTTGGAATCGATTTCAATTCATCGAGACGAACCAAACGGCTTCGCCTGTGTGAAAACAGGCACGGTAGTGATCGCTGCCACACTCAAATTTCGCAGCGCCGTCTTGCGAAGTGGAGTGGCAGCGTGTGGTGCCAACAGTTCGTGGTGAGAAGCCAGACCCGAACGGATCCGGGCGACGATGGGCCTACACATTTACTAATTGTGATTAGTTGTCAAAAAGGCAGGCGCCACCGCACATCGGAGGGCAAAGCCCTTACATTCCGTCATAGACCTTCCGCAGATCGGGCGGTATAGCCGTTGAACAGTAGTCCAGTCAATGAGACAGGAGTCCCCACTC
>DASXQM010000228.1:0-14397 GCA_036507195.1 Pyrinomonadaceae bacterium | reverse complement strand
TTGATAGCCAGCGAAAAGCAATCGATTAGGGAATGGGAAACGCGAATGAACTCCACCGTGAAGATGCCGATTTCGACTACGTCGCGTGGCTCGACGCGGTGTAGCAGAGTGTCGCCCGTCAAGTCGTGTTCTTCCAGCTTGCTCTCGGCCAATCCTGCAGTGAAGTGGGAACAGTAAACCGGAACGTTAAATTTCTTTAGGATGTAGGGCAATGCGCCGAGGTGGTCTTCATGACCGTGAGTGAGGATTATGGCGGTGATGTTGTCGCGATACTCCTCGAGAAAATCGAAATCAGGAATACAAACGTCAACGCCGTAGGCGGTCTCTTCGGGAAACCCCATGCCGGCGTCAAGAATGAGCATCTCATCCTCGTAACGCACAGCCATGCAATTCATTCCAAACTCGCCGATACCGCCGAGCGGAATAATCTCTAACACACTACTCACCTTCGGTTATTACTCAACTCTCCGGGACGTTGGCCAAGCTGTAATTTCATGCAGCAGTCGGGGGCTAGACAAGCAGAGCAGTATAGCACGCGCGGACCAGACCGCAGACCGCTGCCGTGTGTCGGTGCCCAGTTATCCGCGGTGAGTGTCTGGCCCGTCGCTACTGTTCCCGGTTCCGTATTCGTCGACCCACGATGCTAGAGTTCTGCTTACGCGGTTTTGTCTTTAGCAGGAAGCGAGCTGCAACGCCAAACAAATACGGAACCAGGAGCGGTAGCGACCGGGTCCAGGAACAATCAGCTCATTTCTAAATGATCACGGACCAGGTCGCTACTGCTCCCCGTTCCGTATTCGTCGACCCACGATGCAGAGTTTTTGCTTACGCTGTTTTGGCTTCAGCAGAAAGCGAGCTGCAGCGCCAAACAAATGCAGAAGCAGGGGCGGTAGCGACCGGGTCCAGTGACAATAAGCTCATTTGTAATGATCATGGACCAGGTCGCTACTGCTCCCCATTCTGATAGTTGAGTGTTGGATCCGTAGCGACCGGCTTGATGCACAACTGCCAGAACAAGGGGTGTTAGAAACAAGTTGGTGAAATTCAACTCGCGTGTATGGCCGGTCGCTCCCGGTTCTGTCTGGCCTCAGGGCGTGGGTCATACCGCAAAGCTGCACCTCGACGCACCGATTCACGCTTGCGCCTTTGCGGGAGACTTCTTTTGGTTTATGTTTGCCGTCATGACCAGTAAAACTTCCGCTTTGCTACTTGCGCCCACTTTATTGCTTGCCATCTCGATTGCTGCGTTAGGCGCACCGCAAACTGTGCGGCTCGACTACTACCACACCGGCAACTCGAAACAGGAAGTGTTTAGTTTGGACCACGTCGTCATCGAGCCACTTCCCTGGCCTGGCGATATGAGCAAGACAATTGACACGACAAATCTCGGCAAATATCTCTTTGAAGTTCGCGACAAAAAGAGTAACCGCCTTTTGTATTCACGTGGCTTCGCTTCCATCTTCGGCGAGTGGGAAACGACTGACGAAGCTACGGCCATGATGCGCACTTTTAGCGAATCGCTGCGCTTCCCTGCACCTCAGGCTCCCGTCGATATCGTGTTGCAGAAGAGAGACCCTAAGAACGCCTGGCAAAATGTTTGGACAATCTCCATCGATCCAAACGATGTATTTATCGATCGGTCCAGAGCGCCCGCCCCAGCGCGCTTGATTGCAATCCAAAGGATGGGGGACCCGGCAACGAAGGTTGATTTTGTAATTCTCGGTGACGGCTACACCGCACTTGAGCTGAAGAAGTTTGAGCGGGACGCACACCGCCTGACTGAAGTGTTGTTCGCAACCTCGCCATTTAAAGAACACAGGAGCGACTTCAATGTATGGGCACTCTGCCCGTCCGCAGCCCAAAGTGGAATCTCCCGGCCATCGACGCGCATCTATCGCGACTCACCTCTGGGCGCGACCTACGACGCTTTCGGTTCCGAACGGTACGTTCTGACTTTTGACAATCATGCCGTTCGCAAAGTCGCGCAGTTTGCCCCTTACGAGTTCATCGAGATACTGGCAAACAATCGCACCTATGGCGGCGGCGGAATTTTCAATCTTTACAGCACGGTGGCTGCCGACAATGCCTTCGCAAACTACGTTTTCGTTCACGAGTTTGGTCATCACTTCGCCGGTCTCGCCGACGAGTACTACACCTCGGCGGTGGCCTACACGACGCCGCCCAAGCGGATTGAGCCGTGGGAACCAAACGCTACGGCGCTGTTCGATCCAGCCAGGCTAAAGTGGGCCGATCTCGTCACACCCGGAACGCCCCTCCCGACGCCATGGAATAAGGAAGCCTTTGAGAATTATTCCCGCGAAATTCAAAAGCGGAGGGCGCAGCTTCGCAAAGAGAAGCGTCCGGAAAGCGAAATGGAGGCGCTTTTTCGCGAGGAATTGAAGTTTGAGCAAGCACTGTTTGCACGGGAAAAATACGCCGGACACGTCGGCGCATTTGAGGGTGCGATCTACGAATCGAAGGGCTACTACCGGCCCGAGATAGACTGCATCATGTTTACGCGCACCAACCACTTCTGCGCGGTTTGCCGCCGCGCAATTGAGCGCATAATTAAGATGTATTCTCGCGGTTGAGATCGCGCCCGAGCGGCGCGCCGCGGCCCTTTTTAGACCTCACGTAAAAGCTTGACGTGGTCCAAAACTGCGCCTATGCTTCCGCCGTTTCTCATCTCTTACATTCCCTCAGAAAAGTGAGCTACTAACATGGCCGAAGACTTCAAACCCGTGCTCTGGTGGTCTATTGGCAGTCTCGTATTTTTGCTGCTCCTTGTAGTGTTGACGTTGTCGGTTCCGGGGTTAAAGAAGACTCCGGTGAAGAGAGGCGGAAAGACGGTTTCTGCCAAGGAGTTTTTCACCGCTGACCAATATAAGCGGCTATACACCGGCAAATATGATCCGAACAATCCGCCGCCGGGCTTTCAGCTTAGCGTTGCACAAGCCAAGGAGCTAACTGATGCGGGCTACGACGGCTGCACCGGCAGTGACGGTTTTGCAAATCAGGGCAGCGGCCCGGGTTGCTTTTGCGAGAACGCACCGGCCGCAAGGGCAATCTTCGATACGCAACACAGCATGCTCCAGCCTCGAAACACGTGGTCTGCTCTGATAGGCTTCAGTCCCTTTGGCCTGCTCATTGTGATCATCTTGCTGTACCAGTCAGCCGGGAACCCCTCACCGTATGACAACCTGATGACCAATAACTATTTCTACTCTCTTTTCTATGCCTATCTGACGATCTTCCTCGGTCCCGCGAGCATGATGTTTCATATCGGCATGAGGGAGTTTGGCGGCTGGTTCGACAGCTTTTCCATCCATCTCTTGTTTGGATTCACTTTGGTCTACAACATCGTCAGGTTGTGGATGAACGGAGGAAGATGGCTTACCAGTACGTTTCTCGGCTTGTCGGCCCAAAAGTGGCTCTTCCTGGTGTTTTTTGGAGTCTCAACGATCACTGTAGAAATCATCTGTGCGCCCGGAGTGGTACCGGATGCGCGGATGCCCTTTGACTTTATCATCGGCGGCATCGCCCTGGTTTTTCAGGGAATAGCGTTTGGCACATCGAAGCCGGCACGCAGTTCGTGGCTATGGTTTCTTGGCGCGGGTATTATTTTCCTGGCGGCGGTTATCATTTGGGTTCTGTCGTGGACGCAGAAGCCTCTGTGCGTTCCTGATGGATTCCAGGGCCATGCGGTTTGGCACTTCCTCTGCGGCATGGGCGCTTTCTTTCTCTATATGTACTTTCGCCGGGAAGATAGCCAGGCTTGATTCACGCCTGGACTACGGTTTTGCGGTCGTGCAAACGCATGACGAGGTGCCCTATGACTCTCCTATTCAGCCATTTCCCTGACCTGCATCTAGCAGGCTGCTGAAAAAGGAGAAATCGGCCACAGAGTCACAGAGTCATAGAGAAAAAGCACATCAGAATTGATCAGAAACGCCAGTAAACTTGGCCTCCTCTTTGATTTCATTTTTCTCTGTGTCTCCGTGTCTCTGTGGCTAATCAGTTTTTCAGCAGCCTGCTAGGGCAAGCGCCGCAGAGTTTGCGTCGGCGAAAGAGTCTGATAATCCGCGGGCTCGAAGAGCTACCGGTCGCGATTTAGATTGGAACACTGAATTATGCCTCGGTATCCTCCGCCGTCAGAACTGGTCAAGTTCCTCAGACCCTACGATAAGGCGATTCAGCAGCTCGCGCTTAATCTACGTTCTCTAATACTCGAAGAGATGGCGCCTTGTTATGAAAATCTTTACGACGCCTATAACGCCGTGGCCATCGGTTACGGTTCGTCAGATCGTTTGCGGGACGGCGTTTTCCACATCGCGGTTTATGAGAAGCATGTCAACCTTGGGTTTAACCACGGCGCGACGCTGGACGATCCGCTGGGAATTTTCAAGGGAGCAGGTAAACGGATTCGCCACATAACCATCAAGACTCCGACTGATCTAGCAAAGCCGGAGATTCGCTCTTACGTTCGTCGCGCGCGCAAACGCGCCACTGATGACGCGCGCAAACCAGGCGAACCCGCACCAAAAACCCTGAATGGCGTCGTCTCAACCGTGAAAGCGATCTATCCAAAGAAACGTAGGCCTCGTTAGAGTCGTCGGGACTGAAGAGTCATGCTGTACTATTATGGCTTGCAAGCGACCCGGACTCGTTAGGGCCTTGCCCCTGAGGCGCCTTACAGAACCGCGAGCGGTAGCGACCGGATCCTACACTCAAGATGCGAGGATTTCGTCGGCAGAAAACCCGAAAGCATGGGTTGAGTGTAACGTCCGGTCGCTACTACGTCATGCAGCCAGTTCGCCTGCGTCCCCTCTTCAAACGTTATATACACCTTACCGCGCAGCTGCTTGAGATAGCCGCGCACTCGCTTTGCTCCAGTCTCAATCACTGATTGCAACACTACCTTGCCGGCTCCATTCAATACCACCATCACAATGCTTGCTCGATGCACGTCCATTCCAACATAATACATTTTCATAGGGCTCCTCCTTCGGTGTCTAGTTGAAGTCGTCGAACAACTCCACGCTACACCACTGGGGCGCCCTTTCATATATAGGGTAGCGACGGATGCTTCACTCAACCGATGCTTTCGGGTTTTCTGTTGACGGAAATCCTCGCACGTTGAATGTAGGATCCGGTCGCTACCGCTCTCGGTTCTGTAGTGACTGCCAATGCTGTTTCCTTTCCTTGCCAATCCAATTAGGGGACTATGGCGTATATTAGGTAGAGAGGAAAACAATTAATGATCTATAGATATTTTGTTTCAAGTGCTGTCCTGGTTCTCATTGTCGCTACTATGGTGGCTTGCAGTTCGGCTACCGCTTCTGCCACAGCAATTCCGGACCCTACGCTGGATGCACCGCTGGCAAGTTCTAAAGGTGAGCAGACCGCCGTGTTTGCGGGAGGCTGCTTTTGGGGCGTGGAAGCAGTCTTCGAGCATGTAAAAGGAGTCAGCGATGTGAGATCAGGATATTCGGGCGGCTCACCCGCCACGGCCCAGTATCAGAAAGTCGGCACAGGGGAAACGGGCCACGCCGAATCAGTTCGCATCACTTATGACCCATCGCAAATCTCCTATGGGCAGCTCCTCAAAGTATTCTTTTCGGTCGCCCATGATCCGACTGAACTAGACCGGCAAGGACCTGATACAGGTACCCAGTACCGCTCGGCCATCTTCTACTCCAACGAAGAGCAAAAGCGCATCGCGCAAGCTTATATCGAGCAACTAAACCGGGCTAAAGTGTTTGCTCGTCCCATCGTGACACAAGTCGCCGCCTTACGATCTTTCAACGAAGCCGAAGGCTATCACCAGGACTACCTCGCACAGCATCCGGATGAACCCTACATCGTCATCAACGATCAGCCGAAGGTTGAGAACCTGCGCAAGCAACTCCCTGGCTTGTACAAAGCGCAGTAGTTTCAGGACTATAGGGGAGTTGTCGTTGCAGTTTGAATTTATTCTCTGTGCAACCTCTGTGTTCTCTGTGACTCTGTGGTGAGCAATCGCTAATAAAGATTCATCACGGAGTCACAGATAAAACTGAGAACGCACGGAGAAAACTGAAATACAAAGGCACCTCCACGAATTGATTTCGATGACCAACCGAATGCCTGCGATTTTCTTCGGACATGGGAATCCAATGAATGCGTTGTTGAAGAATGCCTACACCGACGGCTGGTCGTCGATTGGGAATTCGATCCTACGGCCGCGGGCCGTGCTCTGCGTTTCGGCGCACTGGTATTTTCCCAGCACGGCGGTGACAGCAATGCCGGCGCCTCGAACGATTCACGATTTTGGTGGCTTCCCCAGAGAACTATATCAGGTCGAATATCCGGCGCCTGGTAGTCCTGAACTTGCGCACCGCGTTCGAGAACTGTTGGCGCCTATACCTGTTCAACTCGATCAAACCTGGGGACTCGATCATGGCACGTGGTCCGTGCTGGGCCACGTTTTTCCGCACGCGGATATTCCGGTTGTCCAACTCAGCATCGACGAAACGCGCGCGCCGGAGTTTCACCATGAAGTAGGAAAACTGCTGGCGCCGTTGCGCGATGACGGCGTCCTGATAATCGGAAGCGGCAATATTGTTCATAATCTTCACACCTACGCCTGGGGCAGACATGAGGTCAAACCCTTCGACTGGGCGGTGCGATTCGAAAAACTTGCGCGCGAATTCTTACTGAGTGGTAACGATGAGCCACTCGTCAATTATGAGTCGCTCGGAAGTGACGCGCTGCTCTCCGCTCCCACACCCGATCATTACCTGCCATTGCTCTACGTGATGGGCTTACGCCGTGAGGGTGAACCGGTGAGCTTTCCGGTCGAAGGATTTGACGGCGGCTCAATCTCGATGCTGACAGTTCAGATCGGATAAAATCTCACTTCCTAATCAGGAACATTCCGTTTATTCCTTATTTGGTCTATTTTGCACGCACCGATACCGGATTCGACCATTCCAGGGCACTGACCATTCCGGGCATTGACTTGAAAGCTTTCTCCGATCTATTGTGCCGCCATCTCAAGTCCGTACCTGGAATAGTTGCTCCCATGGAGGATCTCAATGAAAAAGAGCTTCCGTTATATTGCGTTCCTCACGCTCATGATCTTAGCGGGCTTTGGGACTTGTCTTTCCCCAAGTTCCTCAGCCGCCCCGGTCCAAGGTGTGCCGGATCCTGCCTGCGTAAGTGAGTGCTCATTTTTGCTTTTCCAGTGCTTTGCTAATGGCGGCAAAAATGATGACAATGCTTGCATATCAGTCTACAGGCACTGCCTGGCGCAGTTCGGCAAGCATGACTAAGAGCCTGACTGCCTGCCGAGAAATTACAGACGGCCCTATCCAGACTCCCTCTTAGCGAGGCCCGTAAGCTTGGGTGCATCGGTTGTTAGCGCATCTCCCATCGTTCGGTGGTTCTTTGGGGTTAGTTATTAGCCTGTGCGGCCAGACAGACTTCGATGTCGCGCAAGCTTTCCCGATAAGTGAGTTGGGCGAAACTATAGTGAGAAATTGATCCCAACAAGAGAACGAACGGACGCTCTTGTTGGCCCCATAGCGTGCCACGCATCGATTGAATTCGTTGTGAGATAGAAACTTGATCAGCTGCGCAAACACTGTGCGACCTTGGTTCACTGGAGTTCTCCTTCGCCGTTAATCGCGAAAGAGTAAGCCAGCAAAACCAGGAAACTGAATTCAAATCGTTTAGGCTCGTCATCGCAGCTTATTCGCCGCCTGACAGGAAGTTAGCGGCGGTGCAAAAACGTTTAACCGGACATACTGAGTTCTCATTTATCATTTTTATTTTCCAATGATCCTCCGCTGTCCGAAATGAAAAATGAAAAATTTTAAATGGAAAATGGAAAACCCTCTGCCGTCCGCCGTACTGCTCCTGCCTCCTGCTCCTTCGCAGCCGTCTGGTACAATCCGGTTAACAAGATGGATTGGGAACGCTTACCTACGATTCAGACGAGCCGGCTCGATCTTCGATGGATTTCCGTAGACGATGTCGATGCTTTCTATAACATCTACTCCAATCTTGAAGTGATGCGCTATTGGAGTACACCGCCTCTCCCAAACCGGGACGCTGCGAGTAAGCTAATAACCGAAATTCACGAGGGTTTTAAGTGCCGCGAGATCTTGAAGTGGGGCATAGCGTTGCGTACCAACGACACACTGATCGGAAGCGTCACTCTTTTTCATCTGGACTTCACCCATCGCCGAGCTGAGATCGGGTATGCCCTGGGCCGCGCTTATTGGGGAAACGGTTACATGCAGGAGACGCTCCAGGCGGTACTTAACCATGCCTTTACCGTTCTTAATCTGCACCGTATCGAAGCGGATGTGGACCCGCGCAATGCCGCCTCAGTCCGAACCCTCGAGCGGCTGGGCTTCCAGCGCGAAGGTTATCTTCGCGAGCGCTGGCAAGTTAACGGTGAGATCCAGGATGCGTTCTTCTACGGTTTACTTAGACCCGAGTGGAAGAGTGCGAACCAGTCGACCGCGAAGTGTTAGCGCTGACATTGCGAAGCGCAACCAGACACCGTGTACGGTTTCAACTCTTAAAACAAGTCCCGCCAAACCTCTAATCATTTACCTAAACCCACGCAAGTAATACTAGTTTTAATACTTTCGAATCTCATCACTCAATCTCAAGCCTCGGTACAATCGTTGCTCTACTTATAACTGAGCCCCGCGGGGGTCCTAAAAAGGTATGACTTAATCATAGACACCAGGGAGGAAATACATGGGATTGTTTGACAAGATGTTCGGGGGAGGCGCTTCCGATTCCGAACAGCAGCAGGGTGCGCAGCAACGCTTCAATGAGCTTAAGCAGAAGTATCAATCTGTCCTGAATTTGGCTGATCAGCAGCACATTCAGTTTCAGAATCTTCACATACAGGACAATAAGCTCTTCATAAAAGGCATTGCCCCGTCTGAAGATGCCAAGAACAAGTTTTGGGACCAGCTCAAGCTGGTAAATCCAAACGCAGACGATGTGACGGCTGAAATCAGTGTCGACTCAACTCGGGCCATGGGCGCGGCAGCCGGCGGCGGCCAGACGCAGGGTGGTCAGACTTACGAGATCAAATCGGGCGACACACTATCGAAAATCAGCAAGCAGTTTTACGGAAATGCGAATGAGTACATGCGGATCTTCTATGCGAACCGCGACCAGCTCAGCGATCCGGATAAGATTCGGGCAGGACAAAGCCTGGTTATTCCGCCAGACGACAAAACATAGGAAGACCACCAAGGTCATGTCTGTGGGAGGCGCCGTCATTCGGTGCCTCCTTATTATTGGACAACAGTCAAGGTCTGCGCGGCTGCGAAGCAATAAGGTAAAAGCGTATGTTACGATTCCGGCAAGATCCGTTAGGAAGCATTCTGAGTTCAAGGATGAGATTCGCGAGGATGGTGCTGGCTCGGTAAGAAGAATGCCTGACTTGCTGGTAAATCTTTTGAAACTGCCACCGCTCGAGCCGCTAATGCTCGAGTTGGAAACCACCGGCATCCTCATTCGTCGCGGACAGCCTTTTGAGATCACGCCGGTGCGTTCGTTTGTCGCAGAGCATTTTTCCAGCACATGGGCTGATGAAGTCTCGGTGGCTTTCGCAGCCAAACCCGTTTCGCTCTATATCGCGGTAGCCGAAGGAGAAGTTGTCGGCTTTGCCGCGTACGAGTGTACGCGCCGAGGATTCTTTGGCCCAACCGGCGTGGTCAAGAACATGCAGCGCCGCGGCATTGGCAAGGCGTTGCTGCTTGCCTCACTCTGGGGACTGTGTGAGCTGGGATATGTTTACGGAATTATCGGGCGCGCCGGGCCAGTTGAGTTTTACGAGCAAGCGGTTGGAGCTATTGTAATCCCCGACAGTGACCCGGGAATTTATACAGACCTTCTGAAGTGACTATGAATAAGGCCGAGAGTTTTCCGGTAGCACGACGCGCATGTGCGCGCCTGGCGCCCGGTCCAAAAGGTAACCCGATTCTCGGAGTCATGGCTGAATTCAGTCGCGACACGTTTGCTTTCATCGAACGCTGCCGGGACTATGGCGACGTCGTCAGTATGCGCTTTCTGTACCTCACGGCTTACTTTCTCTACCACCCGGATGATATCGAGTACGTCATCTCAACCAACGCGAAGAACTTTATTAAGTCACGCAACCAGCGCTCGCCTTTGTTCCGGCGACTGGTCGGCAACGGGTTATTAACGAGCGAAGGCGAAGTATGGAAGCGCCAGCGGCGTCTTGCACAACCTGCGTTTCACCGTCACCGGATCAACGCGTACGCCGAAACGATGGCCAACTTCGCGCAACGTATGACCTCAACCTGGCGTGCAGGCGAAACACGCGACATTCATCGCGACATGATGCGGCTGACGCTTGAGATCGTGGTTAAGACTCTTTTCGATTCGGACGTATCAACGGATGCCGATAAAGTCGGACGTGTGCTTGCCAGGATCGTGATGCCCTTTGCCGGACAGGCAACAATTAAGTGGATTATGGACAATCGGCTCCCAACCATGACTCACAGATTGTTTAATAAGGACGCCCGGGAGATAGACCTGATTGTCTATCGAATTATCAACGAGCGCCGCCGCAGCGGTCTGGATGGAGGGGATCTCCTCTCCATGCTGCTGAGAGCGTCAGATGAAGACGGCAGCCATCTGAATGACAAACAACTCCGTGACGAGGTTATGACAATATTCCTCGCCGGACATGAAACGACTGCACTCACACTCTCCTGGGCCTGGTATCTGTTGGCCCAGAACCCAGGGGCGGAAAGGAAATTTCATACGGAGCTGGCTGAAGTCCTGGGAGGAAGATTGCCCACGACGGAAGATCTTTCGCGCTTGCAGTACACCGAGATGATCGCGAAGGAGTCCATGCGTCTGTATCCACCGGCTTATGCGTTAGGGCGGGAGGCAGTTAAGGAATGTGAGATTGGCGGCTTCAGGGTACCTGCGGGCACTCAGGTGTTTATGTTTCAGTGGGCAACGCAGCGCGACGGCCGATTCTTCGCGCAGCCCGAAAAGTTTCACCCGGAACGATGGACTGAAGACTTCAGCAACCGCTTACCGAAGTATGCCTACTTCCCTTTTGGCGGCGGCCCACGCGCTTGTATTGGCAACTATTTCGCGATGATGGAGATCGTTCTGTTGCTGGCGACCATAGGCCAACAATTCCGTTTCTCGCTTCTGCCCAATCATCCGGTGGGGTTGATGCCGGCCATGTCTCTGCGGCCAAAGGATGGAATCAAAGTCGTGGTTGAGAATCGGCGAAACACGGACTAGCAAAACAACCTCATGAGCGTAATCAAAGCCGGCCTTGCTCTCATTCACACACGGTTTCAACCGGGTGGCAGCAGGGCCGTTTGGAACCTCCTAACCGTTTCAAAGGTTAAATGAAGGATGCCAATACTCTTGCACCCGGCTGAAGCGGTGTGAGAATTAGATGAGCAAGCTTTGTGAGGTGGGTTGAGGTCAAGGTTGCAGGCGAGCACTTAGCTTTCTCACGCCAAGAAAGCTGGTGGCCCTTATCGAAGAGAACGCCAGGCAGCCCGTTACTCCAGCGCGCGGACGATGCTCGCCCATTCTTCAAGCGTAAGTGTCTCGGCGCGCCGCTGAAGATCAATTTCAGCCTGACAAAGCACGATGCTGGCCCCACCGTTGCTCTTGATTAATTCCGAAACCGGCGGAGATGCGTTTCGTAAGTTATTGAGAATCGTCTTGCGCCTTTGGGCAAATCCCGCGCTGACAACTCGCCAAAATAGTTTTTCCTTTTTCACATCCACCGCGAGTTGCGGTCGCAATCTCAGTTTGACAACGCTGCTCCATACCTTCGGCGCCGGACGAAATGAACCGGGCGAAACATCAAACAGCTTCTCACTCTCGCAATAGGCCTGGACAAACACTGAGAGGTATCCACGGTCACCCGAACCCGGCGGGGCGGTAATGCGCTCTACCACTTCTCTCTGCAACATCAAAACCATCTCGCTCAAGCAATCTCGCTGCTCGATCAACCTTTGCAGAATTGCAGTAGCGACGTTGTAAGGAAGGTTGGCCACGATTCTGGCGTTTGTCGCTGGTCGAATAACGTCACACATGTCGGTAACTAAGGCGTCACTCTGTACTAGTTTGAAGTTCTTCTTGCCGCTGAACTTTTCTGTAAGGAGCGGTATGAGATTTCGATCAAACTCTATCGCTACCAAAGAGCCTGCTTTCTCCAGCAGAGGCGCGGTGAGTGCTCCTCGGCCTGGCCCGATCTCAACAATAGTTTCGTCCGTCCCAGGTTCCAGCGCTTCAATAATGCGATGAATCGTTCTTTGATCGGTGAGGAAGTTTTGACCGAGGCGTTTCGAAGGGTGAGGGATGAAGGATGAAGGATGAAGCGTGGTAGCCTCGCGTTCTTTTTTCATCCTTCCGCCCTCATCCTTCATCCTTATGCTTCGGGTACCCTGTAACCTCAATGTCTCGCCCTCGCTGAATGATTGCAACATCCTGAAGCTGGAGCGCGCCCGTGAGCGTCTCGACCCCTTTGCCCCCGACAGCTGTGGGCGCTTCGCGACCGCCAATGATCAGCGGCGCAATGAAGAACGAAACCTTGTTGACCAAGCCGGCATCGAGGAAGTTGCCCGCCACATTTGCGCCGCCTTCAACCAAAACACTCTGGAGTGATCGTTGGCCCAGTTCTTTCAGAATCGCGAGCAGGTCTCGCCCGTTTGCTGCGTCTCGGACAACTTCAACTTCAGCCGACTCCAGGGCCGCGCTTTTCGCTAGGGCGGAATCTCCAGCGAAGATAAAAACCGGCGATTCGCCTGCGCTCTTGACGAGTTGAGAACCAGGCGAGATTTCCAATGTTTCGTCCAGCACCACCCGAACCAGCGGCCTTCTTCTCTTCTTTCCGGAGCGATCTGTTAACAAAGGATCGTCTGCCAGGGCGGTCCCTGCGCCAATGAGTATTGCATCATACTCGTGTCGCAATTCATGAGCTTGTGCTCTCGACTCAACTCCGGTAATCCAACGCGAATCCCCCGTGCGTGTCGCAATCTTTCCATCCAACGACGCGGCGAGTTTCAAGTGCACAAAAGGACGTCCGGTGCGCATGAAATGCAAGTATTTCTCATTAACCCTTTCGGCCTCGCGAGCTAATAAACCAACTGAAACTTCCACGCCGGCCACACGCAAGTGCGCAAAACCCTTTCCTGAGACCTTCGGATTCGGATCCTCGATAGGCGCCACAACGCGGGCGATGCCGGCTTTAATCAAGGCATCGGTGCACGGAGGTGTGCGACCGTGGTGCGCATGCGGTTCCAGAGAAACGTAGGCAGTGGCCCCCTTCGCGCGGGCTCCGGCCTGCTCCAGTGCATAAGTTTCAGCGTGCTTTAGTTGCTCGTAAAGATAAAACCCTTCGCCTAGAATTTCCCCCTCGGAACCAGCAATTACGCAGCCCACCAGCGGACCTGGACTCACCTGCCCGACACCTTTCGCCGCCAGTTCGATTGCTCGAGTCATGAGACGACCATCCGCCTCTGACCAGTCGCTTGCAACACCTGCGGCTGTCGCTGCTTTCTGTTCTGCTGTCTCTTGCACTGGGTTTTAGTCGAACAAGCCGTTCACGTAGAGTTCAGGATCAAAGACAACGAGGTCGTCGACCTTCTCGCCAATTCCAGCGTAGCGAATAGGGAGACTAAGTTCGTTCGCAATCGCTACTGCAATTCCGCCCTTTGCGGTGCCATCAAGTTTCGTCAACACGATGCCGGTAACGCCTGCAACCTTCAGAAACTGGCGCGCTTGCTCGAGACCGTTCTGGCCCGTAACAGCATCCACCACCAGCAAGGTTTCATGGGGCGCGCCTTCAACCTCGCGTGCGGCAACTCGTTTCATTTTCTCGAGCTCCGCCATCAAGTTTGATTTGTTATGAAGTCGCCCGGCCGTGTCTACGATCAGCACATCTGATCCGCGCGCCTTCGATGCTTTCAAAGAGTCGAAAAGTACAGCTGCGGGATCTGTTCCTTGTTTCTGTTGAATTAATGGAACGCCGGTGCGCTCGGCCCAGATGGCAAGTTGATCCGAGGCAGCCGCACGAAACGTATCGGCGGCGCAAATCAACACGTCGTTCCCCTCCGCCTTGATTCTCTGGGCCAGTTTGCCGATGGTGGTAGTTTTCCCGACGCCGTTGACGCCGACGATCATCATCACGTAAGGCGAAACATTTTCAGGGACACTCGTTTCGGAAGCAACGCCCTGCGTTTCCGACTGTCGCAGTATCTTCAACAACTCGTCTTTAATAGCCCGCTTTAGTGCGTCGAGGTCGTTAATTTGTTTGCGCGCCACGCCGCGCCGCACCATTTCCAGAATATGCTGCGTGGTAGGCACGCCGATGTCCGC
>DASXQM010000227.1:0-3792 GCA_036507195.1 Pyrinomonadaceae bacterium | reverse complement strand
CGGGGCCATGTTTATTGGCCCACCGGGAAACGGCAAGACCCACACCGTCAAGGCCCTGATCAATCAACTCGGACACCCTTGTCTCTACGTGAAAGGGTTCAAGTCAGAGTATGCAACTGAACAGGAGAACTTGGGTGCGGTGTTCGCAAGAGCGCGTATGACCACGCCCTGCTTGATGGTATTGGAAGACATCGACGCGATGATAGACGATGAGAACCGTTCATTTTTTCTGAACGAGCTTGACGGGTTTGAGAGCAACACCGGCCTGGTGGTACTGGCTACAACCAACCACCCGGGCCGACTCGACCCGGCCATCCTCAATCGCCCGAGTCGCTTTGATCGCAAGTACTATTTCAATCTGCCGACTGCAGCCGAGCGTTTTGCTTACGTGGCTGCATGGAACAAACAGCTCCAACCCGAGCTGCGACTCTCAGAAAGAGCTGCCGGAGCAGTGGTTCAACAGACTGAAAACTTCTCGTTTGCGTACATGAAAGAATTATTTGTTTCTGCCACGATGCAATGGATGTCGAATCGCGGAGACATGTTGGACTCACCGTCTGGCGATCTGCCCAACGACGAATCGATGGATGCGACTATTCTCGATCAGGCCGCTCGACTTCGAGCACAAATGACCACGCTCTCGGAGTCGCCAGCATCGTCTGCTTCAACAAACGGGCCATTAGCCCATGCGTTAGCAACCGCTCGACGCTTCTTCACGCTGAAGGCGTGAAATGTAATAGTCAGGGGCAAAGCGAGGCGACGCCCCCGGATCACGACACCACCAAATTCATCTAAGCCCTGAAAGGGCAACATATTTTGCGCGCTTTCAGCGCTGCAAAAACATTGGCGCATCCCTGGGGCGCTGCCCCAGGCTTTCGCATTTCGCGCCCTTGGCGCTTTACGGGTTGGAAAAAAGACGATGCCGCGACTTTCATCGCGGCATCGTGGTTTGCTTGGATTGACGCTTGTCTACCTGCCAACTGTTTTAGAAGTCGGCATCGTTAAGGTCGCCGAAAGATCTGGTCTAAAATTGATCCGGCAGAGTTGCCTCTCCTGTAATTACCATTCCTCGAGTACTGCCGATAGCCCTCCTCGTAGCCGCGGACAAACCCCTCACGAAAGGCCTGCGTCGAGGCATTACGGTAGTAGCGTGATCGTTGCGGATTGTAACTCTTGTTACTTTGGCCGTCGCTCGCGCCGGTGTTTAGACCCTGCTGGTAACCCCTGTTAAGTTCTTGATTGTTGTAGCCGCCGTAGGAGCCATTGTTTCGGTAGCCACCATTTCCGTAGGCGCCCGAGTACTGTCTGTACCCTTGATCGTAGCCTCGCACAAAGCCCTCACGAAAAGCTTGAGATGGCGCATCCCGATAATAGTGTGAACGCTGTGGACTGTAGCCTTGGCGCCGTTGGGCGTCGCTGGCTCCGGTATTCACGCCGTATTGGTAACCCTGCTGTACTTGCTGGTTATTGTAGCCGCCGTAGCTGCCACTTCTTCGCCACTGCGCGTCAGCCGTAGTGCTCGTCGTAGCAATAATGCCGAAAACAAACGCGAGCGCCATAAGAGTGCTGCCAAGTGTCCTTTTCATAATCCCCTCCCTCGGTTTGACAGGGAAATTTGCAACCCTTATGCCACTCATTTCCTTGGAAAATATTGGGATTTTTAGCTGTAAGAAGTACCCATTTCGTTCAGGGAAATGTCCGAGATCCGATGCCCTGGTACTCGGGCCTTCACCCTTCACTATCACGACATCCCGTTTTACTATTGGCGTATGCGAAAACAAATCCTCCTGCTCCTAATCGCCATCCTGTACCCACTTCTGCTCTCAGCCCAGGAACGGTCAGCGAATCAACTCGATATTCAATCGCTATTTCGTGAGGTGGAAGCTAAACAGAAAGAAAACTCGGCGAAAATGGAGCGCTATTCTTACACCCTTAAGCGCACCGTGCAGGAGCTGAATGACAAAGGCGAAGTGAAGAAAGAGAAGGTCTATCTCTATCAGGTATTCCCGCGCCGGCAGGCGCTGCCCGTAATCTTGCTTCTAAGTGAGGACGGGAAGGCGTTGAATGATGAGAAACTAGCCAAAGAGAAAACCAGAGTAAATAAGTACTGGCAGGAACATAAGAACGATGCTCCCAAAACCAAGCCGGGCCCGGAGACGCCGTGGTTCCAGTTGATGGATTTTAGCGTCGTTGGTAACGAACGTTACGAGGGCCGCGACGTAGTCGTGCTCAGCTTCAAGCCCCGGGCCGACTCTGCCCCAAAGAATGATGGCCAGAAGTTTTTGTCCGGCCTTAAGGGACAAGTCTGGATTGATCCGGCTGAGAAGGTGATCATGAAGATGCAGGCTGAACTGACGAGTGTTTTCAGCGTCGGCGGCTTGACGGGTTTGTTTTCCTCACTCCGACCGGGCTCAGTGCTCACGATTGAAAACATGCCAATCGGCGACGGACTTTGGGGCGGCAAGCGCCTTGAGTTTGGATTCATAGAGAAATACCCCGGTGTACTTCTGTTGCCCAAAACTGCACGCACCCGAAACCTGGACGAACTTAGCGACTACCGACCGTTTGATCCTGAGGCAAAAGATCTGTTTGCAAAACCGTAGACCGCGGCGCGGCTCTGCCGCCCTGCGTAACATGAATCCTCTGATCGATCTTCAGCGCACCTCCGAACGTGGCTCTGCCGCCGCACAGTGCGGAAAGGCTCTGCCTTTCCGTCACTCGGCATCTCTTTCATGAGGCTGCGCCTCATAAAGCGGAGGCGTAGCCTCCAGGAAGATTAGACAGTCAGCGGTAAGGCAGAAGCCTTACCGCACTGTGTGCTGCGGCAAAGCCGCGCGTTGCGACCCTGATCGTGTTCGGCGGGAACCCAAATGTCTTTCAACCTAATCGATATCGTGCTCATCGTGCTTGTGCTATTGAGCGTGCTCAATGGCTGGCGACGCGGCTTCATTCTGGGCGTACTCGATCTACTGGGTTGGGCTTTGGTCCTTATCGTGGGGCTGCGTTTTTATCAGCCGGTAGCGCGTTGGCTGGGAGGACATGTTGATTTGTGGTCTGAAGTTTGGGATCGCCCCATTGCGTTCGTGGCTTTAGCGGTCCTCGCCGGCGGGTTTGTCCAACTCGCCGGCTATGCGCTGCTGCGGCGCGTGCCGGACGATCTTCACAAGCGGACGTTCAACCGATTGTTCGGTGTCCTACCGGGCCTGGCAAATGGTTTGATTACAGCGGCGCTCGCCGCAGCGCTGCTTCTTGCCATTCCAATGGGTGAAGGGCTTCGCGAGCGCGCCCGCGAGAGCCCGTTGGTGAATCGGCTCGCCATTTACGCCGAAAGGTTCGAAGCGGCGCTACATCCGGTCTTTGCAGAGGCTGTCGCTGAAACGCTCAATTTTCTAACGATACAGCCAGAATCAAATGAACGGATTTCGCTTCCTTACAAGGTCGCCGATCCCCGGCCCAGACCTGATTTGGAAGCAAGGATGTTGGAGCTCGTAAACCAGGAAAGAGTGGCAGCCGGTCTTAAGCCGATCGCGCCCGACCCGGAACTCACGGAAGTCGCGCGGCGACACTCGGCAGACATGTTTGCGCGAGGCTACTTCGCACACGACACGCCGGAAGGTCGCGACCCATTCGATCGCATGCGTGGGGCGAATGTTCGTTTTGTGACGGCGGGAGAAAACCTCGCGCTTGCCCCCACAGTGCAAGTCGCGCACAGAGGCTTGATGAACTCACCGGGCCATCGAGCAAATATTCTGTATCCACAATTCGGCCGCGTCGGTATCGGCATCATGGATG
>DASXQM010000226.1:0-6502 GCA_036507195.1 Pyrinomonadaceae bacterium | reverse complement strand
AACGATCAGGTTTGCCAGTTGCCCAGCACTGTTCGGCGTGGACCTAACACTACGACTCAATCTCACCAAATTCCGCAACTTTGATCAGATCGGTTATGAACATCAACAGCTCGAGCGAATCTATGAAGGGTTGAAGCACCGCAAGGGTGTCATCCTGGTCACTGGTGAGACTGGTAGCGGCAAGTCGAACAGCCTCGAAGCATTCATCCGCCGAGTCGAGGCCGGTGACACCCGTAAAGTTATCCAGCCCTGCGACCCGGTGGAATTTCCCAATCAGAAGCGTACGCAGATTCCCATCCAAAACCAGGTCACATGGGCCAAAGCTCTCAAGTCGTCGCTGAGGAAAGACCCGAATATTTTCAGTCCGGGCGAGTTTCGGGATACCGATGAAGCACGCTTCGTCTACCGCGCCGCCGATACCGGCCACCTCGTGCTTACCACCGTCCATACGAATGATGTGGCCGCAACGTTTGGACGCCTGCGCGATCTCGGCATTGAAAGCTACAAGCTGGGACGGCTGACCAAGCTCATTGTCTCTCAGGAGCTGGTAAGAAAACTCTGTCCCCACTGCAAGGAACCCGACCCCGACGCGTCGTTCATCGCCGAGCGCCTGATCGAAGTGGTCTTCCCTGATCGTGAAGATGTGAAAGAAGCGATCAAGAAAGCCGAGGGTCAATCACCCTTCTTTGCAGCCATCGGTTGTCGGGCCTGCTACGACACCGGATACAAAGGGCGCTCGGTTGTCGCCGAAGTACTGTGCATGACCAATGACATCGCCCAGATGGTCGCGCGCGGAGTTGAGGGCGAGGAAGTTATCGCTTACGCAGTCAAGGAGCACGGGATGATGACCCTGGCTGAGGCCGCAGCGCGCAAGGTCATCCGCGGTATCACGTCATTCGCTGAAGTCGAACATCTGCTAACGCCGCCAGCCAGAGTACATCCAGCTTACGAACCCGCGCCTTGGATCAGAGAGAGCGACACCGTAAGCGCAACAAGTCCGAATGCGACTCCTGATGATCCGGATGAAATCCAAAACACAGACGAAGACAACATCATCGACATTGAGTTCACGGAAGTCTCTCCACAGGAGGTCCGAGACGAAGAATGCATACTCACAAACTAGTACACAGCCAACAAGGGTTCTCATTGATCGAGCTGTTGATTGTCTGCGCCCTCCTGACCATCTTGCTAGCACTCGCTCTGCCGAACTTGACTTCCTCAAAGCGCGCAGCTCGCGAGCAGACTGCAAAGGGCAAACTCGCTGGAATCGGAGCCCAGCAGACTTCCTTTAAGACGCTGTTAGGAAAACGCAGATATGGAGCTCTCTCAGAACTTCAAGCAACCACCGCAGGCGGCTCACCGCTTTTGACAGCAGCCGATACCTCAGTACCTGATTGGACCTTTTCAGACGTGGGTACTGCCACCATGACGACATTCGGCGTCAAGGTCGAGCCTGCATCAGGCAATCCGGCTAACTACAGCTTCGCAATTTTTGAAGACCAAGTGCTGCGCCGGTGCGCGCGTGGAGGACCCTGGTCCAAGACCGACTGCACACAGGTCAATGAGTGAAGAACGGACAAATCACCAAACAACGAGACTATAGATTAAGGAGTAATTTTCTAATGGCAGCCGTCATCGAAAACCAAAGCTTGCCGCTCGCGCCCCCGTCCGGCGAACGCCAGCAAATCCGCTTCAACTATACGGGCACTGACGTGCTCGACAATGAAGTCAGCTTTTACATCTGGGCCACGGACGAGGTCGCTGCTGTAACAGCTCTAGAGCGGGCGAAGATCAACGTCGAAGAGATCCGGGCACAAACCCAAAGACTCACACGTCGCCGCAAGAGAATCTCGCGCGAACAACTCGGCAATTTCGCCATTCAGTTATCGGAAAGGACCAGGGCCAGCGAACAGATCCGCCAGGCTGTCAGCGATATCGCGCGCGCAACCAATAATCGGTTGCTTCGCGAAGCCCTCTTTGACGTAAGTGCTGAGCTCAAGCGGGAGGGCGCGCACGCGGCGGACGCTTTCCGCAAACGCCCCGACGTCTTTCCCGATGCGTTTTGCCACATCATGCAAGTCAGCATGAAGAGCGGTGATCCATCAGACATGCTGAAGGAATACGGCGAGACTCAACTGAGGACAGCTGAAAACATCAGTCGTCTCAAAGGCGCCCTTTATTACCCGGCTGTCATCATGGCGCTCGCCTCGATTGTAGTGGGTGTGCTCACGGGATTTATCCTCCCGAAAATGGCCGAGATGTATAGCGCTCTGCTCGAAGCAACGGGCGGGCAGCTCCCGTTCCTGACACGGATGCTCCTGGGATTCAGCAGCTTCCTCGTGAGTCTTCCCGGTATCGTCTCTCTTGCTCTCTTTACCGGACTTATGATTTACGCCGTCAAGTGGCTCAAGGGGCCAACGGGTAGCGAGTTGATCGCGCGCAAGAGTCTGCACTGGCCGTTAGTAGGCAGGCTACTGCGTGACTTTCATGCAGCCTATACGGTTCATCTAATCGCGATCCTCGCTGCCGTCGTCACGCCAAATGAATTTCTAAAAGAAGCGGCCGCTGCTTCACTCAACATCATCTACCGCGAAAAGCTCGAAGCCATTAGGGAATCCTTTCGCAAAGGCGGTTTGGATCTTAAGACTGCCTTCGCTCCTTATGCCTTTCTATTCGGTGATGAGTTTCAACCGGCGCTCGCGACAGGTGAGAAAACTGGTCGTATCGATAGGCAGTTAGGCAACTATGCCAAGTTGCTTGACCGCCGCGTCCAGGAATCTATCTCCAGAGTATCGAAGCTGGTCGAGCCGCTGACTCTCATAATCGCAGGCCTAGTCATAGGTCTGATTGTAGTAGCCGCCTATCTTCCGCTCTTCACTCTTGTGGGCGAGTTAGCCAACAAGAAATGACAGGACCGAGAGTGGCGGCGGCGGCGGCCGACGATGCCATCGTCCCGGTGAGGTTATGAAAGCAATGAAGAAGATAAGAAAAGAAAGACAGGTAAGAAGCAACGTAAGAGCGCGCGCGAGCAAAAGGAGAGGTGAGGCTGGAATCGGGCTCGTCGAATCCATGATTGGCCTCCTGGTCTTCACCATCCTGATGCTGGTCGCCGGCCAACTCATGCGAGTCCACGTCGAGACTCTCTTAATGGGTGAGCGGCAGCGAAAAGCTGGTAAGCAAGCCGAAGCAGGCCTGAACAATCTGGTCTCGAAGAAGCGCTCCGAACTATCCGACGGCGGCGCATTCGTAGTGGACCAAAGTGGCAACCCAATAAGGAACTCAGACAATACGGTGTCCCTCAACTGCTCGAATGCCTATTGCGACCAAATTATCGCTGTACCACAGCCCTCTGGCACAGGCACTGATCTAGTCACGATCGGATGGGGGGCGAGCCTGCCTACCGGGAGTCAAGCAGTCTACACACGTGCGTGGACAGTGCAAACGCTTGACGGAGCGAAAGGTCTACGTCGAGCAACTATCGCAGTATTCCCTGCCGGCAATGGCGAGCCGTTGAGTGTGCTGCAGACCGAAGCAGTGCAGCGAAACTGATTGGCCGTACCCATTCTTTATCAATAGCAATTTCACTCTTCAGAAGAAGACGCAAGGAGAGATCAAGCGATGCCAGGAACTTACGCACAAGAATCAAGAGGCGACGAAGAACGAACGGGCTTTCTCATATCTGATTGCGAGCCCCCCGTCTGCCAGTTCGGGCAGGATCCATCTTCGCCAGAGACTTCTAACCAGCTCTGCAGCGAAGCGTGTTCAGCTGACAATGCGCTCGATCTGCTGCAACGAAATCCCAGTTGGGTTGCCACTGCCGACGCGTTAATGGCCGCGCTCGGAGCGAAGGACGATGAAACCAGCGGGCATGCCGAACGAGTTGTCAGCTTTAGTCAGAGACTCGGGCGCAAGGTGGGCCTATCAAGATTAGAAATAGCGGCGCTCGAACTCGGAGCCCGCCTCCACGATATTGGGAAGATTGCAGTTCCCGACTCGATCCTGCACAAGCCGGCAGAATTAGACTCTGAAGAATGGCAGAAGATGCGCCAACACCCGGCGCGCGGCGCGGCGATGGTGCGCAAGTTAAGACTCCCGGAAGGCGCGGCGCTCGTCGTCGCCCAACATCACGAGAGGTGGGACGGAACCGGCTACCCGAATCGTCTGGTCGGTGAAGAGATCTCCTTGCCGGCACGTGTCTTCTCCGTTATCGACGCTTTTGACGCGATCACATCCGATCGAGTCTATCGTCGCGGCGCACCTTACGAAGAGGCACTTCGCAGAATCACCGCTGCGTCAGGAACACAGTTCGACCCACGCGTCGTTGCCGCTTTCACTCTAATCCCTCCCGTTGACTGGGAGATGATCCGCATCGTGTGCGCGACAGAGAACGATCCGCAATTAACTTAAAGTCCCTACTGAAAATAATCATGGAACAATACGACAAAGAACCCGACGTAAAACTTCACGAGCTGCTGAAGAAGCTGATCGAACTTAATGGTTCGGACCTGCACTTAACGACGGGTACCCCGCCGCAGGTGCGCATTGACGGCGAGCTACGACCGCTCAATGACTATCCGCCCCTTGGTCGCGACGACACTCAGCGTCTCGTCTATAGCGTACTGTCCGATGCGCAAAAGCAGAAGTTTCAAGACGATTTAGAGTTGGACCTCTCATTTGGGATCGTGAATGTCTCACGGTTCCGCCTCAATGTCTTTGACGGACGAGGCGGGATCGGTGCTGTATTTCGCGCCATTCCGTTTGATGTCAAATCCTTTGACGAACTCGGACTGCCGCCCGTCGTAGAGAACCTGTGCAAGAAACCCCGCGGTCTCGTGCTGGTCACAGGCCCTACGGGATCAGGTAAATCAACAACGCTCGCTGCGATGATCGATAAGATCAATCGTGAGCGGCGCGCCCACATTATCACCATCGAAGACCCGATCGAATTCCTTCATAACCACAAAAACTGCGTCGTCAATCAGCGCGAAGTGCGCGTAAACACTCACGGCTTTGCTAATGCATTAAGAACGGCGTTGAGACAGGACCCGGATGTCGTTCTGATCGGTGAGCTCCGTGACTTGGAAACCGTTGAATCAGCTCTGCGGATCGCCGAAACCGGACACTTAACTTTTGCGACGCTGCACACCAATACAGCAGCTTCGACGATCACCCGCGTCATCGACATCTTTCCGGCCAATCAGCAAGCACAAATTCGTACGCAACTAAGCATGGTGCTAGAGGGTGTCTTGTGCCAACAACTCCTGCCCTTCACAGAAGGACCAGGCCGAGCGATGGCGCTTGAGATTCTACTGCCCACACCCGCCGTCAGAAATTTGATCCGCGAAGATAAAGTTCATCAACTTCCCGGTTTGATGACCACAGGTCAAGACGAACATCAGATGCAGACGCTCAATCAGTCGCTCGCCAGACTCTACAACGCTGGCCGGATCTCATTTGATGCGGCCATGCAATGTTCAGCAGACACGAGCGACTTGAAAGATCTGATTGGTACCTCAGAAGCAGGAGTGACACATCTTCATCTGCCCGCCGCATCACGGCCGCTCTCTAGTAGGTTGAGTCTATAAGCAAAGAATTCCCGCCAGGAGATTCCCATGAAAAGCGACGTCCCCCAACAGAAGACACTCGTTAGATCGCGAAAAGGTGAACGCGGTTCGGCGCTCATCGTCGCAATCATGTTTATGGTTGTTCTTTTTGCCATCACACTTGCCGCCGCTAAAGTGCGTGTGGCGAGTGCCAAGGACACTGAGGATCAGAATGCGCAACAAAGCGCATACTGGGATGCTCGATCTGGCGCAGCGACGGTCCAGGCGTCACTTCTCACTGATGTTCCGCTAGCATTCAACGCTGATCTGATTCGAGCACGTGGAATGGCCGGAGCCTCTACCCTGACGGCCTTCGATCCACCCTGTTACTCCCCGTCCTGCACCAGCAAGCCGGTTATGAACCCAGACGGGGGCCGAACACCGTATCCAACCAGCGAATGCACAAGCCTTTTGGGAAATATCGACGCCTGGGCACAGCAAAGAGGAATACCTTTAGCCGAAAACTACGCTACCAACCGCGGCTATGGTCCAACGCGAGCACGCGTGGCCGTGCTTCGAGAATACATGAGACAACAGATGGTGGGGACCTCTTCCACCGAGCCAGCCTATGTCCTCGAATTCCAGATCGATGCGATAGCCAGCGACCAAGGCCGCATTAGACCCTCAGGGACAATCATGCTGAGCCCGTCACAGGTGGGCTGTGAAACGAGCGTTTCGCTCGAAGCCAATCCCACTTCAATCCTGATAGGCGGTTCATCATCGCTAACCGCCACTTATGAGTGGGCCAATACTGTTGTCTTGAAAGATTCCAACGGGAACACTATTGACACTCGGTCGGGTCTTAATGAAACCGCGGCGCCGCAGACAATAACCTTTACTGTCTCGCCGACTGCAACAACAACGTATCGCGCCGAAGCAACCGGCTCTGGAGGATGTGT
>DASXQM010000225.1:0-6405 GCA_036507195.1 Pyrinomonadaceae bacterium | reverse complement strand
CTCACGTGGCTGAGACGCTACTATCACTTAACAAAAACGGCGAAAGAGCTTGATTCTCCACCTCGCGCGCTCTCTCGGTTGCACTGTGTTTGCCATCACTCAATAAGTCGTTGACGTGTTCAACGACCCAATGCTAATGTTGATCGTCGGGTTTGGGCGATCCACCCTACCTGACAACTCCTCACGCAGGTTTCAAGAGTTCCAATCGTGACCAGTCTTAATCCACCGTATAGGTCATGCTAAATACCCGAGCACTCATGGCGACCAGCCTCGACTAAATTCGTACCGCGCCTAGCGGCCACACGCTCCCTCATTCACGCCTCTTGCCCACCTCTCAGAGAGGACACAAATGTTGAAAAGTCTTACCCGGTTCGCGGCCATCCTAACGGTCGCTGTCTCGCTGGCCACGCAAATCACAGCTGTATTTTCGCAACAGACCGCCGTTAACTCGTTATCGACACTTCTAGAATTACGGGGTGAACGTCCGCCGAAAACAGGGAGTACGCTGCCCGAGACAGTCGTCGCCCAGTTCATGGTGGCAGAATCGAGGGTTCGTGACGCGCTAAACCAGCACACCTTTAAACGCGACGTCGTGCTTCAGACAATCGGACCAAACGGTGAAGTGACCGGCGAGTACATACGAAATTCGCAGTTCGTCTTTGATAACCACGGCCGACGCATCGAGCGCGTATTGTTTCATCCGAAATCAACAATTCGCGAGATGCGAATTACGAAA
Organism: Pyrinomonadaceae bacterium; assembly: GCA_036507195.1. Taxonomy (GTDB): domain Bacteria; phylum Acidobacteriota; class Blastocatellia; order Pyrinomonadales; family Pyrinomonadaceae; genus PSRF01. The sequence goes on along the minus strand of DASXQM010000225.1, from coordinate 5,669 downwards.
GAAGACATACAGGATCTCGCCGGCGCGCAACTTTTGGGAATCGATATCACTGAAACCGGCAAGTACAACTTGACCTACTCCGGCATCGAGACGGTCGACCTGCAACAGCTAATCGCAATCGATGTTACTCCCCTGCTCTCTCCTGATCCTCAACACATGAGCGAACGCTTTTTCGTAGGGCGCGTCTGGCTCGACCCAAATACTTTCCAGATTGTAAAGATTAGGGGAATCGTAGAGCCGCAAGGGAAGCAGCGATTTCCGCTGTTTGAAACGTGGCGGGATCGCGTTAAGGGCTCTCTGGCTTTTCCGGTTCGCACCGAAGCTGACGACGTACTCCATTTCAGAGAACGCGATGTCCACTATCGAATCAAGGTGCGGTACTACGACTACCAACTCTTCGGCAGCCGCGTAAACATTACCGAACTGGACGATGTGCCGCCGGAAACCAGTGAGACACCAGAGTCAAGTCCGCCGCAGAAATCCACTTCCCCTCGGGCCACCGAAAAGAACGCCCCAAAGCCGAAACCTGCTGCGCCCAAAACCACCAATTCAACGAGTACGACAGGTTGGGGAGGCTTGGCTTCGACAAGCAATGAGAGTTGCACCACTAACCGCGAGGCTCCTCCGATAGGCGGCTACCATTGGCCAGCAGACAGTACGGTCAAGGTTTACTTCGTGCGCGGATTCTTCACTCCCGAGCAGCGAGCGGCGCTTTTGGATGCGATGACAACGTGGAGCACGGTCAGCGGTGAAATCGGTTCCGGGGTCACGTTCGCCGACGCAGGTGAAACGGACAGCCGACAGACTTGTCAGGCATGTCTAACGATTCGTCGCAACGAAGTTCTCAAACAGGATCGACACCATTACGCCTTTTTCTATCCGATGAATCGCGTCGATCGGCTATTGGTCTCCGCGTGGATTGATCTCGATGTCGGAATCACGAAGCCTGACGCTCTTAAGAGTTTCATGGTGCATGAACTCGCGCACGGTCTCGGCCTTTGGGATTGCACTTCATGCAAGAAGAGGCAAACAATTATGAACGCGTTTCCCGGCCTAAACAAAGACAACGGTTTGCGCGTGCCTTCGCGATGTGATCTGGCAACGGTGAAGGAAGTGTACCGACAGGAGAGGCTGATTGTGCGAGGAAGCGTCGGAACCATCGACGCCGTTCGAGCGGTTTCTGAAAACGCCCGGCAGTCTAACTCAGTGTCTGCTGTTCAGGTAACAAGTTCGCTAACCGAGGCGCCGAAGTCACGCTTCATGGATTTCACCGCGCAGAAGAATGCTGTCGGAATGGTTGAAACAAAGTCACCCCGGCAAAACGTCTCAGGAGTATGGCCACAATCCGGATCGCACGCTCCGGCCTTCTCCATTTTCGACATCCAACATCTCTTTAGCGGTTATTCGAGTTCGTTTAGGCGTCGCTTCTAAAGGATCAACGGTGAATCTGCGGTTCAGCATATTCGTAGGCGCATTATTGCTGGCTAGTGCCTCTTCGTTAACTGCGCATTTAGTCAATTCGAAGCCAGAAAAACCCGCTGCCCCTTGCCGAATTGGCGAACAAGCGCCGCCAATCGGCTTTTGGACTTGGCCTCATAACGCGCGCGTGAAAGTTTATGTGCGCGCCCTCGACTTTACTCCCAAACAAATTCCTTATTTGGTCGCGGCACTAAAGAATTGGAATGCCGTTTCAGACCTGACGGGCTCAGGCGTTAAGTTCGATTTTCGTGGTGAGACCAACGAAACGCTCAACTGCGAGAGTTGCATCACGATTATCCGTGGACATGTCTTCGATACGAAGAGACATCATGTAACTGAGCTCCGGGCGTTCAGTATTAAGCGAAACCAAATTATTACCTACGCAGTCATCGTGGTCGATCCCCTTCTGACAGAACCGAAAGTTCTGACCGAAGCCTTGGCGCATGAACTCGGTCACAATCTGGGGTTGTTGGATTGTTATGAGTGCAAGAGAAAAACTACTTTGATGGGCAAGTTCAAGGAAATAAATGTCCCGAATAATCTTGCTGAACCTACCCCGTGCGATATCACTCAGGTCAAAGAAGCTTATCAGGAATTAAGAGTCCGCGTTCGACCATCGCCAAAGATGGGTCTGGCAGAGGATGAGGGCGAAGAACCAGTCGATGACGACACGCCGGTGATTATACCTAAGCCCTAGTGTAGGCTTTCAACCTTCACTAAGAGCGAATTTATCCAGCCACAATCGGCCGAAGATGGGACACGGTGTCCGGTCACAGTTCGGCCGCTGAATTACGATTTCAATTGCTTTTGTTTGTGCTCCTGACGCAAACGGGATGGTGTATTCGCGCCAGGCGCCGGTTGCCTCAAAGGGAACCGATTGAGCCAGTATGCTACGTGTACTGGCTTCTAGTATTAAGATTTGCGGCAATGCGCCGGTAACGAGCGACTCGCTCTTCGCGGAAAACCGGAGTTCATAATGCTTTTCAGCTTCGACGAGTACAACTTGCGACAGAACGGGGGACATCACCGGCGCGCCGCCAGTGAATTCCAACCTTAAAGAAGATCGCCCTTCTACAAATGTTTCGGGGTCCAAAGCATAACGAACACCCTCGATATTTTTCGGAGCACGCCAATGAAAGCCCGGCTCGCCCAAATCGGTTGCTTTCTCGAAACCCGGATCGCGAATCTGACCATACTGAACACTCTCGGAGTTAACGACTTTCCACAGTTTGGCCGCTTCTTCGAATCGTCCGGCTGCAATCAAGTCCCCCACATACGCACGCCGGTCGCTTTCTCCAGCTGCGCCGGACATCGCGAACATTCTAATAGCGGCGTCCACCTGCTGATGCGCCTTGAAGAAATTCGCCAGCAATAATTTGTCTTCGGCCGTCGCGGGGGCAATGACTTGCTCGACGAACTCAGGGTTGCCGGATGATATGCGCCAAGCGAGATCGACGATACCAGGCATGAGAGTTGGCTCGCTAATGCCCGCAAGGCGCAACTCGGCAAATCCTTCTCTCGTTTCTCCGGCCCGCAAAAGCAAATTGCCGAGTTGATAGTGTGGTTGCGCGTAGGACGGTGCCAGTGGGATCGCCTGGGTTGCGGCCGCGATTGCCGTTCGCATGTCGCCATTCAATTCAAGCGCCCGTGCAAGACTCAACCATAATGCGTAGTCCTCGGGGCGCGCCTTAGCAGCTTCGTAATGCTCGCGGATCGCACTGGGCAAGTTCGTCGGTTCAAGAAGTGTTGCCCGCACGTAATGCCCATCCGCGTTGCTGCCGTTCAGTGTAACGGCCGCGTCAGCGACGCTGATTTGATTCGTTGCCGCCGCGTAGCGCGCGTAGAAACTGCCTAACCCTGTTTGACTTGAGCGCCACGTCAAGCCGAGTAAGATGATTATGGCTACCACGGAGAAAAGAGTGCCAGCAAACCTGCGACGAGATGTTTCAGTACTGACCATCCCTCTCCTTCGTAAGCAACATCCGAGTCTTAGAAGCTGAGGCGAAATGCTTGAACACGAGAGTAGCCTGATGAGTACGGCAACTACTTTCGGCCCAACCCGATTCTTCGCGATGCCAGGGCTTCGCGCATGTGGTTGGGGTGCGCCAGGTTCAGGACGGTGTTACTTACCAACACCATCAGTTCTTCGTATTCTCTCAAGAAAGCGCCGGTAAGCGGTTTATCGGAAGTCTTCACGATTACGCCTTCTCGGATCCACTGCCAGAATTGCTTCTGCGTAGTCCAGAATTCCTTTCGATCGCGACAGACGACCAGCGCGGTCTTTTTCTTCTTCGTCTTTTTCTTCTGGCTCTTCTTCACCATTGGGCCCAAAACAAGTCGAAGTCAGCGTACCGCAAAAGCGTACGCTGACTTCGTTCATGACGATATGCGGGGGCCGCTTAAGTAGCGAAACCCATTCCGCTTATGGACCAGATGGGCTCGGGTTGCCGCCGCGAAACAAGAAATACAAAGCGCTGGCGCCACCGCCGATCATTGCCACGGTCGCAGAGGCCGGGATTCCGCCTGGTGGGGCAGCTGCGGCGCCTGCAGCACCACAATCCACTGCTGAGGCTCCTGCACCGGCGTCAACTGCTGCTCCCTGGTTCACGAGAGGGGCTGTGCCCAGGCGTGAACATACATCCAATGATCCACTCGTCGACGGCCCAGTTTGTCCTGCTGTGCCTTGAGGTGTAATAACTGTTCCGGTCGTGTCCTTATTCGTGCTGAGAATTACGCAACCCGCCGTGACAGTTACCTTGATCATCCCAGCCGTGCCCTGCTGGTCAAACTCGACCGTTACCTGCGAGCCCGGAGCGATGCACAAGCTGCCTAAGGGGCCAAGCCTCAACGTAGCGCCCACACCATCCGGCGTAACAATCTCGGCGCCGCTCGGAATAGTTGCGCCACTAACCGCAGCCGCACCATTGATTGTAATTGGCTTGTTGTCACGGGTCGTCAACACGCCCATGATTTGCGCCAGCATCGTTGCTGCCTTCCCGTCCGAACTCGCGTTCGTGAAGCCTGCGGCAACGTACACCTGTGCCACCGTAATTATTAAGAGGATAGCCGTCGCGACTAGGCTCTTTTGATATTTGAATTTCAAGAGTGTGTCCCCCCTCTCAATTTAGATGAGAGAATGTTCGTCATGTGACTTGACTTCGCCGGCTCGAAGAAAGTGGCGGCGAGTATATCGTCAGCCGTCAGTCAAGTCAACACCGTTTGTGGCCAGCGCGCATATCGGATCCAGCAACTACTGCCCACCTTCAACCTACTGTCAAGTGCGTAGCTCTCGTCGCGCAATACTATGATTTCTACGAGTACTAAAGAGCTAATTCTCAGTCGAAACCAGAAACCGCCCTGCAACAGTCAAATTAAGACGAGCGACAAACAGCACTGATCTAAAACAAACACCGTTAAGTCCCGGGAAAAGCGGAGAAGTGGTGACCGCCTCAAAGGCTGGCATACACCCTTCGATAATGCTGCGGAAAAATGCCTAAGCGGCGCTTTGCGGCCGCTTCCGCAATCTCGGACTGGCCATTCAGGTACAGAATCCTTACCAGTGCTCTTCGGACTTGGGGACTCTTATGTTGCTCGATCGCTTCAACGAGAGGCCGAACGGCCTTAAGCTTGGCCATTAGGAAAAGGAAACAGAGAGCCCCATGTGCGCTCTGCCGGTCGTGACTGCCCAGTTCGTAAATCGCCTCAGCTCCCAAACCTGAATCCACGATTGCTTCGGCAACCCGGGCACGCCTATCCGGGGGAGATAATTCAATGATTCGCTCGAACAGCGCGCCAGCCTGATGCGGCGCAAGCTCGCGAAGTGCTAGCGCTGCGGCGCTTCGATTTGCTGGCGAATCGTCATCGAACCTGGCCGCGAGCAATGACAGGGCATCGTCTTGCTCCGTATTGCACAAAATCGGTTGTAAGGAGAGATTCTCGTCTGAGGTAGTTATGACACTTTCCGCTTCCGAAGCCTTACCGAAGAGCTTGTCGAGAGAATCGGTGTCGAGGTCGGGAGCACCGACCTGAGAAAGTGTTTCAACGGCGGCTCGTCTAACATCATCGTCTTCGTCGAATAGCGCTCCAATCAAAGAGGCGGTGGTTAAGTCGCCAGAAAAATCTGCCAAAGCGCGCACGGCGGCAACTCTCTCAATGGTAGTGTTGGCGTGAGTCAATTGTTGGCGCGCTTC
>DASXQM010000224.1:0-5969 GCA_036507195.1 Pyrinomonadaceae bacterium | reverse complement strand
ACTTTGCGATCCTTTGCCAGCGGCAGAACAGCGCTGTCGTTCTTGAGCAGCGTCAGTGATTCGCGCGCCGCTTGCAAAGCAACCTGGCGCGAGTCACTGGTCGCAAACCCAATGGTTGGTATGGGCATCGGATCTTCAAATAGGCCTAGGTCAAACTTGACCAGGAGAATGCGGCGCACCGCCTCGTCAATGCGCGACAGCGGCACTTTGCCCTCATTGACCAGCTGGAGCAAAAGATCGCTGAAGCTGTAAGACTGAGGCACCATGCTCATGTCTATGCCGGCCATAATTGCCAGGCGCGTCGCTTCCTTCTCGTCAGCCGCGACTTTCCACACGGTGACCAGCTTCTGAATGTCCTGCCAATCCGAAACAACGAATCCCTTGAAGCCCAGTTCGCCGCGCAGGATATCAGTGAGCACCTGACGATTGATGTGACCGGGAGTGCCGTTGATCTCCGCGGAATTTACCATCACTGTGCGCGCGCCGGCTTTGACGGCGGCGGCAAAGGCCGGCAGGAAGTATTCGCGCAGGTAATTCTCGGGGATCCAGGCGGGCGTGCGATCACGTCCGTTGAGGGGAAAGCTATACCCCATGTAGTGCTTCAAACTCGTGGCGATGTGATTGGCGCCTGAGATGTCGTTTCCTTCCATGCCACGCACGAAAGCAACGCCCATGACCTTGGACAAATACGGGTCTTCGCCGAAGGTTTCGTAAAACCTTGGCCATAAGGGTTGCCGTCCAAGATCAAGGACGGGCGAAAACGTCCAGGGGATGCCGGCGGCACGCGTCTCGGCGGCTGCGATCTCAGCAGCACGTTGCATCAGCGCGGGGTTCCAGGTTGCCGCCATGCCAAGCTCCTGCGGAAAGAGCGTCGAGCCCTTGATGTAGTTCGCACCGTGAATTGTATCGATGCCATAGATGACTGGGATCTTCAGACGCGTCTTCCGACTCGCCTCCTGAATCTGGCTAATGATCTGTCGCCACTTTTCAACCGATAGCGCTTCGCCGCTGACGTTCAGAATCGACCCGACACCGTACTTAACGACCGCCTTCTCGAGTTTCGCAGGATCGATTTGAATGTCTTGATCTTTGCCGGCGGCGACCACCCCTATTTCCAGCTGGGTCATCTGGCCGATCTTTTCTTCAAGAGTCATCCGCTTTAGCAGAGTTTCAACGCGCGCCGCATTCTCTCTAACCGGCTTGGGCACGCGCATCGCCACCCGCAGAAAACCTTCGCTGTCAGCTACGTCGACGATCGCTCTTCCCGGATCAGTCTGCGGAGCTGCAAAGGTTTGTTGTGGGGGCAGACAAAAGTTTTGAATGCAGATTACGGCTAGCAATATAGGCGCTATGGTTCTCATGCCTCGGTTTTGTCCGACGAGATCCTGGTTTGAAGAAACTGTGGAGCCATTCTCTTTTATTCTCGCGTTTTGTTCAAGGTGATTTTTGGCGTGCTGTCTACCGGTACCGATATGATTACAACACCTTGAGAGAATGCTACAGTATTCGGAAAATGACCCCTCAGAGGCTTTCATGAGGATGTTGAAGGTTCAGCGAATCAATGCGCCGATCAAGTTGTGTTCACGAACTGACGTCTCGCCGGCTTAGTCATCTCTGTGTCCTGCTGCTGCTCTGCAGCGGCACGGCTCTCGGTCTCGATTCCAACAGAGAGCTTTCTCAGTTTAGGCATGAAATGTGGCTAACTGAGAACGGGTTGCCGCAAAACACGGTTCACTCAATTGCACAGACCGGTGACGGCTATATCTGGATCGGCACCGAAGAGGGATTGGCTCGTTTTGACGGCGTAAGGTTTACTGTCTTTAACAAGCAGAATACTGTACAGCTGAAGAGCAATTACATTCGCACCTTATTGGCCGATCGGCGAGGCGCTTTGTGGATTGGCACCGCCGAGGGCTTGGTCCGATTGTTTGAGGGCAAGTTCACGGCTTTTACCACGGATGAGGGACTTCCCAGCAATACGATCCAGGCAGTCTATGAAGATCGTGAAGGGAACCTGTGGGTTGCTACGGCTACAGGATTAGGCCTCTTCAAGGGCGGCACCGTTACTACGTTCACTACGAAGGAGAGGTTAATCGGTGGCAGCATCCAGGCATTGTTCGAGGATACCGAAGGTGCGCTTTGGATATGCACTCCTTACGGGTTAGGGCGGCTTAAAGACGGTAAATTTGCGAATTACACTGTGCGAGACGGGCTTGGCAGCAACAGCGTGCGATCGATCCAGCAGGACCGCGACGGTCGCCTGTGGTTCGGCACTCTCTCGGGCCTGAGCTCATTCAGCGGTGGTCGCTTCACTACCTATACCACGCGAGACGGACTCCCTAGTGACCGAATAATGGCTTTATTTGCGGACCGTGAAGGCAGTCTGTGGGTCGGCACGGCCAGCGGTCTGAGCCGATTCCGGGACAATCATTTCACTGGGTTCAATCCCGCAGAACGACTTTCTACCACCATCCTTTCCCTTGTCGAGGATCGCGAAGGGAGCCTCTGGGTTGGCACGGAGTCGGGTGGGGTCAATCTATTAAAGGACACAAAGTTCACGACCTATACAGTAGGAAACGGCCTTTCCAGCGACTTCGTCAAGTCGGTTTACGAGGACGAGTCCGGCGCTGTCTGGATCGGTACTGACGGTGGCGGCTTAAATCTGCTGAAGAACGGAAAATTCACAAATTACACCACCCGGGACGGTCTGGCCAGCAACACCGTTTTAGCCTTGTTCGGCGACGCGCAGGGCAATCTTTGGGCCGGCACTCCCGAAGGACTAAGTCAGTTTCGGAACGGCAGATTTAGGACTTACACGTCCGCTGATGGATTGGCAAATGCTTTTGTAAGATCGATCAATGGAGACCACGCCGGCAATCTCTGGGTGGGCACACGCGGCGGCCTGACGAAATTAAAGGATGGAGTTTTTAAAAATTACACCGAGGTCGACGGGCTCTCCAACGATTTTGTCAGTGCGATTTTCCCGGACACCAGAGGAGACCTGTGGATTGGCACGCTCGGGGGCCTGAGCAGATTGAGGAACGAAGAGTTCACCAACTTTACGACCAAAGACGGTCTCGTGAGCGACTACGTCACCTCGCTTTATGAAGACTCGGACGGCACACTTTGGATCGGTACCAGTGGCGGCGGGTTAAATCGGCTCAAAAACGAGCGACTAACCGCTTACACGACGCGACAGGGTCTCCTTGACGATGTTATCTATCGAATCCTGGAAGATAGCAGCAATAACCTGTGGCTCAGTTGCCGTCAGGGCATCTTCCACCTTAGCAAAAAGGAGCTCAACGACTTTGCCAACGGGACAACTTCTTTGATCACGCCGATTGCTTACGGCACCGCAGACGGCATGATGACGCGCGAGTGTAGCGGCGGAGGTGATCCGGCCGGATGGAGAGCCAGCGACGGAAAGCTCTGGTTCGCCACCATCAGGGGCCTGGCGATAATCGATCCGCAGCGAATCAAGATAAACGAACAGCCGCCGCCCGTAGTGATCGAGGAAATCCGCATCGACGATCAGTCGATCACGGCAAGCGACAAGATCGAGTTGCCGCCGGGCAAAACCCGATTCGACTTTTATTACAGCGCCCCGAGCTTCATTGCGCCAGAGAAAGTCCGCTTCAAATACAAACTGGAAGGCTTTGATAACGACTGGGTTGATGTGGGGACGCGCCGCATCGCTTACTATACGAATCTGCGGCCGGGTACCTACAAGTTTCAGGTAATCGCCAGCAACAATGATGGTGTCTGGAACCAGACGGGCGCCTCTTTCAGTCTTTATCTAAAACCTTATCTCTACCAAACCTACTGGTTCTACGCGGTTTGCCTCCTGGGCCTGGCTCTACTGGCCTGGCAGCTGTATCGCTTGCGCGTCCGCCGGATCGAGGCACAATTCGGCGCAGTGCTGGCCGAACGAACCCGCATTGCACGCGAGATTCATGACAACCTGGCGCAGGAGATGTTGGGCATCTCAGTGCAGTTGGAAGTAGTTGCACGCACCTTGCCGCCTGAAGCTGAAGTCGCCAGGACGCACCTGGACCGCGTGAGACTATTGGTTCGACATGGTATCGCCGAAGCACGCCGCTATGTTTGGGACTTGCGCTCACAGGCTCTGGAAAATAAGGATCTATCAGCGGCCTTGAGCGAGACGGCTCGTCGCCTGACAGCCGAAACCACGGTTGAGATTCAAGTCCAGGTGGGCGGCACATTCCGGCCGTTGACAAAATTGGTTGAAGATAATCTGCTGCGCATCGGTCAGGAGGCTATCAACAATGCAGTGAGACACGCAGAAGCACAGCATATCTTTGTTAACCTTGTTTTCGATGCCCGGCGCGTACGCCTCAGTGTGCGAGACGACGGCCGCGGTTTTGATACTCTTAATACTCAGGCAACGGGCAATGGACCACCAGGCCACTTTGGGTTGGTCGGCATGCGTGAGCGCGCCGCGCAAATTGGTGGCATCTTGTCGATCCACAGTGGGAACGGTTCGGGCACCGAGGTCGTGGTTGACGTGCCGATCAGCGGCTAAGTAACCTTAACGCTGAAAGCCGTTATTTTCTTGAATCAGAAAGAATCGTGAACTCCCAGAAGATCAGCATCATGGTAATTGACGACCAGGCGGTCGTGCGGCAGGGTTTTGTCTCCTTAATTAACACTGTCGCCGATATGGAAGTGATCGCCGAGGGAATCAATGGTCAGCAGGCCATCGATTTATATCGCCGACACAAACCAGACGTCACGCTCATCGATCTGCGGATGCCCGTCGTCGGCGGCGTAGAGGCCATCAGCACCATTCGCCGAGAGTTTCCGGATGCGCGTCTGATTGTTCTTACTACCTATGACGGCGACGAAGATATCTACCGCTCGCTGCAAGCAGGAGCCAAAGGATATCTGCTTAAGGATGTGTTCTTCGAGGAACTGGAATCCACAATCAGGGCTGTGTACGCAGGAGCGCGCCGCATCCCCGCCGCCATAGCTGAAAGGCTTGCGGAGAGAATGGCCAGCTCAGAGTTGACTGCCAGGGAAATGGAAGTGCTCGAGCTAATAGTGAAAGGTCAAAGCAATAAGGAAATTGGAGGCACTCTGAAAATCAGCGAAGCAACCGTCAAGAGTCACGTCAACAACATCCTCAGCAAACTTGGCGTCAGCGACCGCACGCAAGCCGCCACGACGGCCCTGCAACGAGGGCTGGTCCACCTGCAGTAGCGTCCACCGTCGTCCATAGATTGTGGTTCCGTTTAGAATTGGGACTTGTCCCACGTGGCTTTGCACAAAAAGTGTTTCACTGTATCAGAACCGCGACCGGTAGTGACCGGCCAAAGATTCAATCTGAGAATTGTCGCTTAGACAACTATTAATTCAGTATCAGGTTGCGCTCCAAAAGTTGAGTATTGGGGTCGGCGGTTCCGTATTCGTCGCTCCCGGTTCCGTATTCGTCGACCCACGATGCCAGAGTTTTGCTTACGCGCCTTTGTCTTCAGCAGGGAGCGAGCCGCAGCGCCAAACAAATACAGAACCAGGAGCGGTAGCGACCGGGTCCAGTTACAATAGCTCATTTCTCATGATCACGGACCAGGTCGTTACCGCTCCCCGTTCCGTATTCGTCGACCCACATTGCCAGAGTTTTTGCTTACGCGCCTTTGTCGTCAGCAGGGAGCGAGCTGCAGCGCCAAACAAATTCAGAACCAGGAGCGGTAGCGACCGGGTCCGGTTACAATAAGCTCTTTTGTAACAGTCACGGACCAGGTCGCTACCGCTCCCCGTTCCGTATTCGTCGACCCATGATGCCAGACTTTTGCTTACCCGGCTTTGTCGTCAGCAGGGCGCGAGCTGCAGCGCCAAACAAATACTGAACCAGGAGCGGTAGCGACCGGGTCCGGTTACAATAAGCTCTTTTGTAACAGTCACGGACCAGGTCGCTACCGCTTCCGGTTCTGATACGGCCATGCCCATTC
>DASXQM010000223.1:0-6509 GCA_036507195.1 Pyrinomonadaceae bacterium | reverse complement strand
CGGTAGCGACCGGATGCTACCACTCAACCTCCGCAGCGCGCGCAATACAGAACCGTGAGCGGTAGCGACCGGATGCTGCCACTCAACCTCCGCAGCGCGCGCAATACAGAACCGTGAGCGCTAGCGACCGGATGCTACCACTCAACCTCCGCAGCGGGCGCAATACAGAACCGTGAGCGGTAGCGACCGGATGTTGCCACTCAACCTGCGAGGGCGCGCGCAATACAGAACCGTGAGCGGTAGCCACCGGATCCAAGCACTCAACCTCCGCAGCGCGCGCAATACAGAACCGTGAGCGGTAGCGACCGGATCCGAGCACTCAACCTGCGAGGGCGCGCAATACAGAAGCGTGAGCGGTAGCGACCGGATGTTGCAAACTCAATCTGAGCCGGTTTAGTCAAGGTAGTGGTTCGCCCTGATCATACAAGACGTAAGCTATAGCGTTGACTAAATCCTGTTCAGTCCAAAGATATCGCTTACTTCCCTTACGAACCCAAGGACTTCGTTCACTTCTCCAGTATCCAGCTTCTCGCAACATTCGCGTAGTGTTTGCCTTGAACGCGTTATGAAAGCGATCCACGGACCCCGGCCTTCCGTGGAGCCACGTGCCGTAAGCGCGAAACGTGATCAGATAACCATACGGAATATGTTCCGATTGGAACTCGGTGTGGCATTGCATCATTCTTGGATTCCTGTAGCGGCATATTAATTCCGCATCAGTTGCCACTTCGAGGTTTTTAGGGAGTGAGGGAAGTTTGCTTGATGCTGGATTACTTGCAAGCGCGAATACACGAAGCGGCCTTTCCTGCCGACGATGCACGGTTCCATGAAAGAGTTGATGTTCGGCATGAGTGGCAGCATCCGGTCGCTACCGCTCACGGTTCTGTATTGCGCGCGCTGCGGAGGTTGAGTGGCAGCATCCGATCGCTACCGCTCACGGTTCTGTACGGGGAGCGGCACGCGCAACTCAAACGTTGCCCCCGCGCCGTTAGCACCTGGCACCAGGCGGGCCGTCCCGCCGGCCTCCTGCATGCGTTTGCGGACAATCGCCAATCCCAGACCGGTGCCTCTTTGCTTGGTAGTAAAGAAAGGTTCCCAAATACGTTTGCGTAAATCGTCAGACACTCCGGGCCCACTGTCCTCGACCAATATTACAATCATCCCGTTTTCAATCTTCTGCGTGACGGCCACATTGCCGCCCGCAGGCGTAGCTTGCAACGCGTTGAGGAGCAAATTGGAGAGCGCCACCCGGACGGCTGACACAGCCGCGCCGTCAAGCTCTTCGTCTTTTTCAATTCTCGCGCTCAGCGTGATTCCCTGTTTCTCGGCGCTCACCTGAAACAACCGCGCCACGGAGTTGATTAGTTGCTCGGCTCGTGAAGGCAACTCCGACGGAGTCTCTTTTCGGGCGAAACTCAAAAGCTGCGTGATGCTCTGGCCCAGCCTGTCCGTCTCGCCGACAATCAGACTCAAATCGCGTGCGTACTCATGGCTCAGGCTTTCGTCTTCGCTCATTACCTGCGCAATCGACTTGATTGCCGATAACGGATTCTTTATCTCGTGCGCAACGGTAGCCGCCATCTGGCCCAGAGTCGCGAGGCGCTCCCGTTCGGCAAGTCTTCTTTCGAGGCGGACGTTCTCTTCCACCAGACGGCAGTCTTCAATCGCAATCGCAATCTGGCCGGCGAGTATCTCAAGAACCGAGCGGGTGTCTTCGGTCAACGTTCCCGCGGCCGCATCTACAAGTAGAACGCCGGAGACTCTTTCGTCGCGCCTGAGTGGATAGGCAATGGTGTATCCGTTCTTCTCCAGCAACGGATTGTCTTCCACTGGTGACCAACCATTTCGACTCGACAATTGAAGTATCTGCTCAACCCAGGGTGCGGTTGAAATCTGACCCCTCCCTGGCGCTCTCAACCCTGCCGGGCTAACCGGCCGGGAATTTCGGGTTTGAGTTACCTCTGCGTCCGCGTTGTTATTGCTGCTGGCATCGTTTTGCTCCTCATCTTCTCCCGCTTCGCGATCATTGATCACGATACGTACGCCGCGGAGATTCAGCGCCGTCGTGGTTTGTCGTTCGACGAAATCGAGCAGGTCCGGCAACTGTTTATACTGGCCGGAGTGGGAACTAATACGCGAAACAATCTGGCGATAGAGCGCGGCTTCGCGTTCAAACAACTTATGAAACCGCTTTTCCAGCCAGCCTCGCAGCGGCGCGGCTGCGAGCGCCAGGCCGAGAATCAGCAGTGCCTCCAGCACTCCGGCGCGCAAGCCGTAGCGCGATGTCATCCAGTCACCTATCGTTCTTATTCCGTAGATATAGATCGTGAGAACGACCGCGGCAAACGACGCCACAATCAAACTTTCTTCAATGATCAACTCGAGGTAGCGGTAACGATAGATGTAGTAGGCGAGCAGGGCCGAAGGGAGTAGAGAGCCTAAATTCGCAATCGTCTTTAGATATAAGCCGAGTTGAGTACCTTCACCAAGACCCAGCGCCAGCGCCGCGAGAATCACAATTCCAATAACCACAAACGAAGCAGCGAGGGTTCGCATGATTCGTTGTTCGCTCAGATTCCGAGTCCGCTTCGCAATCAATAATTCAGTGATAGCGATAACGCCCAGCACGTAAGTGATCCAAACCGCCATCGGTATCACAAAGAGGTGGACTCTTTGGAGCATGGGCGCGTATTGATGCGTCCAAATCTTATAGATGGCGAGCGGTAGAAAGAGCGTGGGCGCGTAGGAGAGGTAAATCCGAATCTTCTCGCTTCGTTTCAGCGGTCGAGCGTTGGCGGTAGCCCAAAGATGGATGTGGACGTGAAGCAGGAACGAGTAACAGAAGGTGATGCAGACGACGGCAACTGTGTCAGCAACGCGAAGGAACGTCACCCAGTTGTTGACATTAAGTCCAAAGAGCCCGTGCAGCGTAATGATCAGGTTGCTACTGTGCCAGCCGCACATGCTGAGGGCCAGGGCTACCAGCACGCGCTCAATGGGACTCAACCTGCGCCGCCGGGAAACGAGCTGAAATCCCATCCACAACGGCAGGACTGCGCCCATCGAGTAGCCAACAAGTTGTAGGACTTCGAGTGGGGACATTTACTGGAAGAACTTTGGTCCTGGGTCTTTGGTCTTAGGTCTTGGGTCTCTGAACTTCAGGAAGAGGGCATTTTCCATTTTCCATTTATCATTTCTCATTTTCTATTTACTGAAGGATAGCGCTCGGCAATGACAAAATGACTAATGTTAAATGGAAAAATGGAAAATGCTCTGCTCCTGAAGCTCAAAGTTCAAAGATCCAGCCCCCAAAACCAAAGACCAAAGACCAAAGACCCAAGACCCAAGGCCAAAACAAAAACAACTATTGACTACTAGCTGTTCTTGGGACAGGAACCACCGTGAAAGTAATTTCCGTGCGCCGGTTGCGGGCTCTACCGCTCAGCGTAGCATTAGTAGCCAGTGGATTGGCGGCGCCCATGCCGTTAGCTTGAACGCGCGCAGCGTCGACGCCCGCAGCCTGGAAGCGATCCGATAACTGGCGCGCGCGCTCCTGTGTCAGTTGTTGCAATGACACTTCGTCCCCTTTGCTGTCCGTGTAGGTCTCGATGACGATCTGGTAATCAGGATTACTTGCGATTAGCGCTGCCAGCGGTTCGAGTTTCGCGGCCGCGGCGGAAACTAAAGTTGCAGCCCGTGGAGCACTCCAAATCGATTCCGGCAACAAGAGCTGAAAGCCTCTGGCCGTCTCCTTGACTGTCCCATACTTCCCAAGCGTCTCCTTCAATGTCGCTTCCGCGGCCCGGCGCCGTTGTTCCCGCGCTTCGGCGTCTCGGCGGTCATCTTCCGCGCGTTTCGCCCCCTCGATCCGGGCGAGATTAATTTTTGCCGCTTCGCCTTCTGACCGCACCGTCTGCAATTCGTCGCGTAGACGCGCAACCTCACTGCGCTGCTCGCGCAATTGCTCGTTGGCAGTTGCTGCATCTTTTTCCGCCATTTCGCGGGCGCGTTGTTCGCGGTCAAGGTCAGCGCGAAGTTGCTCAATCTCCCGCTGCCCGGACTCCGCTGTCTTCTCTGCCGTCTGCAGCGCCTCGTCGCGGCGTTGAATATCCTCGCGACGCAAACGCGCTGACCGTCGGGACACGGCCATTTCCTCGGCTTTCACGCCGAAGGATGTCGCCTTGCGCGCCTTCACATCGACCTCAGCCGTTGGCTCGTCGAATCTCAGGGCTTTCTCGGCTATTAACAAAAGGTCTTCGGCCTCCTGCAGTTCCTGGGGAGCATCCTGCTGAGCACCGGCAAAACGGGCGAGGTTTACTGCCTGGCGCGCGCCAAGCAAAGAGACAGGAATTTCTTTGTAATCCGTCGAAGCGATCTCAGGTACGCGCGGATCCCTAAAATAGTCGCTTGAATTTCCGATGTACTGAACGTTGACGGTTTCCATCTGGCTCTTGCCGGGCCGTTGCGGCGCGATATTTTCCAGCACCACCATGCGGCTGGGAACTTTCATGAGGAAGTGGGGCTCGGCAGTCACAATCAAAGCAAACGTCTGAAGCGGAGTAGTAACGTCCAGCTTCGAAGCGATGTATGGACTGCCACCTCTTTTTATTTCTCCCAGATTGTCAACGCTGCCGCTCGGAGAAATGGCCCAGAGGACGAAGGTTGTATAAATTCCGCCTAGCTCATTCGCGCGTGGCAGGTTATCTATGGCGAGCTCGACCCGCGTCCCTCTGCGGCCGCCACGTTTAACTTTCGCTTCGCCTTTCAGACGCGGCAACAACGTCGTGCCGCGAAACTTAACCACCACAGTCTCCTCCAGCGGATAAGTAACGGCTATTGTGCGCCTGGCCAAATCACTTTGCGCGAACGTCGCGCCGGAGAAGGCTCCGCCCACCAATAGTAAAAAGATCGCGAATTGCGCCAAAACGGGTCGAGCACACATAACAAGCAACTCCTTATAAGTAGTCAAAAGCTAACACGCTGGTCCTCGCCGAAAGGACCTCGTTGTAGTTGATGCCTCGTCAGCGTTCATTGTTGCCGACGGGTAGGAAAAGGGTCAAGTTACCGTCCGGTGGGCGCTGATGGAGTTTAGGGTTCAGGCTTTAGTTTGCGTGAGGAAATGGCAACCTAAACGCTCCACCCCACGCTGGCTGCAGCGCTTCCCGGGCTGGACTCTGAACTTCCGGCTTCAAACTGAATCAGTACTCCTGGCGGGTTTTTTGTGATATCGCGTTTTGCGGTAGGCCAGAACCTGAACACCAAACATCGAGAGGGAGAGGATCAGGAGGATATGAACGTAACCGCCTTTATGCAGGAGGAACTTTAGAATGAACCAGACCAGCAGAATCAGCGAACTGAGAACCCACATCAGCGTGCAATCTTCCAGCGAAGCTTTGGTTAGTTTTGAGTCCAGGCTTAGCTTGCGTCCTGACCCAGCCCGCAACCTGAAGGGCTACCACCGCACGCGGGCTGCGGCGCGCCCCGGGTTGGAATCTGAACGTTGGTCCGCTACGGAGCTTCGTTTAGTTTATATCCGACGCCGCGGACGGTCAGCACATAGCGGGGGTTCTTAGGATCAGTTTCCAGTTTCTTCCTCAACCGATTAATGTGTGGATCAATATTACGTTGGTAGCCCTCATACTCAGTGCTCCAAACTCTATCGAGCAACGCATTGCGCGACCAGGCGCGGCCGGGTTCAGAGGCAAGCAACTCCAGAATTTGAAATTCCAACGGCGTAAGATCGATGCGAGCGCCTTGCCTGATTACTTCGTGGCGTCGCTTGTCGATCACCAGGTCACCAACCTGTACACGTTCGTCGGTAGTCTCGGGCTGGATGCCGCCCGTGCGTCTCAAGAGAGCTTCGACGCGAAATTCCAGCTCACGCGGACTAAACGGCTTCGCCAAATAATCGTCAGCGCCGGCTTCGTAGCCCGCCACTTTGTAGTCGAGCGCATCGTGAGCGGTCAAAAAAAGCGCTGGAGTTTGCACGCCTCGATCCCGCACCCGCTTTAGCAGTTCAAAGCCAGTCATACCGGGCATCGAAACATCCAGAATAAAACAATCAAACCGGCCGGTGGTCGCGGGTTCAAGTGCTTCCGCGCCGCTTTCGCGCTCCTCTACCTGAAATCCGAGCCGGCGAAAATACTCAGCCAGCAGCAGACGCATGTCGGCATCGTCATCGACGATCAGGAGTCGTTTTCCGGCGTACTTGCTGGCTACTTGTGGTGTTTGTACCAAGTTTGTCGATCCTTATCGGGGTTTGCAAAAGATCAGACGAATTATAGCCTAGTTAGGAGAGTGTGGTCTAAGAGAAAGCTTCAAGACACCCGTGATGCGGCTGCGCACCCCGAGCGGTGCGAGCCCTTACATGGCCTTCATCAAGTACGCTGCAGGCGTTGGCTAACTCCAGCCCAGGGTTGCAGCAACCCTGGGATTCCAGTTCACCTATGGTATTCGCGAACTCTGAAGGAGTCGCGAAGGCTCCTGCGAGCCGGCGGCAAACGCTTTCA
>DASXQM010000222.1:0-9833 GCA_036507195.1 Pyrinomonadaceae bacterium | reverse complement strand
GCAATTTTACTTTGTGTTTTTGGGCAGTCAAGTAACTTTCAAGTAACTTTTCTGTTGCGGGCTTGTTGCACTAGTTTGGGCAAAGAGTTTAGTCCAGCGATAAGGCTTCTTGAATTCTCATTAGGGTTTGGTGAAGGTCTTTAATCTCTGGGCGGAAATTAGCGCGCTTGGTTGAGGACAATATCGTCCGGAGTGTCCGCTTTTTCATCCGGACCGGCGGAGCGCAGCGTGAAGTGGTCGCGTTCGCCCAGATACTTGTAAGGCTGGTGCCAGGGATCCACCCGAATCACCTGCACCAGATAGCGCGGGCTAAGGTGGTCGATGGCTACGGCCTCGCTGTCGGAAACAACGTAGAAGCCGTGATCTTTGCGATACTTCTCGAGCGCCCTGGCCATCAATTCCAGCTCGGCACGGGCCTGCTTCTGTTTCTCTTCGTTAACTGCGGCTACGATTGGCTCGAGTTTGACCCAGTCGCTGTTTCCGGTCCGCAACTCCGCTACGCGCCAACCGGTCTTATCGTTGAGAAGCCGAGCATCCACTTTCACCCAGGCTACAACCGTGGCGGACGCTTGTGAGGCGAGGGGTACCGGCATTGGGTCTACTTCCTGAATCCGAACTGCATCAGAAGGAATTTCCACACCCAGTAGACTTCCCAACAAGCAACGCGCGCGTTTCACGCTGGGATCGACCGCCAGCGAACCTCTGGCTGGTGGATCGGGCGCTTGGCACCCGCCGGTGACAACCTGCGTCCTGAGTGCGGTTGCGATTACATCGATCTCTTCCCAGCGATCTTGACCCGTTCTAATTTCCGCAACGCGCCATCTTCCCCGCTGGTCCTGTGCAAACTTGAAGACGGTTCTGATCTCGGCCGATACTTCGGCTTCTCCTGCTTTCGTTGTGGTGACAGTCTTCACGCGGACCGAGTCGCTCTTAATTTCAAAGCCAGCCATACGCGTGATCGCCTTACGCGCCTGTTTGGGAGTTAAATCTGCTCGAGCGTTTGCCGCGGTGAAGGCTGTAAGACAGCAGACGAGCAAGGTAAATAGCAGGGGTGTCCTAATCTTCCCGGCGTTCATAGAGGTGCTCGAATTAACTACTAGCTTTGCCAATTAGCATCTGCAGCATGATATGCAGTTGCGTGGTCGTGAAAGGCTTGGGCAGGAAGACCACTGCGCCGGCAGAAAAACTGTCCGAGGAAAGCTTGGGATCCTGTTCGGCAGTCATCATCATTACCGGAATCTTCATGAGTCGCTCCTCGGCCTTCATGTAACGCACCAGCTCAGGCCCGGAGATGTGCGGCATCACCACATCAAGTATTGCTGCGGTGAAGTTTGGATCACTCTGCAGAATCTTGTAAGCCTCTCGTCCGTCCCGGGCGGCGACGACGCCGTAGTTTTCTTTTTCGAGTATTGCGGAAACTAAACGCAGAATTGCCGGATCGTCGTCAGCTACCAGAATCCGGCGCTTCTCATTGTTGTCGTTGCTCATGGTTTAATTTTCTATACTTCCACCGTATGGCTGCTTTCGCCGGCGCTACTAGATAATTCGGCGGCGAGTTTAATCGCCGCAATCATGCTTGAATGCTCTGCGACTCCTTTACCGGCAATGTCAAAAGCCGTTCCGTGATCGACCGACGTGCGAATGAACGGCAAGCCCAGAGTAACATTCACCGCCTCGCCAAACGAAAGGCATTTCACGGGAATCATAGCCTGATCGTGATAACAAGCGATTACCGCGTCAAACTCGCCTCGCGAGGCCCGCAGAAATACTGTGTCGGCAGAGAACGGGCCCTGGACGTTGATTTCGTCAACAGTACGGCAGGCCTCGATCGCCGGGGCAATTTCTGCGGTTTCTTCCATCCCGAATAAGCCACCCTCGGCGCCGTGCGGGTTTAGGGCTGCCATCGCTAATCGCGGTCGCTCAATGCCCCATCGTTTCAGTTCTCGATTCGTCAGGTTGATCGTGCGGATGATGCGATCTCGTTCCACCAGTCTTATTGCCTCGGCCAACGGCACGTGCGTTGAAATTAGGACGATGCGCAGATTCGCGGCAACAAAAGCCATCGCATATTCCTCGCTGCCGGTGAGATGAGCCAGAAACTCCGTGTGGCCGGGAAAGCTGTAGCCCCCCAGGAATAGAGATCGCTTATTGATTGGCGCCGTAGCTATCGCATCAACGCTTCCCGCCGCGCACAACTCGACCGCCGCTTCTATATAGCTGCCCGCGGCTTTTCCTGCCGCTCCAGACTCAGTGCCAGGCTCGACAAGACCGTTGATGTTATCCAGATGAAAGATGATCGGTTCCGACAGTTGCTCGGGAATGGGTTCTCCCAGGCGAACAATGTCATAACCGGATTGAAGGTCGAGAGTGCGGGCCGTGTGGGCTAGCAACTGGGCGTCGCCAATAATTATCGGAATACAGACACGGCGGATATCTGCTTCCGCAACAGCCTTCAGAACTACTTCCGGACCAATCCCCGCCGGATCGCCCATTGTGACAGCGATTCGCGGCAAAGATCGGCACTGGCGAGGACCTGAATGAGATGAGTTTTTGCCAAACTGCCTCATTAGTGGAGACTGGGCCGACAACTACTGGAGATTGGAAGAGGGTCAGGAATCCGAACAGGCGCCGGCGTGTCTTTACTCCGCGGCCGGTTCAAAGCGCTCGTCGGCCTTGTACATGTATTTGACATTCCTCTTGAGAAGAAGCAGATTGGGAGCCGACTTGCGGTTGACCTTCAGCGCACCACGATCATACCACTCGATTGTTCCTTCAATCTCTTCGCCGTCAAGCAGCACAATAACCATAGGCGTATGCGCATCGATCTGCTTCTTGTAATAGAACAGCTCGGCGTTGGTTTCCATCGGCGGTGGCGTTCGCTTCCGCACCTGAATGGCCGCCTGTTGTGCCGCACGTGCGGAGTCTCTGCCTGAGTCTCTGCCTGGGTCTCTGCCGCTGTCGCTGCCAGGTCCTCGTTGGGGACCGCCATTGGTACGCTCCCTGGGCTGCGGCACTTCGCGTGCCTTTCCCTTCACCTCGGCAAGCGTGGTTCTGATGAGTTTACGGTTGCTCACTTGTTTATTTACCTCCAAAAAATTAAGACGGATTAAAAATCGATCGCGCCACGCACATTTGGCGGGGATGGGTTACGCGAACCACAGTACACTCGCAGGCTGCGGCCATCCGAGGAGAAGGCGAACTTTACCCGAAAGGGAAAACCTGCAAGGAATGACGTCATGCTACACAAGCGGGACTCAAAAAGCAAAGGGGAAAGTCTCTGCCCGCGGAGGCCCGGCGTCGGTTGAAAGGAAAAAGGAAGGCTCCCTATTTCGCCTTCCTTTTTACTTTCAAAGGTTTGAATTGATTAGTCAGCTTTCTTGCGAATGAATGTAGGCACATCGAGATCGTCAGGACGGGCGTGCATCATGGGTCGCGGCAAATCGTCGGACGGACGTTGCACGAAACGAGGTGCGCTCGCCGGTAAACTAGACACTGCCGTAGCGGAGGCCACTGCCACTGCTTCCTGTCCAAACCCGGTAGCGATCACCGTGATCTTCATCTCGTCGCGGAGGTTCTCGTCGATCACTGCACCGAAGATGATGTTTGCATCTTCGTCGGCTGCCTCGCGAATAATCGTTGACGCAACGTTCACTTCATAAAGCGTCAGGTCTGGTCCACCGGTAATATTAATGAGCACGCCCTTCGCACCATGGATAGTTGCCTCCTCGAGCAGTGGCGACGAGATTGCCTGTTGCGTCGCCTCTATCGCCCGATTGTCTCCGCGCGCGCGGCCCGCACCCATCAGGGCCATGCCCATTCCCTGCATGATCGATTTGACGTCTGCGAAGTCGAGATTGATCAACCCGGGCACTGTAATCAGATCACTGATTCCCTGTACGGCCTGACGGAGAACATCGTCGGCCACTCCAAAAGAGTCAGCCAAAGAGGAGTCTTTGTCTACAGTATGGAGCAGGCGTTCGTTTGGAATGGTGATCACCGTGTCCACACACTCACGCAACTCACGCAACCCCTGTTCTGCCTGTTGCATTCTGCGGCGCCCTTCAAAATGAAAAGGCTTGGTAACCACGGCGACTGTCAGCGCTTCCAGTTCTGTCGCGAGCGAAGCGATGATTGGCGCCCCACCTGTGCCAGTGCCGCCACCAAGGCCGGTCGTCACAAAAACCATGTCTGCCCCTTCAAGGACTTCGATAATTTTGTCGGTATCCTCAAGGGCAGCTTCACGTCCCACGCCAGGATTGGCGCCCGCTCCGAGTCCCTTTGTGAGCCTGCTGCCAAGTTGAATTTTTATTGGCGCTTTCGATCGCTTCAACGCCTGGAGATCGGTATTCGCCACGAGGAATTCAATGCCCTCGATGCCGGCTTCGATCATGCGGTTAACTGCGTTGCCGCCGCCGCCACCGATACCGATCACTTTTATGCGCGCACCGGTGAGCGGCGGTTCGTCATCAATGAAAATATTGATGCCTCTATTCAAACGAGCGTCCTCTACCATAGTCATTTCCTCTCTTCCGAAGCGGGAAGGCTTCCAGGGCTTCTTCCTTCTATGTTGGGTTGCTCGCGCCATCGGCATCGATATGTTGCGGACTATATCTTGTGCGACCGGGGCGAAAGCATACAACAACTTGTCAAAAAATACTACTGAAACGATTGCGAAATCTCGAAACAAAGTGCGTGAGCTTACCGGTTGAGCCTCGACGACTCATCGTTATGCGAAGTTCGCTGGCTTGAGAACGATTGGCGACCAGGGCGAGTCCGGCAGCCGCGGCCCATGCCGGATTTTGCACGTCTTCAATTAACCCACCAAAGCGATCTCTCTCGGGGTAACCCACGCGAACTGGAGCGTCGAAAACTTGCTCCGCGATTTCAGTCATGCCGCTAAGCAACGCGCCGCCGCCCGTCAACACTACGCCACTCGAGAGCTGTCGTTCCCAGCCGGCGTCTTTGATCTCATCAGCGACATGCATCAATACTTCTTCCGCGCGCGGCTGCAAAATATCGCAAAGGATTTGCCGAGAAAGCTGGCGCGTTGCGCGGCCGCCCACCGAAGGAACATCCACCAACTCACTGCGCTGAATTTCTGTTAACGAAGTGCTGCATGCGCAGCCCACTGTGCGCTTGATCTTTTCCGCATCTGGAATTGGCGTGCGCAGCCCAAAAGCTATGTCGTTGGTGAAATGCGAGCCCCCCAGTGGAAACACCGCTGTGTGCTGCACCGCTCCCCGCTGATAAATGATTAGTCCCGTGGTCTCCGCTCCCACATCGACCAGGGCGGCGCCAAATTCCTTGTCGTCTTCGGTCAGTGAAGCTTCTGCCGCGGCGAGTTGCTCCAGAACCATGTCAGCCACTATCAAACCGGCCCGATTTACTGCGTTAATTGCATTTTGCCGCGCCGTTACGGGGCTGGTTACAATGTGGACTTTAACGGCCAGCCGCGCCCCGATCATGCCGACTGGATCGTTGATTCCATCCTGATCATCAACGATGAACTCCTGGGGCAGGCGGTCCACTATTTCGCGGCCGGCCGGCAGTTGAATCGCACAGGCAGAATCTATGGCCCGGCGCACGTCCTCCGCGTTTATCTCTCGGTCACGCCCAGACACGGCCACAATTGCCTGGCCATTGAGGCCAAGAATGTGCGAGCCGGCCAAATTGATCGTGACTTCTTCAGCTTGTATCCCGCTCATTCGCTCAGCTTCTTCGACCGCTTTCTTAATCGCATCCACCGCCGCGTCAGGATTAACGATCACTCCTTTTCTTAGTCCCCGCGCCTCGGCTTCTCCGATCCCGACGATGTTGAGCATTCCGCCTTCCCCAGGTTCGCAAGCAATACACGTCACCCTACTCGTCCCTATATCGAGACCGATTGTGTGTTGCGTGCGCTTGGCCATTTAGCAGTGCTCCTCGGGTAAAACCACTTCCGCGATCGTTTCCCGATTCATCGGTTGCGGCGATCCACCCTCTTCAATTTGTCGGAGTTCTTTTCCAACATAGCCGACTTATCGCCGCGGTCTCTCTTCGTTTTGCTTTCGCCTGCGCCCGTGTCGCTACTTACATTGTCACGCCCCGCAGCCAGGGCAGAATCCCGATCGGTATTCTTCTCGCCGGTCGATTCAGTCGACGTATTGGAAACTCGAGCGCTATAGCTGGTGGTATGAACACCGGAAGTCAGGCCAACAATCGCTCTCTTGCCCTGACTCAGATCGATGTAACTGATAAGCGAACCGTGCAGCGACTGCCCCTGACTATCGAGAACGTTTAGAGCGTCCTGCAAACGCTTGCCATGATCCTGAGAACCAAGCCGAACCTCAATTTGTGCATTGTCTCCTGCCAACTGTGCGCGGACGTCACGAACGTCGATCAGATTTACTTCACTAACGCGTTCGGATAGCCCGGCTAAGTCCCACGCTCGCTGCAACGCCAAAAACGTCGCCACTCGCTCGCGGTTTTCTCTACGCGCGGCTTCCGAATCTTCCTCGTTCAAGCCACGCAGAAAAAACGCTGGTATTTGATCCGTTGGTAACATTTCGCCCAGCAGCACCGCATCGTCATCAACCCAGCGAAAGCGGCCTGATGTTGTACGCACGACCGCACGGGGCACACGCTCGGTGATCCGAACACGGATCCCATCCGGTAATACCCGGGAAACAACTGCGGTTCTTATCCATGGCACGCTTTCGAGCCGCGCATTTATTCCGTCGAGATCAGCTTTCCATACTCCGGTCTTTTCAACTTCTTTACGAAGAATTGCCTGAACCTCATCCGCAGAAATTCGGGAGGTGCCCTGCACTTCGATCTTGCGAACCTGGAAGAAACTCGCAGACGCTGCCGCGCGATAACCCGCAAAAATGAGAATTCCGACAACTATCGCCAGGACAAGTTTGAGGACGGCCGGCACATAACCGAGCACTCCGCGGATACGTCTCCCCAGCGCCTCGGCGCCACTCTCACGCCGCGTCGGTCGCTGAGTGCCAGTCGAACGACGCTGACCGCCGAGGCCGCTGCGGTTACCAACTTTGTGTGCGATGACTTGCTCTCTCACGTCGATTCCTTTCGATTTAACTCGCCGGACGAGTCATCGACCTCTGGCTTGGTTTTAGGCTCATTTGCCCGCCACAGTTCGACTTCATATTCCAGCTCGATTCCATGTTCGCGCTTGACGCGCTCACGAATTTCTTCAGCGAGAGCGAGCGCGTCTTCGGCTCGCGCTCCTTCACCCTCGGTAACAATAAAATTCGCATGGACAGGCGAAATGACCGCGCTGCCTCGTCGCGATCCCTTCATCCCCATCTCATCGATGATCTTTCCGGTCCCGGTGGTGCCGGCAGGTGGATTCTTGAAGAAGCAGCCGGCAGACCGTGATCCATGTGGCTGCGTCGCCATCCGCCTGGACTTCGCGTCTTCCATTCGCGCGCGAATTTTTTCCGGGTCATCAGGTGTTAATCGCAAAGTTGCGCCGAGTAGCAATTCGCCTTCTCTGAAAGATGTGTGGCGGTAATTCCACTGAATGTCGCTTCCCGGAATCTCAACTACTTGCCCGTCACGTGCCACACGCACCGTCTCTGTGACTGTCCCTATCTCATGACCATAGGCGCCTGCGTTCATCCAGAGTGCGCCGCCGACAGTGCCAGGGATTCCGCCAAGGCCCTCTATTCCCGAAAGTCCCTGACGCCCAACATCTACACAAAGCCGCGGCAGGGAGTAACCGGCTGGAACGGATACGCGCTCCCCAACAAAACCAAGTTCACCTTTTAATTCCTTGAGGCTCAAAACTACGTAGTGGTGCTCACCATCGTCGGCGAGAATGTTGCTGCCCGAGCCCAGCGCTCGCCAGCCGATTCCAGCCTGGTCCATTTCATGCACGAGGGCCGCGGCTTCCGCTTCCGTCCCGGGCGACAAGACCCAGTCAATTGCGCCGCCGACGCGCAAGCTTGTTAACTCCGCAAAGCGCCGCCCTCGTTCGGCGCGCACGCCTAGTCGCGTTGCGATTTGCTCCAGCGCCAGATCGCGTTCTCGGAAGTTTTCTTGTTCGTCAGCTTCGGCCATGGCTTGCGTTACACACTTTTCGCTTCGCTTCGCTCGCGAAGTAATTCCAGCAATTGATCGCTCACACGGCTGACCGTACCCGCTCCTAAAGTAAGAACCAAATCTCCTGGTTGCACATGGTCTCGCAGAGCCGCAGCAGCGTTTTCCAGCGCTCCCACGTAACGAACGTCCTTGTGACCGAAGCGTTTGATCGCCGCGGTCAGCGTTTCGGCAGTGGTTCCTTCGATCGGATCCTCACTGGCAGCATAGATGTCCGTCACAAAGAGCGTGTCGGCGTTGTTGAAAGAGCGCGCAAACTCTTCCATCAGATCATGAGTACGGCTATAGCGATGCGGTTGAAACAACACCACGATGCGTCTTCCGCCCGAACCGATCTTCGCTGCCGCTAACGTCGCCTTAACCTCGGTCGGATGGTGGCCATAATCGTCAACCACCATTACGCCCCCGAATTCTCCTTTGAACTGAAACCGTCTGCCGGCCCCGGTGAAACTCGCCAAAGCCTCGGCTATTTGTGTAAACGGCACATCCAGTTCAAAGCCCACCGCAATAGCTGCAAGAGCGTTATAAACGTTGTGCAGTCCCGGCACGCACAGAGAGATATCACCAACAACATCCGCCCCGTGCCAAACAGTGAAGACGGACCCGAAACTCTGATCGTAACGAATCGCATGCGCCGAGATGTCGGCCTGCGCGCTTAGCCCGTAAGTTATGCGGCGTCGTTCCACTTCCGGAATAATGGCCTGCACGTTTGGATCATCGAGACAAAGAACTGACGCGCCATAAAAAGGCACCTTATTCACGAAATTCGTGAAGCAGGTCCGCACGTCATCCATATCGTGGTAGTAATCCATATGCTCACGATCAATATTTGTTACCACTGCGATAGTCGGCGTCAGCATCAGAAACGACCGATCGCTCTCATCGGCTTCAACAACCATCAGATCACTCGTACCCAGATGTGCATTCGATCCAAAGGCGCCAACGACACCTCCAACCACAATTGTGGGATCCATTCCGGCATGACCAAGCACGGTTGCAACCATCGATGTAGTCGTTGTCTTCCCGTGTGAGCCGGCCACCGCTACGGTATGGGGCTTCAGTCTCATTAATTCGGCCAGCATCTCGGCTCGCGGAATTACTGGAATTGATAGCCGTTGGGCCTCCACTACTTCAGGGTTATCTTCACGCACCGCAGTGGAGCGAACGACGACGTGCGCGTCGCCCACGTTTTCGCCATTGTGACCTTCAGCAAATTCAACCCCCATCTGTTGCAGTCGATCCGTAACGTTGGAGCGTTTCGCGTCGGAGCCGGAGACGCGAAACCCCAAATTGATCAGCACCTCGGCGATACCGGACATGCCAATGCCACCAATGCCAACAAAATGGACGTGTTGAATTCTTCTGAACATGAAAAGCTGTCAGTAGTCAGTGGCTCGCAGTGAATAGTTCATCCGGTCTTTGGTCTTCAGTCTTCAGTCTTCAGTCTTCAGTCTTCAGTCTTCGTTTTTAGTCTTTCTTGTTTCGTCTTCAGCCTTCGACGAGCACTCCCTCACGATCGGGCTTCTGCTTTCTGCCTACTGCCTCCTGCCTACTGCCTTCTGCCTACTGCCTCCTGCCTTCTGCTTACTAGTTTCTCGATCAAATCCACCACTGCTGCCGCCGCATCTCCTCGCGCAAGCTTGCGAGCGGCCTGTTCCATCTCGGAAATCCTGTCCGGCTCGCGGATGAGCGTCGCGATCTCTTGCGCTAACCGTTCCCCGGACAAATCC
>DASXQM010000221.1:0-5337 GCA_036507195.1 Pyrinomonadaceae bacterium | reverse complement strand
TTGCACTGGAATCGGCTTCATGTGTCTCAACTCTACGAACAGGTTTGAAGCACTCAACAATTGTCGCAGGATCAGATTGAGGGTAGCGAAGAAGCACGGCCAAACTGTTGGTGGAAACATCCATGATTGTTTCATATGCCCTAGGGGCTTCCGACAGTTCGAATTCATGTGTGACCAGAGGTCCGAGTTTCACGTTATCAGTAGCAACCTGGCGCATGAACTCTTCCATGTTGCGATTCTCGGTCCAGCGTACGTAGGCTGGAGGGTAATCCTGCCCTTTTTTCTCGTACAACGGATCATAGCTTCCCGGTCCGTAAGCGCGAGCCATGAAGAGTTGGATTTCTTTCATGTACATTTCGCTCCACAGAAACGTCATCTCCACTGCGCCAACAACGACGATCCTTCCACGGTCGCGACAGAGTTCCAGTGCCTGTTGGCACGGTGCGGCTGACTTTGCGGCTGCGGCCACTATAACGCAGTCGGCGCCCCGTCCTTTCGAGATCGATCGCACTGCCTCAGAAGCTGATGCGCCCCCTATCAGTCCATGATCAGCGCCGAGCCGCGAAGCAAGATCAACCCGCTCTGCTTTTAGATCAAGAGCAACAACAACTCCACCTCGCACTCGGACTAACTGAGCAATTAACTGGCCCACCAAACCGAGACCAATGACTGCGACAATGTCACCGATTTCTATATTTGCGATCCGAACCGCATTTAGTGCGATACTACCGAGCGTCGCAAAGCATGCTTGTTCAAAAGGCAATTCATCAGGGATGAGAGCAACAAGATTGCGACCGGTAATAATTGTTTCCCCGTGCCCGGTTCCCTCACCGCCATAACTCACGCGATCACCGATTTCAAGATCCGAAACAGTCGGATGCTTGTCTACAACAATCCCGGCTCCCGAGTATCCCAGCACCGCGTACTCACTAAACTTCGCGTACACTTCCGAGGCTGTTCTGGTCGGTCCTTTCTCCTTCATTACGTTCCAGATCATTCGCAGGTGCGAAGGATTCTCGCTCACCTCCTTCAGGACGCCTTCCTGGTGAATGCTGGCCGTCTCCGTTCCACTGCTAATCAGTGAATAGACAGGACGAACCAGGACGTGGTGCGGGATGACCAATGGATCCGGCACCTCATCCACCACTATGTCCTTCAAACCCTTTCGCAAGACTTGCTTCATAAGGTAACTAATCCCGACGATAAATGTGATTGCTCGCCCAGCCGGCTACTTTACGGGCGAAGATTTGTTAAGTTCGTCCACCCGGCCATCATCGTGTACAACGAGACAAAGAGCGTTCGGTCCCTCACAGGCGGAATAAATTAATGCGGCATCCGTGACACGAGCGGTCAACATTTCATTTCCATTCGTTACGCGGAGTGCCGATTCCATTCCGGGTTCCCCTATGGTGTCAATTCCACGGCAACCGTAAATCCCATATCGCTGTCCACGCGGCTCGCCTGGAGCAGCTGCCAGCCAGACATTCCAAGTGCCCTGCTTCAAACGATCTTCCTTTAATTGGGAGATTATTCGTTCCGCGGTAACTCCGCAGTTGGCGACTCGGCCATTTCTCACCCAGGTCGCGCAACTAAAAGAAACGGTTAAAAGCACCACAATTACAGTAAAAATGCGGCGTTCTAGCGGATTCCTGGAATCAAATAGGACGCCAAGTATCGAGCTGAACAGTAAGGCGCCAAAAGCCACAGAAAGATATATATATGTTTCTGACGGTTTTGGCGTAAAAACAATCAAAGGCAGGACCGAGAGAACGACTGCCGAAAACAAAAACAGTTGGACAGTCAACAGAGGTCGATCCAGTTTCCGCCTCAGAGTTCTGACCACAAAAACCAATAGGACCACGCTAACAAGTCCCAAGCCAACCAGCCCGACTCGCCAGGCCATTGTTATTCCGTGAAGATTGAGCTCGGAGGGTAATGGAGTTCCCAGCCATGAATTTGCCAAAACTGAATCGATCGGTGATAGTAGCGCGCCGGTATACATCGCACTACTAGTGACCAGGGTCTTCAGAGAGGGTACGGCTTGTTTTGCGGCAACCGTGACAAACAGACGACGTAATCCAAAATAAGAACCAATGAGCAATAGACTCCCCATGGTCAAAACGATTAGGTAACTCCGATTGACGTTTCGTTCGCGAAGGATCAGGAATCGCAGAATTAAGTAACCGAACATTAAAGCGAAAACACTAATCGACGACTCATAAGTAAGCAGACTTAACCACGCCGATATAAGACCCAACCCCAGCCAAACCAAATTACCGGGTGACTTTTTCAGCGAATACAAAAAAGCAAAGAGGGCGAATAAGAACGCCAGGTGCGCAGCCGGAATAGTAAAGCTCGCGGCAACAATCGGCTGATTTGCTAGAGGATGTACTCCGAAAAGAAGCGCGCCAGCGCTGCTCGTTAACTTATCGTCGAGGAGCAACATTCCAATCCCGTAAATAAGCAACACGTTGAGCAAATGACACCCGACATTCCTAATTCGAAAGAGCATCGGATTTCCGTTACCCAACCAATAGGTTGCGTAGTGAAGTGTGTGGCTCAGCGGACGATACTTGTAGGAGTTAAAGTGTGTGGCAGTCAGGAGTCGCAATGGCTCCTTCTTCTCTTCGAACGCCGCTCGATTGTTCTCATTGAAGTCGTCGTAGCCGCAGAAGTAAGTATTCGGAATACGGGCGTAGAGAAGACCAACAAACGTCAGAATAGCCAAGATCCCGACCCATCGTTTCATCTGTACTGTGATACACCCTTTCTAGTTGGGAGAATCCGCAAAAATTCTGAAACAATATAACATTTCCGGTCTGAGACAGTTTCCGATGACCTCAAACTCAGTGAACCTGGCTAAAGATGCTCGTTCAGCATGGAATGTCGCTCCACATGGACGTTTATAGTCATTTGGGGTTCCGTGATTGAAGCAGGAGAAAATTGTAGGTAGAAAAGACTGTAATTCTCGGGTATTTTCAATGGCCGAACGAGGAACATTCCGTCTTCAGTTGGTGAGAAAGCAGAGTGATGATTACTAACGAACTCTCGAACAGAGCACCCCAGGTATCAGTAATATTTCCGGTCTACAATGAGATTGAGAACCTGGACGCCTTGTATAGCAGAGTGCATCCGGTTCTTGAGCAGGCTACCGCTGGCTCCTTTGAGGTGGTCTTCATCGATGATGGTAGCCGCGATGGCTCACCCGCGATGTTGGATTCTATTAGCGAGCGCGATGGACGTTATCGCGTAGTGCATTTCTCGCGGAACTTTGGGCACCAAGCCGCGCTCCAAGCCGGTCTGGACGCTTCTGCGGGGAGATGCGTCGTGCTGATGGACGCAGATCTGCAAGATCCGCCGGAGTTAGTTTCACAATTCCTCGAAAAGTGGAATGAAGGTTATGAGGTTGTTTATGCAGTGAGAAGGAAGCGCAAGGAGGGGCCGCTGAAACGTCTGGCATACGCGGCGTTCTATCGGACGATGAAAATCATCGCTGAGATCGATGCTCCCCTGGACGCCGGCGATTTTTGCCTCATGGACCGACGCGTTGTCGATACACTTGTTGCGTTACGCGAGCGCAACCGATTTCTGCGAGGCCTAAGGAGTTGGGTCGGATTCCGACAAATCGGCTTAGAGTACGAGCGCGAGGCGCGCAATGCAGGCGAACCTAAATATACTTTTCGAAAACTCGTCGCGCTTGCTCTCTCTGGTTATGTCGGTTTTTCTTCAGTGCCACTCCGCCTCGCTGCGTGGTTAGGGGTGTCATCAGCGACAGCGGGTTTCGCGCTTTCCATCTGGGTCATTCTTAGTCGACTTTTTGCTTCTCACGTTCCACAAGGCTGGGCGTCCACAATCGCGGTGATTCTATTCGTCGGTGGGGTGCAAATGATCATGCTCGGAGTTATAGGTGAGTATCTCGGCAGAGTTTACGACGAAGTACGACAACGACCACTCTACGTGATTAGCACCTGTGTTGGCTTCGGCAACAAAGATGGTGTCATACGACATGCTGGCGTAGCAAGAACGGAGTTTGAAGCATAAGAATGAAGAAAGACTTTGCCCAAGAATACGGAGATCTGGAGCAGTGGCACTGGTGGTTTCGCGGCCGCAGAAAGATTCTTGAATTCGTTCTGCGAGAGGAACTCTCAGACGCTGCTGTTTCGCGACGTATTTTGTCGGTTGGCTGTGGACCTGCTCCAGGTTTGAAGTGGCTTTCGCCCTTTGCCGGAGTCGAGGGCAAAGTATTTGGACTCGACATCGAACCCCTGCACGCTCGTGGCGTCGGCGAAGGTTTGGGTTTCGTTGTGGGCAGCTTAGAGACAGCACCACTAAGAAGTGCATCGTTCGATGTCGTGGTTGCTCTTGATGTACTCGAGCACCTCGACGACGACCATTTGAGCCTTTGCGAAGCGGTTCGCCTGGTAAAACCGGGAGGTCTACTTTTATTGACCGTGCCGGCCTTGCCGAGTTTATGGGGAGGGCAAGATGTTGTTAGCGAGCATCGACGGCGTTATACGCGGCGCACCCTTAGGAAATTGTTTGATGACCTTTCCCTGTCGGGTTATTGGATCAAATACTTCAACACTTTTCTCTTTCCGCTGGCCGCAAGCGTTCGCTTGGTACGACGCGTAATCGGAAAAGGAAACCGTGCCCGAAGCGACTTTGAAGATAATCGCCCGGGCATAATCAATGAAACTCTGGCGTGGCTCTTCGGAGCAGAAAGCTTCTTGATTCGTCGTGCTCCGTTTCCATTTGGAGTCAGTCTAGTCGCTACATACAGACCGCCGCTGCAAGATGCTCCTAAAGATACTCTGTTGGACACCGCTGGTTCTGATCTCTTGGCAAAAGCAACTCAATCAAAACCCGTCGCCATTTCTCAAAGTCGGCTGGCTTCCTCTAACAATTGATCATACATTGCTTGAGTGTTCTCGAGCTGAGCCTTATCCGAAAATTTCTCCTGCACACGCTCCCGTCCACGAATGCCCATGGAGCGCGCTCGATTTGGATCTTTTAGCAGGGACAGAATCCGGTTTGCCATCGCTTCATCATCACCCGATTCGACGAGGTAACCTGTGACTCCTTCGACAATGGCCTCGCTCGCACCTCCAACTGCGGTAGCCACTACAGGTCGTTCAGCTGCCATGTATTCAAGAATTGAATTTGAAAATCCTTCAGCCTTGGAACTAAGCACACAGATGTCAGAGATATGAAGTAGATCGGCCACGTGATCGCAACGACCGATGAAGAAGCTGTTTGCAGAAATACCGAGATCCTGAGACATCAATTTCAGCCCTTTCGTTAAGTTGCCCTCACCAGCAAGAACGAAACAAGCCTCTG
>DASXQM010000220.1:0-3996 GCA_036507195.1 Pyrinomonadaceae bacterium | reverse complement strand
CTAGCGAGTGCTTTCGAGGCCGCGATTCGGGAACGGCCGGGCGCTCTTATGGTGCCAAACCCAACGGTCCTTACCTACGGAAGACAAATCGCAGACTTCGCGGCAAAAAACCGGCTGCCGCTGGTTTATGACACAAGAGATCATGCGGAGAAGGCTGGGGGACTCATGGCCTATGGACCGAACTTTGCCGACCTGCTCCGTCGCGCTGCCACGTACGTCGACAAGATTCTCAAGGGAACGAAGCCAGCCGACTTGCCGGTCGAACAACCGACGAAGTTTGAGCTGATAATCAATCTGAAGACTGCCAAGCAGATCGGCGTCACGATTCCGCCGAGCGTGCTGGCAAGGGCGGACAAAGTGATCAAGTGAAATAGCGCCTAAATCCACCACGATGAGATTGAACGACCCTTGAATGGTACGCTAGAAATTTCTCTCATTTTTTCTGTCAAGACGTCAATCCCTTGTCAAGATTGGCAGGCCCGACCCGCACGGTTGGCAAAGCCGGTAGGAAGACTTACCCATTCTAAAGCCACCTCGTTACAAGAGAGGACGTTTTTACCGGGCACCATCTTTGCGGATAAACGTAATTGGGCTTATTTCAACGACTTCCAAAATTAAAAAGGTGACTTTTATGGGGTTCTTCGTCGAGAGGAATGGCGGTCTGGGTAATAATGGGCTGATCCAGGAACAAAAGGGCGCGGATTCGCCAAACGCTATACACACAAGCCCACCTGCAACGATGGCTTCGGAAGAAGACCTCAAGGCAAGGATCTACGATTTGCAATGCCAACTGAATGAGAAACAGGAAGAGATCATAAAGGTTAAAGTACAGATGTCAGAAGAGATTCAGCAACTAAAATCCGAACTGCATGCAATGAGCATCCTGCTCAATGCAAAAGAAGAACAAGCGCGGCGCTCCAACCGGCGGAGTAAGCTTCGGGTCTACCTCCCCTGATACCACCACAACCTCAGCATTAGTGAGACTGAAAGTAGTAGGACTAACTAATGGCCAAGCGACGAGACTGGCCTTTTCTCAGAGCGAAATGTTTACTCTGTGGCCACCTGAATTGCCCGGACTGTCGAGAGGTGTCGTATTCTATCTTGGCATGTTGTAAATGCCGAGCGAGCGCCATTAAGCGCCTTCAGGACCTCCAGGAGTTTCAAAAGAAAGAAGGCGAAACACCGTGACTTCCTATCCGCCCTATATACCACTTGGAGCCTGGTGCGGGTCACAGACCAAGAAAGTTTCGCGTCCGTAACTGTGTTCGTTCAATCATTGCACTGAACGACGCAGTGGCACTCCCCCTATCAAAGTGAGGGAGAATTCAATTCAATCTGAGCGTTAACCGGCTGAGTTCAGCCGCCGCCGTAGTCGGTCGGCTGCAACCAATAGTTAGGCCAGATTCTTAATGGAAGCGCTAGGTTCAACTGGCAGGGACGGAGTGATGCTCATGCATGACTGTCCACCGACCGCCGATTTTGCGAAAGCAAATGGTCAAGCGAAAATCGAGCTCAACTTTATCCCCGTTCGCCTCCGTTCCACCACAGCGCATAAGGGCGGTGCCAAACGCCACATCATCACCCGCAGTAATGTTTAGCTCCTTGATGTCAAAGACCCCCGAATCCTGAAACCAAGCAAAGAATACATCCCACGTCTTTTTGTAAGATTCAATTCCCTTCGATTGAGCCGGAGGCGGGACGTCGAACATCAGTATCTCCGGGGAGTGGTTGGCCAGAATTCCATCGAGATTCTTGGTGCGGACTGCCCTTGCCCAACTCTCGACTAGGTCGCGGATCTCGGCTTCATCTGTCGATTTATTGTCGCTTGTACTCATGCGTATCTCCTTGATTGAGCTTGATGTAAGCATCGGTGGTCACGCTTCGCAGCTTAACGCTCCAGCTCAGCGGCGCGCTTCCGCGCGTCCGCTGCAGCGATTTGTTGGGCAGGCTACGTTACCTGTATCCGGTCGCGTCGGCTGGTTTGCCGGCATCCTGGACCTCACGAAGGTAGCGCCAAGCATCGGGCTGAGACCCATCCAGATCAGTGAAGCCATAGACCTTTGCGAGCTGGCCACTCGAAAGAGATTGACCACTCCAGCGAGCAACCTCGGGATCTCCAGCAAGGTGCGCAACGGCGCGGCCTACGTAACGTGGCGTTTCGGTGATGACGAAGTGCGGTTGCTTCGCGGTGGCATCACGCCAGTTGGCTTCACTGATGCCGTACGCATCCAGCATCATCTCCGAACGCATCCAGCCGGCAGTCAGGGCAACGGCGGTGCACTGATGGGGCCGAAGCTCTTGCGCCTGCGCCCAAGCCATGCGAATGACCGAGGTCTTGGCGAGATCATAGAACAGTGACAACCGGTAGTTTGCATTGTTGTATTCGGCAGTGCCGTCCGTCATCTCGACGACCAGTCCGCCCGGATTCTTGATCAAGAGGGGTAATGCGAAGTGGCTGGTGATGATATGCGTGTCGATGGCGAGCCGCAGCATGCGCAGCCCCCTTTCAAGGGAGTGCTTCCACACGGGCACGTTCCACTCGATTAAAAAGTCCGCCCCCCACACATCGTTGACCAGGACATCCAGGCGACTTTGCTCACGCTCGATACGCGCCACCAGCGCTTGCACTTGAGCCGGGTCCAAATGATCGACTTGCACGGCGATCCCCTGGCCGCCAGCCTTCTGCACCAGCTCGGCCATCTCTTCAATCGTTTCGGGACGGTTTAACTCAGAACGTTGCGTGCTCGTAGTGCGCCCAGTGAGGTACACCGTGGCTCCAGCCGCGCCCAGTTCGACAGCGATGCCGCGGCCCGCGCCGCGCGTTGCCCCTGCAACCAACGCCACTTTGCCCTTAAGTACTTGACTCCTCATCCAACCCTCTCTCGCTCGTTTCCGCCTAGAATTGATGCCCAACGTTCCGCTTGAGGGACGCGGCATTTGATGCCGCGTCCCTCTCGAAGCGGTTGTTAGGCAACCCTGTCAATAATTGAACTTATCCCGTTTCCCTCCCTCTACCAAAGGAGAAATAGGCAGTGTGGTACCGTCTCGAATCCCCCGGCGGGTCTCTTTTTACATCTTACATCGTACTCAGGCTACGCAGGAAGTAAGTCGAAGACGCGCATGGTGGCTACGGCCTGCCCCTTATTGGTGTTCTCCTCTACCATGCCTTCTCTGCAC
The DNA here is from genome assembly GCA_036507195.1 of Pyrinomonadaceae bacterium. Lineage (GTDB taxonomy): Bacteria > Acidobacteriota > Blastocatellia > Pyrinomonadales > Pyrinomonadaceae > PSRF01. Next base: position 819 of record DASXQM010000220.1, on the reverse strand, counting down.
GTCCAGATGTCTCCCGTTTTCGCAGTCCACGTTTTACCGTCCTGCGTTACCTCCAATGTTCCTTGGGTACACTCACAGATCATAGAGTTCTTCATCGTGACTTTGGAGTTCGCCCCAGGTTGATACGTTACTGAACGAAGTCGCACCTTGGGGAAACCCGGAATCATTGACTCACCTTCCTTGAAGACCTTTCTCTCCACACCCTTCTCTTCCGCAGCCAATACGGTGGTACCCTTGCCCAAGACAAGCGCCGATGCACCCGCGAGACCCAGCATCAATACGGCTCTGCGGTCCAGGTCTACCTTACCCGACTGTCGTTTCGTGGCCATAACTCCCTCCTTTTGTTATTCAGCCTTACGGCCTACAGACTCTTCCGCCTTTATTCAGCTTCTGATCCCGAATGTGTGCCTAACGACCCAAGCTCAGCGACCCGGCCCACGAGGGCGTCCGGTGCAACCGGAGCGCGATGGCCGGGTTCGCTGCAGCGCATGGTTAGGCCACACGATGTTTATCAATCGCAGACTCGGCAAATGCGATTCGATCCTCTCGAATGTTACTTGCCTTTTAGCCCATCACGAAAGGCAATCGCTTCAAGCTCCACCCGGATAGCGTCCATAACGGGAACCACTGGCCGTGCTTCGAATACAAAAGCAGGGAGGGTCGAGCAGAACTTGTGAACGGTCAACGGATCATCGCAGTCCACCAACATATACCCACCCCAATCGCCTACCCGCACTACGAACAACTCGATCTTGAAATTGTCAGGCGCCTTCCATTGAGTGAAAACCTCCAGTATCCGCTTCTGGGCATTCTCGTATT
>DASXQM010000219.1:0-6156 GCA_036507195.1 Pyrinomonadaceae bacterium | reverse complement strand
GCATCGTTTCGCCCCATTCAAGGAAGCTTTCACCCACCAGCGCCAACAATTCCGGTTCATGCTCAGCGCGCCTTGCGGAAAGACGAAGGGCGGCTCTTCCTCTTGATAAAAGCTTGTGGTCGCTCAAACTGCATGCCTGAGATCTTAGCAAACGGGCAAACTGAAAAATCAGTCGTCCGTCCTTAGGGATTACAATCAACGCTCGGCGGAAGGCTTCACGCGCCTCATTCAGGCGGCCGGCGATTCTGAGTCTATTACCCACCTGTCCCAACAGTCTTGCTCGTTCATGATCTATGACTGACGCCGCTGCTTCGGAATATCCCGTTTCATCTGCCGGCTTCTGTCTCTTGCGGCCGAGCTTGAAGTCCAGAGTGGCGCCGTCAAGGACATCAGCGGAGGCAAGACAGAGAGAATGCACTTCGCGATTGAGAGGTTTGGGATCGCAAAGATAGTCACGCAATTCCATTGTGCGTAGATCAAGCTTGTCCTGGTGAATCAGTGGAAAGAGTTGCCGGACCATCTCGCGGTAGTTGCGACCGCCAGAGGCAAAAGTGAATTCCGTGTTCTTACCGACGATCATAGTGCGATACCGGTAACGCACTCGGCCGCCGCGTCTCAAGGTGCGAACTGCTTGAGTATCTACCTTCTCAAAGTCCGGAAGGCTGAGTTCTTTTTGCCAACCGGCAATGCGACGCAGAAGGAACGGCCCCGGACCACGCCGAACCAGGACCTGGCCATCAAATTCAATCCGGTCGGTCAAGGCCAAGATAGGAATGATCAGCCAGGCAACCGCGACCGCTGTCAGCGCCAACAAGTCTCTCTCTGATCGCAGTAGCAGCGCGGAGACAAAGGTGAGAACGCTGGCTGCGGCGAGGTAGGAACCGGGCGAAACCCGCACGCTGGCCAGGCGCAATCCCGTCAGTGGCCGCTCACGCTCTCGCGCAACTTCCGTGAGCGCCTTTAGAGTTTCTATTTGATCGGTGTCGTTCATTTATTACGCTTGTCCAGCGCCGGACAGTCGACGGGTACATCAAGAGAAAATGTCCCTCTGCCTCCCCCTGGTTCAGTGTAACGTAAGTCTGCAAACTGGACGAGGGTCTGGGTTGCACAATCCTCACCTGCTACCCGGATAACCGGGTACCTGGCAAAGCCTAGAAACACCTGAGAGCGGCTGTCGCGCGCCGCTTGCGTGACCGCCTCAGCTTCTGAGCCTGTGGGCTTTTCGTAGCGAACGATATTGGCAGAAACCGGCGGACTTCGGAACAAAGACAAGTTGAACCTGTAAGTTGCCCGGTCAGTCTCCATAACACAGACCCACTCAGCCGGGTTGGCCACGGTAGGCATCGCGGCCACTCTACTAACCTGCTCGGTGTTCATCCTCGCAATATTGGCAGCCTGAAACTTGGCCTGCCGCAGGGCCACAAAGTGGGTAGCAGCCAGTCCGCCACAATAGATCGCCACTATCGCGAGCGCTGCAATAGCGATCTTTGCGCCGGCGCGTCCGGCGATCTGGCGCCGGTAAAGATTAGCCAGAACAATCAGCGCGCCTATCCAAAGAAGACGAAGCACGATCTCATTGGCCAGCAGGCGGGGTCCCGATGGGCCCACCAGCACCAGGTAACTGGGAACGAGCGCGATGAGGATCCAGACGATGAGGTGTTTCCTCGTTTTTGCTGTCAGCAGAAAAGCTGCGCCGCCGAGGACGATCCATATGAACGGATCTACGATGAAAACAAAATCACCATAGAACCATCTGGGATTCCATGGCAGCAGGAATCTGACACCGTAATTGTTGGTCCAGTCCATGAGTGGATGGGTAGCAGTCGCAACGACCGAGGCGAGTAGCAATCCGGGTAGTTTGACCCTTCGTTCCCGGTTGCGCGCCCTGGCCAGCAGCGCATCGCCGAGCCAAAAGATAAACGGCAACGCTAGCGCAAGCAGGCATACGCCGGCGATTGAATGACTAATGCCGCGGTGTTGTTGAAGGAATACCCAGCGCCCGAAGATAAGGACCACGATATCCGCGTCAGGTGAATTGGCAGCGAGCACGCAAAGAGTGGTCGCTCCCGGTGATAGTTTTTCCAAACCGGCCTTGGCCGCTGCCAGTCCTACTAGTGAGTGAGTAAGGTTGTCCATCCAGCAACAGACAGAGCTTTGAACTTTGAGTTTTGTGCTTTGAAGAACTCAGACTTCTTTTCTTAAATCAGAGTTCCAGATTCAAAGTAGCAGCCTGTAACAACTAGAACGGAATGTCTCCACCGGGTATTTCCGGAGTTAGCTTCGCATAGCGATCGGGGTCAAGCTTTTGAAGCTTCTCCGATGCATCCCGCGCGGCCGCGGACGGTGGGAGCGGAGTGCCATCCTGGTCCTTCGCTTTCCGCGACGCATCCACGATGTTGAAGAGCAGGTCCGCTGCTTCCTTCTTCTTGCCCTGCTTCTCGTAAACGCTTGCCAGGTAAAGATTAGCAGTTTCTGGAGTAACCACCGCGCTATTCAATGCGGCCAACTCAGAATAGAGCCGAGCCGCCTCGTCGTATTTTCCATCTGCCTGTTTCGCCTGAGCGAGAGCAAATTTGGCCAGCGTTGCAGGTTCCACAACGCTCGCTTTGCTAACCTCAGCGAGTTCGTTCATTGCTTTGTCACGATCGATATACAGCAGATTGGTACCGATGAAGTAGCGGGCTTCTGTTTTGTAAGGATCGCCGTACTTGGCGGCGACTTTTTGAAATTCCTCAACCGCTCTCTGGGCGCGTTCTTGTTCACTGGAAAAACTCGGAGCCTGGGGGTCGGTGCCCGGCGCGGACGAAACTGGTTGTCGCATTATGTCGATTCCGCGGCCCATACCCTGGAGCGCCTCGTTGGTGTGCTTTCGGTGCAGCGATAAGCCCACCCCAATGATTACCAGCAGGACTATTACTGACCCTAACCCGTACAAGAGCGCCTTGCCCCTGCCTTCCAGGCGGTCGCTCACACGGTCAAAAAGTCTCCCTGCGGCGTCGCGAAATTTATCGTGCTGGAGTTCGCGTGCTCGCTTCTTTTTGTACTTGGCCACTTAGTTCTTTCTCGCAAGTCCATATAGGGGACTGCGTTCTTTCAGGTGTATGATTGGCGAAATCATCACTGTAATGGCCGCTCGGAAAGCTTGTCAAGCCGGGGATTTGTGTAGTATTGCAGCGCTGAAAACGAAGTTGGCATCTAAAGATGGGGACGAGAATGGGACTAAGAAATCGATTGGGAACAAACGGTGAGAGGCTGGTGTCTAACAACTCGACTGCCAACCCTACTGCTTGGAATGGGCAGAGGCCGTCAGCTACTCCGATTCCATCCCCAGGGGGTAATCAGTGAGCTACGGGGAGCCAATAGCCCTCCGGCAAATGGAGTTAGAGCAGGTTGCACCCGCGGCCGCGATGGAATTGCGCGCGCCGGCTGAGACTGAGTTCATTGAAAGCCTAAGGCGAGGCGAAGCAGCAGCGTTCGAGGAATTGGTTGCGGAGCGTTCCGGCGAGATCTATGGTCTGCTTTTCCGACTGACCGAGAATAGCGAGGAAGCGCGCGACCTGACGCAGGAAACGTTTTTGCGAGCTTTCCAAAGCATTGGCCGGTTTAGGGGCGAGGCGGATCTGAGAACCTGGATTTATCGCATCGCAATTAACCAGGCCAGAAATCGCTGGCGCTGGTGGCGCAGACGCCATAAAGACTCGACCGTGTCGCTGGACGCGACGCAGGGCCAGTCTAATCAGACAGTAATTGCCACGCTCGCCGATTCGTCCGACAATCCCGAGCAGCAAGCCTTGGCGCACGAACGGGAGTTGGCCTTGAGGTCGGCGCTGCAGAAGGTCGGTCGAGCTTATCGCGAAACGGTGGTCCTGCGAGATATCGAAGGCTTCACCTATGAAGAAATTGCCACGACGTTGGGAATCAATATTGGAACCGTGAAGTCGCGGCTGGCGCGTGGCCGCCAGGAATTGAAACGGAAACTGGAAGGATCTTTGTAATTGCCGATGTTCGATTGCCGATTGCCGATTGAAAGAAGAGCGCAGGATAGAGCGTTGTTTTTCAATTGGCAATTGGAAATCGGCAATCGGAAATGGTTCGGATGGCCGACCCGCCCCGGCTCACATAAAACTCGGTGCCAAATGGGTCGAAGTGAGAAACGGCGGAACCAGACCGAGGTGACTCGAAGATGAAAAGCGAATTTGAAACGTGGCCAGCAACACCCGTTGAAGCGTCGCTCGAAATCAACAAAGTCCTTTTGTTATGGAACTAGTCGGAGTGCTTCTTTTTCAACAAACGGAGCAGCCGGGGTCGGCCGGCCATTCGAAAAGCGAGAGGTCAGAGGTCAGATATCAGAGGTCAGCATGATACCTACCGGTCTAACTTCTGATATCTGATATCTGACCTCTGACCTCTGAATTGCTATGAGTTGCGAAGGAACAACAGAACTGCTTTCACAGTTTATCGATGACGTTTTATCGCTACCTGTGCGCGCCACGGTTGAGGAGCATCTCGACCGGTGTCCTGTCTGTCGCGCCCACGCCGCCGAGTTGCGCTCACTGAGCCGCAGCCTGCGGCAACTTGCTCGTCCGGTTGCGCCCGTCGAGCTGGCATCATCAATTAATTATGCCCTGATGATTGAAGCCGCCGCTCGTCGACAATCTCCGCCGCGCTCCTTTGGCGAGCGGCTCGCGTTTTGGCTTGAACCTCGCTTGATGCCCTACAGTGTCGGCTCTTTTGCATCGGTCGTCCTTTTCTTCTCGATGTTTGTGGCGCTCAGTCCACACTTCATGGCGTTGCAAAAAGCTGCCAGACAAATGGAGACCGTCCTGGTGTTCCGTTCAAGTCCTGGCTTCGACCTGAACAAGCCGGTAAGTTCAGAGGACTTCTCTGCTAGACGGGCGCCATTCGCGGAGCAATCTCCCAGCCTTAATCCGGGCGGAGCACTCGCCGCGCTGACCGGCGCTTATGCGCACCCCCACGCTAACGTGAATCAGGATGCCGACGACATGATCGTAGTCGCAGACGTGTTCAGTAACGGAGCAGCGTCGCTGGCAGACGTGGTGCAAGCGCCACGCGACCGCCGGATGCTTGCCGACTTTGAAGTAGCTCTGCGACAGAGTGCGGCTTTCGTTCCGGCATCATTGGACCGTCGTCCGGACACGATGCGAGTGGTCTTCACCGTGCAGAAGGTTGACGTGCGCGATCGGAGTTTTTGATCTCTTACCCGACATTCAGCATCAGAACCGCGAGTGGTAGCGACCGGCTCTACACTCAACTCAATACCCTAATCTGCAATTGCTGTTTAGTTTCGTCGAAACAACCTCGGTCACTCCAACGCTTTGTTAGTGTCGGGCCGGTCGCTACCGCTCGCGGTTCCGTATTTGTCGACCCCAGGATGCCAGACTTTTTGCTTACGCTTCTTTGTCTTCAGCAGGAAGCGAGAGGCAGCGCCAAACAAATACAGAACCAGGGGCGGGTAGCGACCGGGTCCAATTACAATAAGCTCATTTGTAATGGTCACGGACCAGGTCGCTACTGCTCCCCGTTCCGTATTCGTCGACCCACGATGGCAGACTTTTGCTTACGCTTCCTTTGTCTTCAGCGGGAAGCGAGCTGCAGCGCCAAACAAATACAGAACCAGGAGCGGTAGCGACCGGGTCCAGTTACAATAAGCTCGTTTGTAACGGTCACGGACCAGGTCGCTACGCTCCTTTGTCTTCAGCAGGAAGCGAGCTGCAGCGCCAAACAAATACAGAGCGACCGGGTCCAGTTACAATAAGCTCATTTCTAATGTTCACGGACCAGGTCGCTACTGCTCCCCGTTCCGTATTCGTCGACCCACGATGTTGAGCGTCACCGGAACCAACCCGGTCGCTACCGCTCCTCGGTACTGATGTACGCTAAAATTTGAGTGTTCACACACTCTGCTGGATGCTCCTCACCAAATGCTGGCAGGGGGTCTTAAAGGGTTCAACATAGTAAAACGCAAATGGCAGGATCCTGCCACTAAAATAGGCAGAAGCTGACGTTGCAATATTTTTGCAACAGAACTATTATCCGCCATCTACAAATAAGTAGCGGAGTGAGTAATTTGTCGATGGCCGCCCCCATGACGCGAAAAGAAGAACGAGAGTCCACTCTCGGCCTGCACATAGACGC
>DASXQM010000218.1:0-4387 GCA_036507195.1 Pyrinomonadaceae bacterium | reverse complement strand
TCGCGGCCAGCCTAGTGTTGGCTTGCTCTTCTGCCAGGATTTCAGCAAAGGCTTGTCCGACCATTTCGGCGTAAACGACGGATTTGGTTTGTATTTATTAACAGACTGAATGACATCGTGTAGGCCGCCGGCTGCCAATGTCAGGCCCTTCTCGGCGCGCTTGATTAGTCGCATGCTCTCTCCTCTGGGTACTCTTTTATCTTAGATATTGCTGCTCGCAAGGTGGGGTACGCACACGTAGCCCGCAAACCAAGCTCATTCAATGGCAATGACCATGCCGCCCTCGCCATATTGCCCCTAATCGAATAAATAGTTAGACTTAGGTTCTATGGCGAGCTAGCGACGGAAGATTACAGCATGTTCCTTTGCGTGTCAACACGACGCATTCTTCGCTTCCCGTCTAACAGCGTAGCATTTTGGGCGGGTACCGCATGTGCTTGGAGTGAATTGGCCACCGTCAAGCGCGGCATCTTATTAATGGGCAATTAAGGGGTAAACGACGCTCATTTTCCTGGCGCGTAGTAGCCGACGCGGGCTGAGACCTGATGCGTGCGGCTCGTGGTTTCCACGCGCAACCGCCGGAATTGGCCGTCCCGTTTTGTGTTTACCGGAGAATAGTAGAGGGTGTATTGATGCCGCAGCTCGTTAGCGACTTCAGCATAAGTTCTTTCGAGATCATTAAACGCGGTCGGTATGTAAAGCCGGCCTCCCGTTGCCGCGGTTAACTGTTCCAGATTACGCTCACTGTCACTTAGCGCAGCAAGTCCAAGCCGCAAATCGTCGATTCGAAGCTGGTTAAATCGAACCGCGGAATCAGGGCCGGTCAGCAACGTCGAGAGTTCCTCCTGTTTCCGCGCCCGCTCGATCTGCGTGTTGCTCACAACGTAGATGGTGGTTTGAGACTGAAGCGCAGCGCGCAGAGCAATATCGAACGTCGTGCCGCGCCCGCTGTCGATACCGTCGGTTAACACGATGATCGCATGCCGTGCATCCCGTCGCGGAGCTTGATCGCGCGACGCCAAGAGCATTGCGTCGTGAAAGCGGGTAAACATTCCCGGCACAATTCTCTTCAAAGCCCGGCGTAGCTGCACCAGACTACCGGTCCAGTCCTGTAGCAGGACAACGCGGTCATCAAATTGGATAAGGCTCACGCGATCTTCAACCGCTAAATGCGAAGCAAACCCTTCCGCGGCCTTCCGGAAGTCATCAAGGTTTCCGGCTACAGAAGAAGACGCGTCCACGATGAGAGCAATGTCCACGGGAACCTGTCGCAGACTAAGATCGCTGAGCGGTTGCTCCACACCATCCTCAAAGATGCGAAAGTCTTTTCGTGTCAAGTTACTAACCAGGAAGCCAGCATTGTCCCGGACAGTAACCGGCAACAACACCTCCGTGGTGTTGACGGAGATTACATCATCGGGATCGATCTCCTGTTCGTCTTGTTTAGGCGGGGGTGTTGGAGTTGGTAATTGGGACTGTGCTGAGACCTGGGGCGAAAGGGCGGAAAATAAGAGCCACAGCAGAACCGCAGGCCGGGCCAGGAGAAACCGAACAAATATACTACCGGGGCGCACGGCGCTATTTCCCCTTGGTTCTGGCTGCCCCAGTTTGTTTTACGCCGGATTCATTTCCCATCGCATCTGTCATGGCGAGGATGATCGCCTCGGTGACACGCCGCTTGCGAAGGTCTTCGAGTTTGGGAGCAGAAAGATCGAAGTTTGCCGGCGAGTCTTCAATTCTTTTTATGATCGTACCCTCAGAAAAACCGGCTTCGACTAATTTGATCACTGAATCGTTGGTTAAGGTGGGCGTCTTTTCCAGTTTTAACTGCGCCTCGCCCGCCTCTGCCGGCGGTCGCAGAATTCGAACCGTCGCGCTACCTGTTGTTGTAGTCTCACCCTGATTTGAACCATCGATGCCTCGCCCGTTGGTCTGGCTCCTGGAACCGCTACTGCTTCCAAAGATATCAGAACCCCCCGATTGTCCATTCGCCTTCCCATCGCCGGACCTGCCCATGCTTCCTCTAAACCTGGAATCATCGGTCCAGTCATCATCTGCGAGAGCAAATGACTCATCCTGGGCCAACATTGCAAGAATGATGTTCTCGCTGACTCCGGTGCGTTTCAACTCAATTAATCTATCAGGGTCGAGATTGAATCGGTTTGGCCGATTGTGAATGATCGCAATTACAGTCTTCTCTTTGAAACCCGCACGCACAAGTTTGACGACGGCCGCGTTGGTAAGCGGAGCTTCCGGCACCTGCTGCGCCGGGGAAGCCCAGGCTGCTGTGCAACAAATGATTGCGGTTAAGGTGAGTTTGACCAGGATGCTTTTCATTTTACTTCGGCGGCGATAATTTCTGTCGGGGCCAAACTATACAAACCTCACAGAGCTGCTCCCGCTGTGGCCACTTCGCGCTTGGCAGGAACCACAGGCTTTGCGCGGCGATACCGATAGCTTATTCGTTTCACATAATCCCGAGTCTCCCGATATGGCGGCACCTTGCGGCCAAATTTCATGACCGCCCCTTCGCCCGCGTTATAGCTCGCCAGAACAAGATCGATCCGGCCGTCAAACTGCTTGATAAGCTGCTTCAGATAACGCGTACCGCCGGCAATGTTTTGCGCCGGATCGGAAGGCCGTCTAACACCGAACCGCGCGCTGGTACCGGGCATTAGCTGCATCAATCCCCGCGCTCCTTTTGGCGATAGGGCGCGCGCGTTGAAGTGTGATTCCTGCTCCATTACGCAGAAAATCAGATAGGGATCGACGCCATACTTCGCGCCGCTCTGTTTGATAAAGCTGTCAATCTTCAGACTCCCGGTGGTCCAACCACGCGCTTTTTTGGAAGCAGAATCGGCCGTCGCCAATTCCTCCCGTTCAATATGATCAATTCGCGCCCGTTCTACAAATACGGAAAGCGAGCCGCGTCGATACCAGACGCCTGCCGCCGACTCCGTCACGCTGTCGGCCTCGACGCGGGCGCCGCCGACGAGATAAATCCAGACTGGTTGGTCATCAGCACCAGCGTCACCATCGGATTGATTGTCGCTGTCATCAGTTCCTACAACTTTAGCTACCTGAAGATCCGGCTTAGACTTGGAGGTAGCGCCACGCCCAATTGTCTTTATGCGCTCTCGCGCAATGAGGTGACTCATTCCCCCTTGCCGATACCAGACTCCCTGCTCGCTCTCCCATGCTTCGTCCGCGGCGATACTACTTCCATCCGCCAACTTCAAATGAACCTGATGCGCAGCTTCATTTGCCGTCAAGACAGTTGCTGGGGCGTGGTCCAGGTTCTTTTGACCATGAGCACTGCCGGAGACAAACAGCGCCAGTGCGCCCACGAGGAGAGTTTGAATTGCGTTTTGGGGGATTCTCATAAGATGTCGGACAAACTGCAGTTTGTCGATTCTCCGCCTGATAGAAGCCCGACCGTAAGAGAGGACTCCTCCTCGTCGGGGTCTCAACGGGCCATCCCTTAGGGTTCGGCTTCAGCGGAGAACTATAGCTCCAGCGGATCAGCCAGCGTTCCTTCATTCATCGCTTCCTGCGTATTGACGGGCTCGAATGAATGCGATGCTCCAAAGTAGTTGCGCCATGCAATATCCAAAACCTGCGGCGTCAACTCGAGTGGCTGGCCCTCAAAAAGGCAGATATCAGTTGCGCGATCCAGCAGATCACGGGGTTCGCACCCTTTCATCTGCCGCCGTTCACTTCTGTATTTGTTGAGCACATGGTCCAGGACCGGCTGCTGGTAGCGAATGCCCCGCGTGTAAGCCTGGCGTTTGAAGATCTCCGAGTAGGCTCCCGGTGTGGGAGGTTCAACACGGGCGCGGTAACCCATTCGTCGCAGGAATGCCTGGTCGGCCAGGTCATTTTCATCAAGGTTAGTTGAAAACACGACCAACTGCTCAAAGGGCACCTCGATCTTTTTTCCAGTGTGCAATGCAAGGTAGTCGACACGACGTTCGAGCGGCACAATCCAGCGGTTAAGCAAATCCTGAGGCGCGACACGCTGGCGGCCGAAGTCGTCAATCACAAGTGTGCCACCATTTGATTTCATCTGAAACGGCGCTTCATAAAACTTTGCGGCATCGCTCCAGGTTAGGTCCGCATTTTCCAGTGTCAGTTCCCCACCAACCACGACGAGCGGTCGATTTATGAGGACCCAGCGCCGGTCATATTCCAGCGGGGTGACGTCCGGCGAAGCGATGCGGTGGCAGTGGGAATCAAAGACGCGAATGATCTGATTATCGATCTCCACGGCGTAGGGTATCCAAATCGCCCCTGGCAAAGCGTTGTTGATGCGCTCGGCAACCGCGGTTTTTCCGGTGCCAGGCAAACCTGTTAGAAAGAGTGATCGCCGTGAATTGATTACGCAGCC
>DASXQM010000217.1:0-91151 GCA_036507195.1 Pyrinomonadaceae bacterium | reverse complement strand
TCCAGTGTGCTAAAAGCGTTACTGGTTCAGTTTGATCTCCGATACCTTTAGCTTGTCGAGGCCACGACTAAAGGAAGCTCTGAACAAGCCTATCTAAGGGGTAGATATGCCTTAGCCCGGGGAGCGGGCGAGAGCATAAAGCCTGCGGTGAAGCGGAGCGGAACCCCAGGATCCAAACGCACCTCAATTAGGAGCCCGTGAAAACGGGCGGCAGCTTGAAGAGCGTGCTGGCATGTCAATTACAAGCACTGGTTTCGATCACTTTTAAACAAGGCCGCTGCCGCCCCACTTCGTGGGCTCAGTTACTTGTTGCTCGGTCCTGGGGTTCCGCTGCGCTCCACCCCAGGCTTTGCGCTGCCACCCGCTTCGCGAGTTTGGCGAACTCTGTTTTCTTGACTTGAGCTTCGAGACCAAATGAAGAAACTAAACATCGGACTGATCGGCTATCGTTTCATGGGGAAGGCTCATAGCAACGCATGGCGGCAGGTGGGCCGCTTTTTTGATATTCCGTTTGAACCTGTCATGAAAGTCCTCTGTGGCCGCAACGAGCAAGAGGTCAAAAGAGCAGCGCACGATTATGGCTGGGAGCAGTACTCCACGTCCTGGGAAGACGTCGTCCGGAGGCAAGATATAGATGTAGTCGATATCTGCACTCCCGGCGATTCACACATGCCCGTCGCGGTCGCTGCAGCCGCAGCGAAGAAGGTTGTCTTTTGCGAAAAGCCGCTGGCTAATACTCTGGCCGAGGCCGAAGCGATGCTCGCTGCCGTCGAAACTAACGGTGTCATACACATGCTTTGCCACAACTACCGCCGCGCTCCGGCGGTGGCGCTCGCTAAGCAAATCATCGAGGAAGGGCAAATCGGCCAAATCTACCATTACCGGGGAACCTACTTGCAGGACTGGCTCGTGTCCCCGGACTTCCCGCGCCTGTGGCGACTTGAGAAAGCGCGGGCCGGGTCGGGGGTTTTGGGCGATCTGGTCTCTCATTCAGTAGACCTTGCTCGCCATCTGGTTGGCGAGATTACGGAAGTCTCCGGCTTGCTGAAAACCTTCATCAGCGAGCGTCCCATAGAGAGAGGCAGCCGGATCATGGCTCCCGTTGACGTAGACGATGCCGCGCTCTCACTCGTTAAGTTTGAGAACGGGGCTGTTGGGACAATAGAAGGGACGCGCTTCGCCACCGGCCGCAAGAATCATAATCGGTTCGAGATTAATGGCAGTCAGGGCAGCATCGTCTTTGACCTTGAGCGCATGAATGAACTGGAGTTGTATATTGAGGAGGGGCCAAACAGCGGGTTTCGGAAGATTCTGGTCACAGACCCCGCTCACCCATATGTCTCCGGCTGGTGGCCTCGCGGACACATCATTGGCTATGAACACACCTTCACGCACACCGTGATTGACCTGCTCAAGGCCATCGGCGAGCAGACGATTCCGTCACCGAATTTTGCGGACGGAGTACGCAACCAAAGGGTGCTGGATGCGCTCGAAAGGGCTTCCGCCTCACAACGGTGGGAGAGGGTCTAGAGTTCAAAAAGAAACCGCCGCAGATTACGCAGAACGAACAGAGTAGGCGAGTTTCCCAAGCCTCGCCGAGTGGCCGTTTGTCCCGTCTACGGGCGCAAGGACGATTTTCCATTTGTCATTTCAAAATTTTCATTTGTCATTGTCTAAAGACAGAGCTTTCAAGTTGCCAGCCTTAGCAGACGTAACGCAATGCAAGCCACCCTTGAGCACTCTTAAGTAGCTTGATCGATGGGAAATTGAGAGCCGCTAGCCTCAGCAATGGCCAAATGAAAAATGATAAATGAGAAATTAGTGCTGTCCCAACGTTTGTCGAACAGGATCAGTCATTTGGCGACGACGCTGCCTTGAGTTTGGGTGATTACTGGTGTAAAAGGGAAAACCGCTGACCTTTTTGACAACTAATCACAATTGGTACTGATGTAAATGTGTAGGCCCAGTCGCCGGATCCGTTCGGGGCTGGCTTCTAACCACGAACTGTCAGCACCGCACGCTGCCACTCCACTTCGCAAGACGACGCTCAACTACAGAACCGTAAGCGGGCCGGGGTCCCCGGCCCGCTCACGGTTCTGTAGTTGAGCGGCGCGGCTAAAGTTGAGTGTGGCATCGGTCACTACCGTGCCTGTTTTCATACAGGCTGAAGCCGTTTTGGTTCGTCTCTATGAATTGAAATCGATTCCAACCTCCATCGGAGTTAAGTAGATCAAATCCAACCAGATACGACCATTGAATTGATCAACGTTAGGACAGTAGTGATGAGAAATGGAAAATCCGGTTTTTTGATTTAAGAACGGTATGGCTCTCGGCCCACGCCCTGGACGGGAATTTCCTGTGCGGGCAACACCTCGTGCTGTAAGGCGTACATGCAGGCTGCGGCCTCGTCTATTTTTCGTATGAAGGCGATAGAACCTTGCAGGATCGGCTTGAGGCGATCTCTATCCTGAATCCTGGCTTTCGGGTATTCATGCTCTACCACCAAGTGTGTATTCGCTACGTCTAGACTGAGAAGCTCGCGCGCGGAGAGTTGATGATCCAGCCAATCCACCGTTCGGTTCTGAAGATAGGCCAGAGGATCGTGCCTTGCCGTTCCGGGCAGTTCATGTTCGCAGAAAACGGTCTGTTTCAGCCAGGCCTTCGCCTGATCCGACGGTCGGTCTGACGGCTCGTTGCCTACCCAATCACCGCGCTCGACGGTCTGTCCGCCGTAACCCCACTTCGCGACGCCCCGCGCGTCAATGACCTGCCCTTTGACGTGAAAGCCGCCGATGAGGAAATCGTACCCAGTATCCTTCAGATACTGGAAGATCGAGCGCGTGTCCTGGCCCATCAGAATCGCGTGTGAGGGATCGTAGTGAATGCGAAACTGGTCGCCTACTCCAGCCTTTTCACAGATGCGGTGGAGAGCAATCCAGGTTCCGGGGGTGTAGGCAAGGTTATTATGGAAGCTATCCTTAACGGTCCAGCCAGGCATCGGACACTGCTCGACACGATAAGTCAGGCCGCGCGCTTTGGCCTCCTTGAGCAGCGAAACAAAACTCTGTTCAAAGTCCAGCAGGTTCTGGTCCATGCTGAGCGCTTGATTCTTCCCGACGAAGCCGCAGACGGCATCTACACCTAAAAGCACTGCAGCGTCGAAGACCCTGAGCATAAACTCGCGTTTCCTTTTTCTGATCGCCGGATCCTGGTGAAGCATGTTGTCGAAGTAGCTGACATCGGACAGGCCGATCTTGTGTTCGTTCAAAGCAGCCAGAACTCGCTCGGCGCGCGTTTTGTTAAAGGGTTCGCGCAAGTCCAGCGTATTGGCCACCGGGTCAAGCAAGGCTTCGGCGGGGATGTCGGCCTCGTTCGGATGGAGGGCGGCGGAGAGTTGTATGTTGTCCGCGCCCAGTTCTCGTGCGTACGCTACCCAGTCTTCTATCGCCTGATCCGGATCTAGGTCGCGTATTGCTCTTGGTGTCAGTTCCTGCAAGGCCGCAGTCAGGATGCCGATTTTCATAAATTGAGGCGCGAACGATTTGATACTCATGATTCGCCTATTTATCTTTGAGGCAAAGTGAACGCAAGAACATAGTCACCCTGTTTTGTGCCGAGCTTGCCATGACCGCCGGCCGCGATGACGAGATACTGTTTGTGCCCTACGGTGTAGGTCATTGGAGTTGCCTGGCCGCCTGCGGGGAGTTGATACTTCCAGAGTTCTTTGCCGGTTTCGATGTCGAACGCGCGCAGGTAGAGGTCCATCGCTGCTGAAGTAAAGACCATGCCGCCGGCCGTGATGATCGGCCCTCCCAGATTGAGCGACCCGGTCTGCTTGCCGGGAACTAAGGTGCCGAGCGGGACATCCCAGACCTGCTTGCCAGAAAAGAGATCAACGGCTTTCGTGGTGCCCCATGGTGGAGCGTTGCAAGGCAACTTGCTCGGAGAAAAGATGAAAGTGCGATAAAGCCCGTAAGGTGCTCCTGCTTGTTCTGCGAACTCGCCAAAAATACGGTTGTCTTGCTCCTTGTTGGTTTCGGCCTGGAACTTCTCGCGCGGAATCAGTTTCGCCCAGGCTACCAGGCGATTAGTGTTTGCGACCATAATATGACGTTGCGGATCATAGGCCACACTGCCCCAGTTCACGCCACCCACATTGCCTGGGTAAACGATAGTTCCCTGAAGACCAGGCGGTGTGAAAACACCTTCCGATCGCGATGCCTTTATCTTGTCCTGGCACCACTTGAGGTCCTCCGGGGTTGGGCCCCAGGCCTCACTCGGTGAGAACTTTTCCGGTACTAAAGAGATGGTAGAAAACGGCTGCGTGGGCGAGCTTTGCTCACCTGGAATATCGGTTTGCGGCACCGGCCGCTCTTCAACAGGAAGTAACGGCGACCCGGTAAGCCGGTTGAGCACAAAGACATGGCCCATCTTGGTATTGATAACGATCGCCGGAGTACCGTCTTTCCAGGTGAACAAGGTAGGCTGCGCGGCTACGTCATAGTCCCACAGATCGTGGTGCACAACCTGAAATCCCCACACCAATTCGCCGGTGGATGCACGCAACGCAACGACGGAGTTGGCCCACTTGTTATCGCCTTTGCGTATGCCCCCGTAATAGTCCGGGCTGGCGCTGCTCGTGGGAATGAAGACCAAATCCTCCTCGGGATCAACCGAGAGTGTCGACCACGCATTACCGCCACCGGTCCGTGGCTTCGTTTGATCGGCCCAGGGGATCGGATTCCATGTCCAGCGCAATTCTCCTGTGCGAGCGTCGAAAGCGCGCACAACCCCACGCCCCGTGTCGACCTTCCAATTGTCTGCAATAGAAGAGCCAACGATCACCAAGTCTTTAGCGAGAACGGGAGCGGAGGTGACCTGATAACCGCCGGTCCATTCCGTTGCCGTTGCTGCGTCCAGCGCAAGGTTCACTTCTCCCTTCGACCCGAAGTCAATGCAAGATTCTCCGGTCTTACCGTCGAGGGCGATTAGCCGGCCATCAAGAGTGCCGGCGAAGATGCGAAGGCGGCATGGCTGACCGGTCGCTGCTTTAGAATCCTGCCACGCGGATACGCCGCGAGAAGCGACTTCAGAATAGTTTCGCTTGAGATCGACATGCGGATCATATTCCCAGAGCTTCGCGCCTGTCTGCGGATCAAGAGCAATGACAGCGTTGTACGGCGTGCTGAGGAACAGCTTGTTACCGACAAGGATTGGAGTGGCTTCGAAAGCTGCCTTGCGGCTTAGCTTGGTTTCCTGCTGCATGGCACCCGTGCGATATGTCCAGGCCAGTTGCAATCGATTCACGTTAGTGCGGTCAATCTGCGTCGCGGTGGAATACCGCGTGCCGCCCGGATCGTTGCCATAGTTTGGCCATCCAGAATCTGGCACAGATTGCGCGGTTGCAGCTGGTGCCAACCAAAGCACAGCAACCGCGGCCAGAAGCCATTGAAAAGTCGTTCTTAGATTCGTCGTGCCCAAAAAGATAACGATGCTCCGGCAGTGCTCGAACCAGTAGGCCGACATTGCCATGACTCTGTTGTGCGGCATTCGAGGAGCTTGCCATATTGCGATAAATGACGTCCAGTTGCGTGCCACGATCAACACCTCTGGAACAGCAGCCAAAATCCAAAGCATCCTGACTGAATAATTAGAGAGAATCGACAACGCCGCGCCAGGCGCAGACAGGTGCTGGCAACGAGAGGAATACACGCGAGCAAGAGATTCCAGATAAGAAACAAATAGTACCGCGAACCTGTGCGTTCCACGCGGAGGACAATCAGGCAGGTACTCCAAAACATCAGGGCCGTTAAAACTACAATCCGCTTGGCGTCAGTTGACTTGATTAGAGTTTCATCCATGGGTCGGCCTTTTTTGAAATCTAAAAGAATTCACCTCGACAATAGGGCAGCTGCGAGCAGGGCCGGCACAATCTGCATCGATGTATTGTCCCAACCGTGGGGAGAGATGGCCTCAACGACGGTACAAGCCATTGCAATGACTGGAAGAGTAATCGCTGATCTGGCATTCAAGTGGATGTCAGGGGTGATCGCGGTTGCTATAAAAAGAGCTGCCAGGGAAACGATCAGGACACCGAGCGACCCCTCATAACTTCTCGTCGTCGCCGGCGTTTTACCGAAGGCGGGTATAACATATCTATGCCTACCCCATCGCGTTCCCACTGGTTCGCCGGCGGCGTCGCCGAGTCCTCCCACCAAATAGCCAATAATCGCAAGCGGTCCGAAGAGAATGTTGTTGACCACGCCTCCGATTAAAGTGGCAAAATAAGGTAAGACAATGTAGTAGGTTCGATGCGGGCCATCCTGCTCCCTCGCCAGCGCCTCATAGAATTTATTTCCAACACCGCGGAAGAGGGCATACGCTATAACCAGCGACACCATAGTGCCGAACAGACAGACAGCTGCGAACCCCCAGAATGTTTGCACTGCAACCGCAGAAAGGAAAATCAAGACGTGGAAGATCTTACGAGTGTATCCTGTGCTAAAGCCCCGAACACACTTGAGATACCCCGCGAAGCTTAGACAGCAGTAACACCAAAGCAGTCCGACCGGACCACACACAAGGATTACTCGGAAGGTTGGAAGGTGGCCAAAGATAGCAAATCGCGCGATCATCCTAGGAGCTTTGTGACGCCAAGTACTCTATACTACTAAAACACAGCAGTGGTCAAGGAGCCTCGTGCAGCACCGCCAATCATTGAGATCGTGCAGTCAGACACGATTAAATTCCGGTCATGTGTCGGCCTGGTTCGGGTTTGCAAGCTCCAGCTAAAACTTGTCGCCGCCTGACATCCAGTTTTATTCTTGACTGTTCGTTCCAGAAAGAGTATAAGGGTGGCGGAGGTAGAAAGTAAGATGGCGCGGCACAAAGAGTTCGACCGGGATGAAGCTCTCCATAAGGCAATGGAGGTCTTCTGGTCGCGCGGCTATGAGGCGGCGTCCATGCAGGATTTGGTCACGCATATGGGTATCAACCGCCAGAGTCTCTATGACACGTTCGGAGATAAGCATGCCCTCTATCTACAGGCTCTCGACCGCTACAGCGAAGTAGAGGGTCGCAAGCTTTTTGAGCTGCTGGAGCGGCCGGGCTCGGTTAAGAAAACCCTGCGGCAAGTGTTCGAAGGCGTCGTTGAAAAGGCTCTCTGCGACGGGCAGCGTCGCGGCTGCTTTATGGGTAATGCGATGTCAGAATTAGCTGGCCGCTGCAAAGAAACTGCCAACAGGACATGCACCAATATGGCAGCGACGGAGGCAGCTTTTTATCGTGCGCTGCTGCGGGGAAAGAAGGAGGGGGAACTCAAAGGAGTTCGCGATCCTCGCGCGGTTGCGCGATTTCTCTACAGCAGCTTGCAGGGTTTGGTGCTGATGGCGAAGGCCACACAGGATCGCAAGACGCTGGAAGATGTTGTGAAGGTAACGCTCTCGGTAGTCGATTAAATTTTTTTGCGTTGTTCTGGAACGTTTGTTCCAGAACGCGCGTTTTTAAGGTCCAGACGCGCAACCGTTGGGCCGCAGACAACCAGGAAAGGAAAGGAAACACAAATGGGGAAATTAGAAGGCAAAGTAGCCGTCATCACGGGCGGCAACTCCGGCATTGGTTTGGCAACAGCGAAGGAGTTTAAGGAACAGGGCGCCCGGGTCGTCATCACCGGCCGTGACCAGCAGACACTCGACGAGGCTAAGCGAGAGATCGGCGGCGACGTTCTGGCGCTACGCTCGGACACGTCCAGGTTGGCAGATATAGACAAACTATTCGCCGCCGTTAAGGAAGAGTTTGGCCATATTGATGTGCTCTTCATTAACGCAGGCGTAGGGAAGTTCGCGCCGGTTGAGGCCGTGACGGAAGAAGAGTTTGACTCAATCATGGACATTAATTTCAAGGGAGCCTACTTCACGATCCAGAAGGCGTTGCCGTTCCTCAACGACAACGCATCCATCGTCCTCAACACTTCCATTGTCGCTCATATCGGGATGCCGAATTCGAGCGTGTACGCTGCGAGCAAGGCGGCCCTCATCACATTGGCGCGGACCCTGTCCGCCGAACTCGTTGGCCGAGGTATACGCGTTAACGCCGTCAGCCCCGGCCCCGTCACCACGCCAATCTTGAATCGGCTCGGGCTGCCGCCGGAGGCGCTTGAGGAGACAAGAAGTAATTTAAAGGACCAAGTCCCGATGAAACGGTTTGGGCTACCCGAAGAGATCGCCAAGACTGTGCTCTTCCTCGCAAGTACCGACTCTTCCTTTCTCCTGGGGACTGAGATAATTGCAGACGGCGGCATGAGCCAGCTCTGAGATGAAGGAGGTTACTGAACATGCAGCCGGAAAGTGAATTACCTAGCGGTCATCCGAGGCCCCGGGAAATTGATGCTCGAGGTGATTCCTGAGGAGTCTCAGAATGGATCAAGAATTGCCATAGTTGCGGACCCATGAGGTCATTACCACCTCGCGGTGCGGGTGGGTTCTGGAAAGGAATTGCAGACTTCAGAGAAGGCACAGGTTGCGTCGCAGCCGTTGAAGTGCGCCTCGCATTCCGCCGGCCAATTTCGGCCACGGGATGCGACCCTCACTGTCGGCCTGCTTGATTGCACTTAACAGACTCTCAACATCAGTTGCGCCCGTGTAGCGGCCTTCGTTGATGTAGAAAGTCGGTGTGCCCGTCACGTGTTCGTCGAAGAGACTACGATTGTAGTCAGCCTCGATCTGCTTGAGAAAGGTGTTCTCATTCATATCGCGGGCGAATTTCTCGGCATTAAGGCCGATGCGCTTCCCGTAGCGCAAAAGATCATGATCCTCCAGAGCTTGTTGATGCCTAAACAACTCATCATGCATTTCCCAGAACCTATCTTGCGTTGCGGCGGCCTCAGCAGCTTCGGCAGCACGCAAAGAATGCGGATGAGTCCGAACCGTTGGGAAATGACGGAAGATGAAACACAAATTGTCGCCTAAGAGCTTCTGCACTTCCTTGATTACCGGATAGACACGTCCGCAGTGAATGCACTCGAAGTTGCCATACTCGAGCAGCGTTACGGGTGCGCTTAGCGGGCCCGCGACATGGTCGCGAGCGCTAACCGTGTTTTTGAGCTTTACAATCTCTCCATCACTCATAAGAACCTCTTTACGCCTCAATTGGTAAGGCGACCCTCACCGTTCACCTGGTGCCAGGATGAAGTCGAAAGCCAACCCGAACCAGGATAGGTGGGCCAATCGTAGTCACCGGCGTCTTGCCAATTTCATAACGCTCGTTGAACAGATTCTCAGCCGCCACGATGAGATCGATGCGAGATGAAACGCGCCGCGACACAGCAATGTCCAATACAAAGTAAACGCCCAGACGAAACAAATTCTGATCGTCGTCAAACTGAGAACTCGAGGCGCGGCCCTGGACACCGATAGTCGCAATCGATGGGTTTGTGTACTGCGCCTGAAAAGTAAACTGCTGCCGCGGCACCTGCGGAATGCTCAAGCCTTCCAGCGCAGTATTTGCCGGAAATCGAACCACGGTGGCATCAGCAAACAGATAACCAGCCGTAAGCTTCCAGAAGCTGTTTAGTCTTGCATCGGCTTCTACTTCAAAACCTCGAGACCGTGTACGGCCAAGGTTCTGACGTTGCCGGGTAATCAAGGCGGGAGTCGTCTGCAGTGTCACGTTGGCCACGGGTCTTGTGACCTCATTCCAAAACGATGTTCCGCGAATAACTAACTTGTCATTTAACGCCGTGACTCGCACACCGGCCTCGCCGCCGATTAAACGTTCGGCCTGCAGATTCTCGTTCGCTAATGTCAACACATTTCCCACCCGGAACGATCGGTACAGTTCGTTAAGTGTTGGCGCCCGGAATGCGCGACCTCCGGAGAAGAGCAACGAGAGGTGAGAATTAACTTTGTAGACTCCCGACAACTGCGGGCTAAACGCCGTCTCAGCCCGAGTTGGGAATTGAATGAGCGTGCCCGGCGTGGTCCCTGTAATTGGCGTGCTGGCTGAAAGCGCGTTGTGGTTGCGCCAATGATCGATGCGCGCGCCGACATTGAGAAACAAGCGTGAACCCAGTTTCACGAGATCCTCGAAGTATCCACCAAAGGTTTGTTCGCGGCCACCTGCCCCCACTAACGAGCTGGCCCTACCATTAACAAATACGATCTCATCGCTGGCGCCGCGAACGGTGTGGGACTCAAAGCCTGCGACCAGAGTTTGCCCACGCCACTGAGGACTCGACCACTGGCTCGAGAAAGCCAGAACCTGAGCAGGCACACGCTGCACGCGCGTAAGTGTTTCACTGCGGCGGTCGGCACTGATGGCCGAGAAATTCTGGTCGTAGACCTGCGTGCCGCCGTAAGTATGGGCCGAGAAAGCGCCTGCTTGCATCGATACGAGCTCGCCCCCGAACGAAAACTGTCGTATATGCGTGCGATTGGTTTGCAACGGCGTGCCGTTTCTTCTTGACTCGCCAAAGAACGAAATGGCGCCGAATACGTGCTTGCTTTCTCCGAACCTTCTCTCCGCCCTGAGCGAGACGACTGAGTGTCGCGAGCCTGCCGGTGAATCGACCGGCCCACGTTCCGAAGGCGAAACCAGAACATAGCCGTCAGTGTTAAAAATCTCAGCGGCGAGACTAGCACCCCAATCGCCCATCTTGCCGCTGAGAAAGACAGACGCGCTTGGCGTTGACTCATTCCCATAAGACGTTTCAAGCAAGAATGAATTCGCTCTTCGTGTTTTCGTGACGATGTTGACCACTCCCCCCAGCGCGGCGCTGCCATAGAGGTGAGAAGCTGAGCCGCGCAGCACTTCAACTTCCGCGACGGAGACTCGAGGCACGCGATCCCAGTAGACCCAGCTACCGAACGGATCGTTTAGCGGAATGCCATCCGCCAGCACAACTGCCCGGCTTGCACCGCTGGCTCCGAGTCCACGTAAGGAAACTCCCTGAGTGGTCGGATTAGCAGTGCGGCTGCCGCTCCGTCGAAACAGACTAAAGCCGGGCACCTGTCGAAGGGAGTCATCGAGCGTCAGTGCTGCAGTGGTTTCAAGTTCTTTCTGTCCCACGACAACAATGCTTGCGGCAGTGTCCTCAAGTCGTATATCCGTGCGAGTCGCAGTTATTGTAAGTTGGCCGGTTACATTGGCTGGTCTCAACACAAAATGTAATTGATTGGAAACGTCAACGGCTGGACTGACTCGTTGCTTGATGGTTGCAAAACCTTCCGCTGTGATTTCAAGGATGAGCGATTCTTGAGCCATCGACTCCAGACGAAAGTGGCCTTCGTTGTCGGTGTGAGTAGTGGTTCTGAAAGTATCTGCCGACAGTGTCACCGTCGCCGCAGCAACAGCATCACCGGCTTGATCCACCACCACGCCTTCGACGACCTGGCGGCCCGATTTCTGTTGTGAGGGTAACTGAGCAACTGCTTCACAACTCAATACCAGAAAGCAAACAGTCGAGAAGATAAACTGAAATGACTTCATGGTCATTATCAAAGTAGTGGAAAGGGAGAAGGAGCAGCGTTCATCGTTCAACTTCCGCGCAGGGCCAACCCTCAAGAAACTACGAACTCAAAGGATACAAGCGATGACGAACAAATCAAAAGAACTTGCTGCCAGGTTGCCGGATTGCCATAGCGCGCGTGACAAGTATTATCGTTGAAGTTGGAAAGGCTAATAGATACTCAGAAGGAACCTTACACAGCCTTTTTTTCTACCCATCGGTCTTTCATCGTTGCTGGGCGGCTTTCGGTGACTCGGTGTATCTGAGTCTTGGATCCTCTCTCGCCTTTCGTTCCTTTTTTGATCTATAACAGCCCTGTTCGACCAGGAACGCGGAGGTTTTGATGGGAACTCGCACGATTGTAATTGGAGACATTCACGGTTGTTACGACGAACTGATGGCCCTGCTTGAGAAAGTTGACCTTGGGGCTAGCGACCGGGTTGTTTCCGTGGGAGATCTCATTACCAAGGGTCCCAAAAGTCGCGAAGTTCTTCAGCTATTTATGAACGACGCGCGCTTTAGTACGGTGATCGGCAATCATGATTTAGCTTTGCGTCGTCACTGGAATGGCGAGGACATCAACTTGAAGCCTGCACAGAAAGAGGCGCACAAAGAACTTAAGGCGGGGAAAGACGCCTACACCAATTTCCTTAACAGGCAACCATTTATGATTGACCTCGGTACGCACCTGGTAGTGCATGCCGGCTTGCGCCCGAACGTGGAACTCTACTCTCAGACTACTGGGGATTTGACGCGACTTCGCACCCTGGGACCAAATCGTGAGAGCGAAGAAGGGACGCCGTGGTATCACGTCTATTACGGAGATAAAACAGTATTATTCGGACATTGGCCGGCGCCTGAGCCGCGTAGGGGCAAAAAAGCTATCGGCCTCGATACGGGTTGTGTTTATGGGTACAATTTAACGGCATACATTATTGAAACGAACGAGTTTGTTAGCGTCCCAGCCCTGCGTGCTTACGACACCTCCTGAACATTTCTACTAAAGATTAAGGCAGCGCCGCGTTAACCGACTTTAATGCCTGCGCCGCGATCGTTAGCGTCGGATTGATGGCCAGTGCTCCGGGGATTGCTGAACCATCCACGACATATAGACCGGGATAGACGTCAGTAGATCCGGCCGGTTTGTTTCCGTCGAATACCCGACCGAGTTCGTCTACCACGCCATCGAAACTGGTCGGCGCTATCGGGCAACCGCCCAGAGGATGTGTCACCGTTAGTTTCTTGTCGCCGAGGCCTTTCCAAAACGGAAAAGGTACATAGCGACCGCCCATCGACTCCGAAAGTGATTTAAGCAGGTTCTCGATTTTGCCGAAGATTGGTGTTTCTCCGATCTTCTTATCCCAGTCGAGCTTCAGTTTATCGTTGTCCAGAGTAAATTTGCCGCTGGCGTCGTCCTGGCCCATGGCATTGAAGAAGAAGATGTTGGCCATCATCTCCGCCTCGGTCTCGAAACTCCTGGGATCGTAGGTGTCGGGCAGTGACGGGAAAAAATTCCGCAGGTCAGGCATCGCCATCGATAGAAACGCAAACTTCATTTTAGCCTTGAGCGCTTCACGCTGAGCAAAGTTGTCAAGCGCGCCTATGGTTGTGCTGGTAATAGCGGCGAGCATCTCGGGAATTCCCGCGTCTTCTACGTGTATATGCAGGCCGTCAAATTTCGCGTGAACTCCTGACGTATTGATTGGGCCGCGCGTAGTGTAGACCGGCTTGGTTGTGCCCACGCAGAATGCGCCGAAGTCTCCATTCGTTGAGAAGTGGGTGCCGATTATAGGGGTGAGTTTTAGTCCGCCACGGTCGCGAGACCGCAACAGTATCTCGGTCGAGCCGAGAGTGCCTCCGGCAAGAAACACCATCGGTGCGGTTAGAGTTTTCGTATTGCTGTCACGGTGATCGCGATAGCGCACTTCATAACCACCAGCGATCTGTTTGATATCACGCACTTCAGCCATCGGCGAGAGCGACACACCCTTGGTGGGGTCCGAAAGCAACTTTGCATAGAGGGTCTTGTTTAGTGTGTGTCGCGCTGCCGGAAGACAGCCCAGAATACAGCGGCCCTGCCGCTCGCAAAACGTGTGGTTCTTCGCGGCGTCGCTAGCCGCACCGCGATCGGGATCATACTCGACGAGCGAAAGATCCAGAGGCTCCCAAGGCATTTGAATGCCGAGCTTCTGCGAAGATATTTTCGCGGCATCGCGCAGGACGCGGGCGCGATCCAGATATAGATAGTCGTCATCAGTCAGGTTGGACACATCGCGGCCGGGAAGGGGAATCTTCGTGACAACGCGATTGAGTTTGCCTCGAAAGTCTTCCATCCACTTGTAGGCCGCCTGATATTCTGCATCGGCGAGATTGAGTCCGATGCCTTGCAAAACCTCCGCCTGGGGACGCAGTGTAACGTTTGAATAAATCAATGATCCGCCACCGACACCGCTGGCCGTCAGAATATCTGCCTGCTTGAACATTGAATACTGGTATAGGCCGTCTTTGTTGAGCGGGCTACGAATGCTGGCAAAGAAGTCGAGCAGACCATCGCGGTGGTCCGGTCGGGGCCAGTACTGCACCGGCATCGGCGGATTTTGTTTCTTGGCCCAGACCGGGATTGGTTCTTTTGCGCCAGCCGGCGGCTGACCCAGCTTCTCGGGAGTTACCCAAAATGTGCCGCGTTCGAGCATCATCACCTTTTTCCCTTTGGCGGCGAGTTTGGTGGCGGCAATCGTTCCGCCGAATCCGGTTCCAATTATGATGGCATCAAAATTCATTGGCATGATGAGTTTCTCCGTTTAAGAATGGGCGGTGGCCACATGGGGTTAACAGTTATCAGATATAGAGTCTTCTCTAATGAGAAGCCCACTTCCGAAAAAGGAAGTTTGAGATGGCCCCGAACATGCGAAACAACTCAAAATATCTTTAGCATAGGAGTCCGGGACATTACTTGGGTTCGTCGTGAGTGTATGTCCAGAGCGAGCGGTAACCGAGGACGCTACGCAATTTGATTTCTACAATACTCTTACCAACTCAACAGCAGCCGCACTCTATTCCTCGTCGCTAAACCCTGTCAAGGTTTCTAAACCAGCAATAGCCAGGTAATGGCATCGAGAACAGTGTGACGCCAAACGCTTCGTCAATCAGAAGGTAAAATCACGAGTCAGCTTGAATTGAAGACTGTTAGAAGGTCGTTCCAAACCATTGCCGGTTGTCTGATTATAGATGATGAAGAAATCACTGTTGGGCCGATAGATGTAACGAAGACGCACGTTGACCACTGAGAGGCGAGCCGCGGAGTTCAGCTGGATTAGCGCGGACGTGAGCAGCTTCCGCGAGAAGTTGTAATTCATTCTTCCAGCGAAGAGACTGGTAGAGAAGTTTCCTTCTTTCAGACGAACTCGATTGTAACTCTCTGATAGATCAAGAAGCAGATGCGCATTCGGTCGCCAGGTTACGCCTCCCGAAGTCTCGTATCTCTTCCCCGAGTAAAAATCCCCCCACTTCTCTCGCAGGTTGAAAACAATCCGCTTGCTGAGGTCGCTCGTGAACGACACCTGCGGACGGTTGAAATGATACGTGCCGGCGGGAATCACAATTCCTTGTCGAATCTGAAATGGCTCCGTTAGAACATCGTCTACATCCTCAATCGGCCGGAAGAAAAACTCCGACGAGTTCTTGAACACCGTGTCCCATGAGAGTTCTGTTTGTCGTGTCGCGAGCTTGCCCGCACGGTCCGTGTAGTATTCGATCTGCGTTTCAAACTCCATCTGCTGGACGTGCGGAATAAACTTCGGACGCGGCTTATAAGCAAACTGGCCGAAGTATTGATGAATGGCGTTGCGTTCGATAAAGCCGACTTCGGGATTGAACTTTGCGCCCACGTCTTCATATACAGTTATGAAGCGATAGAGGTCGTTCTCAAAGATCGATTCAATACGCGATGAGCCGGCGCTTGAACGAACGCCCGGCGTCGCTGATCCCATCCAAAAAGCTTTCAGTTTGTAATGGTCAGTTACATTAAACTCCGCGTCTGCGCCACCGACTCGATTGTAGCTGCTGCCGCCTACGGTAGTGGCGCCTTGACGGTTGACCAGGATTGCTCCGATATATGAGCGCTTAAGAATGTCGCGTTTCACGCGAAGGACGGTGAACTGTTGACGCGGAATGCCGAGACCCGTCGAGGCCTGGCCTAGCTTGCGGGTTTGTACATGCAGGAATCCGATGTTGTAGGGACCAATCTTGCCAGTGACCTTGGCGCCGTAGTCGATCGGCACGGGCGCACCGTTAGCAGTCAGACCGATGCGACGCGTGAAGAAGGCCTGATTCTCTTCCTGCCGGCCAAAGAGAAAGATCCCCGAGTTCTCAAGAAAGAAGTCGCGTTTCTCGGGAAAGAAGACGGAGAAACGCGAGAGGTTCACGATTTGATCGTCTACTTCGGCTTGGCCGAAGTCAGGGTTCGCCGTGAACTCGGCCGTAAGCGAAGGCGTGATGCCAAGCTTTGCAACTTCGAGTCCGATATGGGCACGCGCGCCGGCGTCAAATCCGTTTGCGCCAACCAGCGGAACGCCCTCGCGCCACTCGCCTGAAACGTAAGGCTTGATCTCGCGCAGGCGACGGCGGCGAAGGTCTTCGACGCCCGTTAGCTCACCAGCTTGCGAAACGCGTTCAAGTCCAAATGAACGCTGCCAACTCGTCCATAGATTCTCTTCGTTCTTGCGCCGAATGATGCGGGCGATATTGAGACCCCACGACTCGATTCCTTCTTTGAAGCGAAGCGTCGTCAATGGGATCGCTATTTCCAGAGTCCATCCGCTCTCATCGATTTTACCGGAAGAGATCCAAGGGGCGTCCCAAGAGAGATTTACATCGCGGCCTTCATCTGTGATCAGCGCATCCTGCTGCGTACCAAGAGGATTAACCGCAAACCGAAAGGCATTACGGCGGTCGTGGTAAGTGTCAAGGAGAATTTCGATCTTGTCGTCGTTGGAGAAACTTGCGTCGCGTACGAGTTCTCGTGCGTTGATCTGAGCGGGGTCAGAATCGAAGGCATGGATACCGATGTATAGGTTTTTGTCGTCAAAGAGGACCCGTACCTCCGTTTTCTCGGAGGCCGGCTCGCCTTCGTGCGGCTGTTCTTGGAGAAAATCAGTGGCCGGTTGGGCCAATGACCAGGCAGATTCATCGAGAAGACCATCTATCTTGAGCGCATCAGTGACACGCACTGCTGGAATTCGCCGCGCTTCGGTGTTCTGCTGCGACACCTGGGCGGGCATCGCTGCCGTGGATTGCTGGGTGTTATCGCGTGTTGAAGGCTGCTGAGCTTGGGCGACGATCGCCAACAGGGTAATGCTGAGCGCAACCCTCAGACGCGCCCGGAAGCGTTTCAATCTACTGTCGAAACGCCTCGATGCTCTTGTCATAGGCGTTTATCTGAGGGCAAAGCGATTCTGAGAATAGGTTTCCCGCCAACGTTTTGTAACGGGAAATAGACGCGATGAGTGCGGCTGTCAACGGCTACGCTGTGTGCGTTCGGAGCGAAGAATCCTTCACCAACTCTCTCCAGATTACGACCACGCTCGTCGAAGACGGAAATGACGCCACTCTCGGCAGAAACGTAGAGACGACCAAAGCCGCCGTCAAAAGCAAGCACGTCCGGCTCAGCACCAACCGAATGAATGGCGGTCATTTTCTTTGCTTCAAGATCAAAGACTGCCAGCTTTGCATTGTCCTCGCAGGCAACAAATGCCACACGATGTTCGCTGTCGATTAATAGTCCGTGTGGTTCGCTGCACCCGGCCAGTGCATAGTGAGACACTAGTTGGTCCGTGGTTGGATTAATTTCCGCGACCTGGTTTAGCCCATGCACCGTTACAAAGATGTGTTCTGAAACTGAATCATACTGCGTATTGCCGGCGCCGCCGCCCAGCGCTATCGTCGTCAGTCGCTGATTGGTATTTGCATCGATCACAGTAACTGTCTTGCCACGCAGATCAGACACATACAGTTTCTTCGCCTTAGTCGCATATGCGATGCCATCAGGATAATCTCCAGCATGCACGCGCGCTACAATCTGCAAAGTACTGTCATCTATGACGGCCAATTCGTTCGAGCCTGTGGCTGAAGCATAGATATGATGAAGTTCCGGGACTGCAATGACACCGTGGACGTGCGGCAGATCCCTTACGTCGCCGACCACTGTTTCTTTGTTTGCGTCAAATACCGTTAAAACGCCATCGCCAAGATGTGCAATGTAGAGTCGTCCGCTGCTCGGGTCGAAGCTTTGGTAGTCAAAGCGCGACGCACGGCCTGTCAAGGGAATGTCTCGCAAAGTACGAAGTGGAAGATTACCTGACGTCTCGGACGATGGAGGCGCTTTTCCTGTGCAAGTGACGGCAAATACCGTGAACACAATCGCCAGAGCAACTCCACCACTAATTGCAAGATACTTCATGAACGAACTCGCCAATCAAGCATCAGGTGCGTGTATAGCTCATGAATGGCATTTTCAAGAGTCCTCGCAGCGTTTGCCGTCCTTAGCATCAAAGCCATCCAGTCCATAACGCAGTTTCCTAAAATCTGTTTCTGCGGTGTAGGTGCCGAAGAGTCTGTCCCAAAAAGAAAAGATGTTTGAATAGTTCGAGTCGGTCTCCCTCTGATCACGCGAATGATGCACCTTGTGCATGTGAGGCGTGACAATCAACAGCCGTAAGAAGCGATCAAGACTACTGTTCATTTTGATATTGGCGTGTTCCATCTGTGCGTTCAGGCTGGAAAGAATCAGATAGATGATAATCATCCAGAGCGGGATACCGAAAACAAGGACTGCGGCTAGTTGCCACAGTATCCGCCAAACGGTTTCGCCCGGATGCTGGCGAAAGGTAGTTGTGACATCAACTGCACTTTCCGAATG
Organism: Pyrinomonadaceae bacterium; assembly: GCA_036507195.1. Lineage (GTDB taxonomy): Bacteria > Acidobacteriota > Blastocatellia > Pyrinomonadales > Pyrinomonadaceae > PSRF01. The sequence continues at coordinate 72,732 of DASXQM010000217.1, read as the reverse complement.
ATGCACCCGATGGAACTGCCAGCCCAGCCAGGATTTATGTAGCAGGACATGCGCGAAGTAAGCGAAGAGGTCCAGTGCTGCAACACCAAGAACTGCCTGAGTCGATGTTGAGAGGCCAAAGAGGAAAAATAACCCCACGCCATGACGAACCGTGAAGCCCGCCAGGTAAGCCAACGAAAATGACAGTGCCAGATTTGTCAGAACCAATATCAACGTGAGTGCGACATTCGGTAGCGCATGTCGCACTCGACTGTTCTGATATCGATATAGCGGAACGATGGATTCCAGCGACCACAAAAGACCGCATAGCCCGACCAGCGCTACTAGCCGTGTTTGATCAGATAACCAAAACTGCATCGCGGTTCCCAACTAGTAGAACTATTTCCCTTAAGCTTTAACGATGTTCATCTTGTCGAGTGCCGTACGAAGTCCGTACGCAAGCTTCTGTGCATCGTCGTTGGCCCAGAAGTGCATGAAGAAGAGGCGTGAGGATTCAGTAAGCATGTGGCTGTGCAGAGCCGTCACCTCGATGCCGTTATCTCGTAGCGCCTTAATCACCGGATTAACTTCACTCGCAATGAGAACAAAGTCACCCGTGATTGCTGCTTTGCCTGATCCGGTCGCCTGAAAGTTGATTGCGGTTGCCAAGCCCATTGAAGCTGGAACTTCCATACCGTTGTCCATGATCTTTTCGGCGCGTGGAACGCTGAATTGGTAAATGACGCCGTTCAGTTTGCCGCTTTGGGCCAGAGCCTGATCAAGCTGCTTGGTATCAATTCCCAAGTCGGGAGTAGGACTGGTGCCAGGCGCAGCAGCCGTGAAAGGAGTTTTGCTCAATGCGAGCGCGTCGTGAATCGCTTGGGCAATCTTCACTGCGTCACCCATAGCGTGGATATGCATATACATCACGCGCGGTGATTCATGAAGCACATGGTTATGCAGCGCCGTCTGTTGCACGCCGCCTTCCTGAAGTTTAGTCAAGACCGGCGTCACTTCGTCTTCAGTTAGAACGAGATCGCCCATAACCATTGTCATGTCGCCTGTTTTCTTGAACGCGACCCACGAACCTAGCGCAAGTGCTGGTTTGAGTTCTAGCCCCCTTACTGTGACTTTTAGATCGCTGCGAGGCAGGTTGACTTTATAGACATCGCCGGGTTGAATTGATCCAGCCTTTCCAAGAGCTTGCTCAACTGCTTTCCAATCGGTCGCCGGTTGCTGCGCGGTGTTTGATTGACCAGTCGGGGCCTGAGGCGCCGAGCACGCCACCAACACGAATACTGCCGCCAGCACAAGCGGCGTCGCAATAAGAATTAATTGCCTTGCTCCCCAAGCTACGAAGAGTTGGCCTAAAGGCCGCCTTAGAATTGTTTCCTGCTGCTTCATTACCATTCCTGCCTTTCTGTATTGCTCCTATTAATTTTCCGTTTCTTGGCAACCAGATATTATGAACCTTCTGGATTAGTCTGGCTTTCGGCGATGCTCGCATAGAGCGCGTCATATAGAAATGCGGCACCTTCCAGAGTCTCCTGATCGTTCTTCGTTACGCCGGGAAAACCGCGGCTGATCAATTCCAGGCCTCTCGCCGCTTGGTGTGCATCCAACTGGTCCTTAAAGTCAGCGGCCTGGACAATCCGAGCCATTTCCACCAGCACAGGATCATCCGCCAGCCGCTCGTGAACAATGGCCGCAAACGAACAAAAGCCTTCAATATTTTTGTGCGGGTATGTAGCACCAGGCGCGTCAAAACCTATCGCACCTTGTGCCGCCTGTACTGCAGCTACTTCTTCTGCCGGCACAAAAAGAAGCTCAGCTTCAGAATCCAGGAAACGGCGGATGAGCCAACATGTCGCGGTGCGGTTGACTCGAATCCTTTCTCGTGTGATCCATTTCATCGCGCATATCTCCGGCAGTAGTGGTACCGACATTCCACAGCTAACCGAACTCGCGTTACGTGAACTGCGAACCGATCTTCCAAGAGCCAGTGACGCCGCTCCACCATGTGGTTGTACATCATCGTGATCTGCGCGACCGGCCCACCAATGTTGGCGAAACCCAGCATCAGAAAGTAGAGGAACACTTCTCGCCAGGAAGGCATCTGATCGCCTTCGTCTTCGCGTGTTGCCGTTTGCTCCCGTTCCAATTCTTGGTCCATTCAGTCGCCTTTGGCCCCTCTAGTGCGATTAATCGATCACTTTGTTCTAGAGCGCTTTCTGCTAGGAGTCTTCGCTTGACTCTTTTTCTCGGACTCCTTGTTCAGCAATGCATAAAGCCCATCAAAGACGATGCTGGTCTGTTGCAGCAGCTTGCGATCGTGTCTCAATACCTTGCTTAAACCGTCAACGATCGCATCCAGACCTACCGCCTCAAGCCGATGAAACTTGTCGTCTTTCAAATCGATGTCGTGAACGATCTCGGCAATTTCCCGCAGGCCTTTGCTCTCAGCCAGACCGAATTGTTTCAGCATCGTCTCGAAGGTGCAGTCTTCTCCGTGGTGAGTGAACTCGGCTCCGAACATGTCGAAGGGAATCGCTCCTTCGACCGTTTCTCCTTCACCAGCGAAGTAGAAGCGCGGGCGCTTGTCGATGAACTGTTTGATCAGCCAGGCAGAAGCCAGCCTGTCGATGTGCAAATTCCGGCGCGTGACCCAGCGCTGACCCTGGTACTTTGCAACGTCGAGAGTTCCGCCTTTCTTGTGTGACATTGCAGCTCTCCCTGTGGGACCCTGTGCCGCTCGGATAGCTTTCTGGCACCGTTCATAGGCACTGAAGGCGGCAGCTCGCCCTGCGGCATCAAAGAAGTCATTGGTAGCAATGCGCTCAAGCTCGGCATGCAACTTGTCGATTTCAGTTTCATGAGCAGACAGTCGGCCAGCAGATAGATGCTTACCACGAGACTGTTCCCGCATTGCCCCGGTCAAGCCGTCGAATTCGGCCGAGATGACTGCGAACTGTTCATCGCGCGCCTTACGAAAGGCGGCAATGATCTCATCATCCGTCGCGCCTTCAACGGAACCCGCTCTGAAAACCGCAGCCTCGCCGCCCGCCGACTCGATCTCCTGCTTCAACCACTGAAAATCTTCATGCGCTTTTTCTGTTGCCGGCAAAACGTAGACAGAATTCTTGATTGCTACCGCACCGAGCTTCTGCAACTTGCGCCAAATGCGCACGCGCAAGTTCGTAAGCTTGGGCGGTAGCTGATGGATGAGCAGAATCCAGTCCCGCTCTGGTGGCTGAGTCTTTCTTGTCATTTTTAGGTAACGGCGAATGCAGTGTAACGAGTGTTACTTCCAAAAAGCAAGGCGGGGACCGTGACTTAGGTTTGGCGAACTGAAGAACACTCGAGCTGTCAGGAGGACGGTTACTGAGCGAGCTTAATAATCGCTGAGCGAGCCTAATAATCGTATCGCCTTTTGAACCAATAATTCGATTCCACTTCAGAATAGATGAAATAATCGATCCGCATGCGATTTAAATCCCAGCCTCCGAGTTGCGAGGTCCTGGTCTGCTTGTTTTTCACACAGCCCGCAGGACAGGTTGCAGCTAGTATGACTTTCTTGGGATTTTCACATGCTTCCGAATTGCCTCGAATCGGTTTTCGTCGCTTCCGGCGTCTCTACTTGGGGGAAGCGGCGGGCATCGCGAACAACTTATCCTCCACTACTGCATTGCGTTTGATCTCGGTGAACGTCCGCGTCCAACCGTTATAGGTGTCAATGGCTGAGTAGCGGATAGTGAAAGGGACTTCTCCAAAGTAACCTTCCGTCGGTTTTGCCCGCCCGGACTTAGTGCTTTCTCAGTCATGAAGCCTAAATTCTCGTGCTGGGAAGCACGGGTTGGCATGGTATAAAGACAGCGCTTCGAATAGTCTTACAAATTCCAGCAAGAATGAACACCGCACAGACCTGCGTGCAGATTGCTCTATGTGCATGCGCTGCAACTGAAAGGACAGTATGGTCACGATTCGCTCATCAGAAGGCCAGGAGTTTGCAGCTTACCTGGCGTTGCCGTCTGGGCCATCTGGGCCATCGGGCGGAGAAGGTCCCGGCCTGGTCCTTTTGCAGGAGATTTTTGGAGTCAACCGGGAGATGCGCGCCATTGCCGATTGGTATGCCGCGAGAGGGTTTGTCGTAGCCTGCCCTGATCTCTTCTGGCGACAGGAGCCGGGCGTGCAATTGACCGATCAAAGCGATGAAGAGTGGCAGCGAGCTATGGAGTTGTATAAGGGACTGGACGAGGACAAAGCCGTTGCAGATGCGGCGGCGACGCTGGCCTTTCTGCGCCAACATCCAGCCTGCATGGGGAAAGTCGGAACGGTTGGGTTTTGTCTCGGCGGGAAACTGTCTTACCTGATGGCGACGCGCTCTGACCCGGATTGTTCAGTTGCCTACTACGGTGTCGGCATCGAGTCCGCTCTTGCGGAAGCGGCGCGCATTAGTTGTCCGACGATGCTGCACATGGCGGGCCGGGATCAATTCTGCCCACCCTCGGCTCAGGCACAGATTCAGCAGGCGCTGGATAAGCACCCGCTGATAACGCTCCACGTATACCCGGAAGAGGATCACGCTTTTGCCCGCGTGGGCGGCGCGCACTTTGACGCGCAGGCCGCTGAGTTGGCGCATCTGCGAACGCTGGAATTCTTCATCCGCCATCTCGGTGGGCCGGCTGCCACAAACGCGTCACAAAGGTTGTCCGATCTCTGGGATGAGCACGTCAAGTATGAGTTTGCGACCCGCAATACTGAGGACACGCTGGCCACGATGGTTGAAGATGCTTACGTCAATCACGTTCCGGTGCTAACCGGCGGGATCGGCCACGATCAACTGCGGGAGTTTTACTCGCAGCGCTTCATTCCCCAAATGCCGCCAGACACGAGGATGACTCCGGTGTCGCGTACGATTGGAATTGAGCGTGTCGTCGACGAAATGGTCTTTGAGTTCACCCACACCATCAAGATGGACTGGATGCTGCCCGGCCTCGCGCCGACGGGCAAGCATGTCAAAGTCCCGCTTGTCGTGATAGTGCATTTCCGCGACGGCAAACTAGCGCACGAACACATCTACTGGGATCAGGCCTCAGTGCTGGTCCAATTAGGATTGCTGGATGAGAGTAAGCTGCCTGTGGCCGGAGCTGAGAGTGCGGAAAAAGTTCTCGACCCGAGCATGCCCGCGAATCGCTTGATGGAGCGCGCCGATGGCCAACGATGATCAGGGCGAAACGGAAGCCACAACCTCTCAAGTTCTGATCGGGCGATTACGGCGCGATCTCGGCACGCTGGAATCTTACGCGGCGTTGCTGGGCATCCTGATCGGGGCGGGAATCTTCACGGTGACGAGTCAGGCCTGGACGCTTACCGGACCGAGCGTGATTCTCGGGTATGTCATTCTCCTGCCCGTCATCCTCGCCACCTCCGTGCCGTATGCCGCGTTTCTCTCAACGCCACTGGGCCGTGAACCGGGCGGCGAGTACACGCACATCTCGCGGACACTCGGCGGATACCGCATCGCCTTCATCGGGACGTGGCTGAAGATCATCTCTTACATCGGTGCGTTGGCTTTTCTCGCCACCGCTCTGGCCGATTACATGATTCAGTTCGCCGGTAGTAGCCTGCAACCAGAGACACACCGCTTACCGCTGGCGCTGGGTAGTCTGATCTTTTTTTATCTGGTCCACGTCGTGGGAGTGCGCTGGTTCGGTCGTTTGCAAGTGACGATGTGCGCCTTGCTTGGGCTTTCGTTAATCGTGCTGATCGTGCCGGGTTTGTTTGCAATCCGCGTGGCTAACTACCAACCATTTTTCACACACGGCTTGGCAGGCTTAGCGGTGAGCCTCACGCTGCTCTTCTTCTCCTATGCCGGTTTCGAGTCTCTGGCCCAGACGGCGGGCGAAGTAAAAGACAGCACCGAACGGCTGCCGCGAGTTTTCCTGAAAGGTATCACCATCACAGCTGTCATCTATGTGTTGATGTCCGTCGTCACTTTCGGCGTCCTGCCCGGCGCTCGCTTGCAGACCAGCAACGCGCCGATGGCGGAAGTCGCCTCCGTCTATCTGCCCGCCGGTGCTGCGCTGTTCGTCACCTTCGGCGCGATCATGGCAGTGACGACATCCATCAACTCGACCATGCTGGTGCCGTCGCGGCTGGCCATTATTCTGGCGCGGGACGGATTAGCCCCGCCCTGGATTGGCGCGATTCACCCGCGCACCGGGACGCCGATTCGCGGTCTCACTCTAACGCTGGCAGCGGCAACCATCCTGCTCATTAGCGGACAAGTTTCGCTGGCGCTGAACATTGCCGTCTTTGCGTTGGTCGTGCTCTATTTCCTGCACAGCCTGACCTTCCTGCTGCTTCCGAGTCGGAATCCCCGACTCTACTCGCTCATCAACATTTCGCTATCGTCATCCCTTCAACGCGCGGCGGCTCTGCTGTCCATGCTGGCGATGGGCGGAATCATTGCGATTCAGGTAGTTCAGGACCTGCGAACGTTGGGGGCACAGAGTTTCCGCCAGAGACTTGTCGGTCACTCACTCACAAGCGTCGAACTCGCCTTAACCTGGGGCTTGATCGGAGCCATGCTCTACGCTTACGGTCGGTTGCGCGGACGGCATGAAGCGAGAGATGACGTGATCATTTTTGCAGAGCTTGAAACTCGACGGGGGAATAGCGATGGAGATTGAAGGGAAAAGACTCCTCGTGACGGGAGCTAATCGCGGTCTGGGTCGGGCTCTGGCACTTGCGTGTCTAGGGGCAGGCGCGCGCGAGGTGTTAGCGGGTGCACGGCAACCGGAGAGTCTGGAAAATCTTAGAGAGACCTTACAGGATGGGCGCCTGATGCCGGTGCGTCTCGATGTCACGTCGGAAGATGATGTTCACGCGGCGGCTGACTTGGGGCGCGTGGACATTCTGATTAACAATGCGGGAGTCTGCGTTTACGGCAGCGTGCTGGACGTGGGGATAGGAGAATTGCAGCAAGAGATTGAGGTCAATTACTTAGGCGCGCTGCTGATGGCCCGGGCGTTCGCTCCGGCGATGATTGCGCATGGCAACGGGTTGATTGTCAACGTGGCCTCCATTCTCGCCAAAGTTAATTTGCCCGCGCTTGGCAACTATTGCGCGCTGAAGGCGGCTTTGTTGTCTCTGAGTCAAGCTCTGCGCGGCGATCTGCGGGAGAAGGGAGTGCGAGTAATCACCGTCCTGCCCGGAACGATTGACACGGACATGAGCCGGGCCTTTGGCGGGCCAAAGATGTCGCCGGAACAGGCTGCTTCGGAGATCATCGAAGCCATCCGCGCAGAAACAATTGAAACTCCGATCGGTGATGCCGCCCGCGAAGTCATGGCCGGGCTCCGGTCTGATCCGCTGGCGATAGAGAGGTCCTTCGCGGAATACCGCGCCTGAGTGAAATGGCAAGAGCAAAGATTGACCGCCGGCGATCAGAATTCCCAACCTTAGCGTCGGGGATTCACCTGTTGAGTCACAGCCTTGGCCCAGTGCCGCGCGCGGCACGCGAATCGCTGCTCGCTTATTACGAAGCTTGGGAGCACCACACCAGCGAGGACGCCTGGGCCGCAAGCTGGTGGGAATTGTCGCAACAGGTGGGTGACCGAATCGCGCGCATCCTGGGTGGGGCGCCAGGCTCAGTGCAGATTCAACCCAATGCCTCGATTGCTCTCGCGAGTGTCGCATCGTGTTTTGATTTCGCAGCGACGAAGCGCAATAAGGTAGTCACGTCTGCGCTGGATTTCCCTTCGATGGAATACATCTGGGAAGGGCAGAGAGCTCTCGGCGCAAAAGTTGAGATTGTTAGCTCACCTGACGGCTTTGTCGTTCCTCTCGATGACATTCTCGCGGCCATCGACGACACAACGAGTCTTGTCGCGATGTCACATACTTCATTTCTGAGTTCCTATCGCGTCGATGCAAAAGCGATCGTGGAACGCGCGCATGGCGTGGGTGCGCAAGTCCTACTTGATGTCTATCAATCGGCCGGAGCGATTGAGTTGGACGCGTCTGCCTGGGGCGTTGATTTCCTGATTGGTGGCACGATCAAGTGGCTCTGTGGCGGTCCAGCCTGCGGTTATCTGTACGTGCGACCCGACTTGCAGAGAGATCTGCAGCCGCGACTTACCGGCTGGGTTGCGCACCACGCACCCTTTGACTTCGCGCATTCGCCCATGCGTTACGCCAGGTCTGTCCGCCGATTCGCGCAGGGCACGCCAAGCATTCCCGCGCTCTATTCAGCATTGCCCGGTCTGCAAATCTTAGAAGAAGTCAGCATCGAAACAATCGCGCGCGAGTCCCGCCGCCGAACGAAATCGATGATCGAGTTTGCTCTGGAGCAGGGATGGACAATAAACAGCCCACGCGATGTCAACGAGCGCGGGGGTTCAGTAATGATCGATGTCGATGACGGACCAGCAATGGTAGATCGTCTCGCGCAGCGAAAAGTTTTCGTTGATTGCCGCCCTGGCGTGGGCTTGCGCATCTCGCCTCACTTCTTCAATACGGATGAAGAAGTAGAAGAGGCAATGGGGATCCTCGAAGAATTGATGGGGTGAGAAAATAGGACCTATATGACCTGTGGGACCTATTGCTCTTTAGACATCATATCTCACACTCGGGCTTCCCGCCGGATAGAAAACACCCAACAGTCGCAGCTCGTCATCACCCGTATTCTCAACGCAGTGAACCTGACCTTTGGGCAAATAGATGCAAGAGCCCGAGGTAATGGGCGTGTGAGTTTCCCCAGCCCACATGCGGCCCACTCCGCGCAGGATGAAAAGCACCTCTTCGTAGTGGTGAAAATGATCGGGCGCGCGGCTCGGAGGAATCGAACCGACAAACTGCGTCACTTGCGTGCAGCCGACTTCTTCGTCAACGAGCACTCGGTACCAGCGGTCTGCCGTCGGGATGGCTTCACGATCCGCGAGACGCACAATCGGCGGTCGCCGTAGTGGTGACTTCTCTGGCGACTGAGGAGAAGTGAACGGTGGCAACGTCTCTGACGTGGCTAGGGGCTCCGGACATTGCGAACTAATGAGAACAAACGGTTCTGGACCAGGATTGTCCACCGTCAGGATCGCGCCGGGTCGTAGATAGACGCCAGTCTCTGGCTGAACCAGGTAAGGCCAACTGTCTATCAGGATGGTGGCAGCTCCTTGCAGTACGTAAATGATCTCGTCACATTCCTGATTGCGGAAAGCGGGGGACAAGCCCGGCGCGAATGCCATCGTGCGTAGAGAGATCGCCAAGGCGTTGTTGGCCCGCCCGATCTGAGGCCAAACGCTTAATGTTCCATTGATCGTTGGCTCGCCGTCTCTAATTCCTGTTACCCGGCAGCCGCCTTCCAATTCCACAGCCATTCTCAACTCCCCCATCGCAACTATGAATTCTAACGCTAAACTCGCCGTGCGCTTACAGACCGGTCCTTCGCTCCAGCTCTTCGGGGTACCTGGCTCCTTGCACTTCGATCTTTGAAGCGGCGCTATCAATCTCACGGAGATCGTCGGAGCTAAGTTCGACTGAAACTGCTCCGATGTTCTCCTCCAGGCGATTTAATTTCGTCGTGCCTGGGATCGGAACAATCCATGGCTTCTGGGCAAGCAGCCAAGCGAGCGCTAACTGGGCCGGTGTCGCATTCTTGCGCTCTCCAATCGACCTAAGCAGATCAACCAGCGCCTGATTCGCTTTCCGAGCCTCGGGCGTAAAGCGAGGAACGATGTTGCGAAAGTCGGAACTGTCGAACGTAGTGTTTTCATCGATCTTTCCCGTGAGGAAGCCTTTACCAAGAGGACTAAAGGGAACGAAGCCGATGCCGAGTTTCTCGAGGGTCGGTAACACTTCTACTTCGGGCTTTCTCCACCACAGCGAGTATTCGCTCTGGAGCGCCGTGACCGGCTGGACGGCGTGCGAGCGACGGATCGTTTGCACTCCTGCTTCAGAAAGCCCGAAGTGCTTAACCTTGCCTTCGTGTATCAGGTCCTTCACCGCTCCCGCCACATCTTCGATTGGCACGTCCGGATCAACGCGGTGCTGGTAGAAGAGATCGATGGTATCGGTCTTGAGTCGCTTGAGCGACGCTTCGGCGACCTCCTTGATGTGCTCGGGCCGACTATCCACGCCCATCTGCTCTCCCTTGGGACCAAGTTTGAAGCCGAATTTTGTTGCGATTACCACTTGACCGCGAAAGGGAGCGAGTGCTTCGCCCACAAGTTCTTCGTTTGTCAACGGGCCGTACACTTCAGCAGTGTCGAAGAACGTTATGCCGCGTTCTACGGCCGTTCGAATCAGTGAGATCATCTCCTGCCTGTCGGCGGCCGGACCGTAGCCATAGCTCATTCCCATGCAGCCCAGCCCGAGGGCCGACACTTCCAAATTGCTATTTCCGAGTTTGCGCCTTTGCATTGTGTCTCCCCAAGTAGCGTCAGATCTTATTCTGTCACGCGGCCTGATATTGTTCGTCGCTGACCTTTTCCATCCAGTCGACGGTCTTGCCGTCAAGGTGTTCCAGGATGGCGATGTGCGTCATCGCCGTGGTTGAAGTGGCTCCGTGCCAGTGCTTCTCAGCCGGCGGGCACCAGACCACATCGCCCGGCCGAATTTCCTGTTTCGGGCCACCCTCACTTTGCACCCACCCACACCCGGATGTGACGATCAGGGTCTGCCCGAGCGGATGCGTGTGCCATGCCGTCCGCGCGCCGGGCTCGAACGTAACACTGACGCCCAGAACGCGCGCCGGATTGGGTGCCTGGAACACTGGGTCAATGCGTACAGTGCCGGTAAAATACTCGTCCGGTCCTTTGCCGGAGGGCTGTGAGCCACTTCTCTTGAGTTCCATTTCTGAATTCCTCCGCTTGATTGTCTTATTTGGTCGCGACGGCGAGGCATTTCCCGCCAACATAGCGCTCAAAGGCTTCGGCAGACGTTGTCTCAGGAATCGATATTTAGTGGTATAGACGTAGAAGCGATTTCCGTATTTCACTTCTTAAATAGTTTTGCGAACGCCTGACGAGCATCCGTCGGAGGGCCTGACGAAGTTTCGCGCTCGCCTACAATTCGAGCAGCGAATAGTTCACAGGTGTTGCGCGCGTGTTTATTCACTATCCGTGCGGCGATCGATTTACCACATTCGAAGCGCGCGCCCGGATCGAAATACGCGCACTGACGGCAGCTGTGGAGATCAGCGTTGCACTTTGGGCAAGAGCTGTCTACGTTGATGTTCGGCGGAGCCTTTGCTCCGCACGCGGTGCACTTCGACGTCTCGCCAAATGCCATCATGCGTGGCGAGCGCGGGCCCTCACGATGCTCAGGCTTTGATTGGGGCTTTGATTGCTGCTTTGGTTGCTGCGACTCGCGATTGCTTTCCATATAGCCGCGCTGATTGTATTTGCGGTCGCTCATCTTATTAGCTCCATCGTGATTTAACGAACAGGCGAATCATACGTGAAGTCGACAGACGGCGAAGACAGAGGTTGCAGCCATCGCTATTTTCCAAGGATTTTTTATATTACTAACCATGGATGCGCAGGCTGGCATAGTCGACGGCTATGGCACCGTAAGACAGGGAGAGTCCCTCGACTTCTGGTCGAGCAAAGCGGTATGTCTGCTCGTGAAAGAGAGGAAGAAGCAATCTATCGCGCACAATGATTTCCTCGATTTGTCGATAGACCGCATGCCGCGCCGCCGGAGATGTTTCTAATCGTCCCTGTGCTATCAGACGGTCCACTTCGGCTGAACCACATAGCGTTCCCAATATCCCCTCTTTCGTGGCCAGGATGTTAGCGAAGGTGTCCGCATCCGGATAATCAGCGCCCCAGCGCCCCAGCACCACGTCGACAGAGCCCTGGTTTATCGCCTCCAACCATTCTTCCATGGTCCTATTCACGGGACGAATTGTTATCTTATGATCGCTAAGCGAGCGCGAAATCTCACGCACGAGAGCCGCGTATTCTCCAAAGAACACCGGGTTGAGGACAGCGGTCAATTCGATTTCCACGCCTGGTTGTGCGGACGCCGACGCGGATGCCAGAGGCATCCTTGGAGTGTACGCTGAATCATGACCAAGAAGTCCAGGCGGAATGAGGCCCTGCGCCGGGACGGCCAGTCGTCCCAGAGTTTGACGGACCAGGCTCGCAACATCGATAGATTGCGCCAGCAACTGCCGCAGGCGTTTGTCTTTCAGTGGTCCGCGGTGAGTATTGAATGCCGCGTAGTAGGTCATGAGCCTGGGGATCTCATGATATCCGGAAGCAAACTCAGGCTCGCGGCGCAGAGCCTCTGCGTCCGCGGGTAACAGATCCGACGCCAGCGAAAATCGACCGGCGCGGAATTGAGAGAGGACGTCCGCCGGCGTCACACCGAAGGTGAAGGTAATGCCTTCAATCTTTGGATAGCCTCTGCGCCAGTAGGTTTTATTTCGTTCGAGTTCGAGGCGAACGCCCGGCTCCAACTTCACTACGCGAAAAGGGCCAGTTCCCACGCAGCCCTCTTGCCAGCTCGCTCCAAATTTGTCACTACCCTCCGGAACGATGGCTGCCACGTGGTAAGAGATGAGTGCCGGAAAGAATGAGATCGGTTCTTCCAGCTCGATCGTAAATTCGTCCGCAGAGTGGATGCGGAAACCTGCCAGGTCAGACTCTTGTCCGTTAAGGAGCGCCTTCGCGCCGCGGATGGGCGAATAGAAGAAGCGGCCTGTGCTGTCGGGGTTCAGTAGTAGTCTCTCGAACGAGTAGCGAACATCGCGCGGTGTCAGTTTGCGTCCATCATGGAAGCGGACATCATCTCGGAGGCGAAAGCGATATCGCTTACCACCTTGTTCAGCCGTAAAATCAGTCACCAACCAGGGAACGATCCTCGCGCCGCCGACATCGCGCGTCAGTGTTTCGAAGATGCTCGGCATCACTTCTGAGTCTTCTACGGTACCCGCCAGTGAAGGATCCAGGCGGTGAAGTGTTCCGGTTATCGGGACTTGAAGAATTCCGCCGCCCGTCCGTCCGATGTCGGTCGCTTTGGTCACCGATTCTAATTTACCTACCCCGCTATAGTTCACATATGGCGCGCTACCATGAAGGGTGAGGCCGAGAACTTTTGAGTTGGCAAGCCGATAATCGACGTCGTGAAACAGCGGTAACACCATTCCTGAGTCCTGCAAAAAACTTTCGTACTTTCGATAAAGTGATGCACGAACGCCGGGACGGCTTTCCGTGCGTGCTTCTTCGAGAATCTGATCACCATCGGCAGAGGAGATGTAAGGGCGATAAACACCCACTCGCGAATGGAAGAGACCATAGGTGAAGTCGTCCGGGTCATCATAGTCAGCATTCCACCTACCGATAAACAGATCTAATCCTGTACTGTCCTGGAAGGATTCCAGGTAGGAGGACATCGTGGGAGTTGCCACCTCCACCTTCACGCCCAGCTCCGACCAGATCGAGAGCAAAGTTGTCAGCAACGACTTATATCTATCCAGGAACAGAGGATGCGCCGCTGCCCGGAGGCTAATTGGCTCGCTAATGCCCGCCGCTCGCAGCATGGATGAGGCCTCGTCGCGAGTGAGTGTCTGGTGACGCCGGCCCGGATCATACCCAAGCATCCCAGGTGGAATCAGACAGACGGCAGGCTGCGCAAAGCGCCCCAATGTTTGCCAAACCAGATCGTGCGTGCGCACTACCCCCGAGAGTGTCCGACGAAAGTCTGCGTTCTGGGCGACTGAACCACTCGTAGAATTGAATAGGAGGAAGTAAGTATTCTTGCGCGGAGACTCAACCAACCCGCCACGAAAGCGAGGGTCGCGAAGAAACTCTTCAAGATCCTGGGGCGATAGGTCACGCGCGAGATCAATCGAGCCGGAACGCAACCCGGAGGCTATCTCGGAAGCGCTTAGGCCCGCGCGAAATTCGACCTCATCAAGAAGCGCTGAAGTACCTTTCCAGTAGCTTTCATTGCGCTCAAGCATGATGCGGTCAGGGCTGTACGAGGTCATTCGAAACGGACCGGTGCCGATGGGAATAGAACCGGTTTTTCCTTGATCAACGTTAAGGGTGATACCGGTCTTGTAATCTGTTAGCAGGGCGGGATAGATGGAAAGCGGCTCCGGCAGTTGTATTTCCAATTTGTAATCTGAGTGGACCAGAATTCCAGCTAGCTCCTGATCAATGCTCTTAGCGAATTCCGCCGCGCCGCGGATCGCCGCGAGACCTGGAGGTAGCTCACGAGCCACACGAATGCTCCGCTCGAAGGCATGCTTGACAGCCTGAGCGGTAAGGGCCTCGCCATTCTGGAAGCGGACATTTTCTCGCAGAGTAAAGAAGACTGAAGTGCCATCGCCGGAAACTTCCCATTTCTCACAGAGAGCCGGAATCAAATTGCCTTCCAGGTCTGTGGCTAAGAGCGTCTCAACGACGTTCGCCAAAACTTCCTGCTCTTCCACCAGTTCCATATTTACAGGATCAACATCGCCGACCGCAGTGGCCAATGCCACGACCAGTCTGCCCCCTTTGGGTAACTCTTCCTGGAGTTCGGTTTCTTTCGGTGCCGGAGCCAGCGAAACACCCTCTTCGAAGTAATCATTGGCTTTCTCATACTCCCCACGCAGATTAGCGAGCGTGGCAGCCAAAGACAGCACATGCCGGAGGCTATCCTTGTCTCCCGCCGTGCGTGCAGCTTCCATTACCTGTTGGACCAACCGGGTTGTCTCCTCGACCTTTCTGGCCTGCCAGGCAGTCTCGGCGGCGAACAGGAGTGCGGTCACGGCCCGTGACTTATGGCTCTCACGTTCCAGGATCCGGCCCGCCGCTTCCGCCTCTTTTAGTGCGGCGTCGACATCTCCAGCCATTCGGTGTGCCTGGGCCAGGAGTATTCGCGCTTCTCCTTCCAGCGCCGGGTCACCTTCCCATTCCTCATCGAGAAACTCGAGTACTGTCCTGGCGGCGCGGGCTGCCTCTTCGGGGCTGAAAGCATCCAGCGCAGTCTTGGCCATGCGCAAGCCATACTCAACTGTCTTGTCAGGAACGTCTCCCTGGGAGAAGTGGTGGACCAGCTGTGGGTAGACTCGCTCCAGTCTTCCACCGTGACGCTTCTCGACTTCTTCGGCATATTTCCGATGCAATGATCTTCGCTTGCGGCGCGAAATTGCGCCGTAAAGCACATCACGAACGACACCGCTTGAGAAGGTCAAGCGATCACCCCGTGACTCGCGCTCTTCTTCGAGCAGTCCCTCATCCACAAGGCGGTCAATCGCGTCCTCAACATCCTTTTCGCCGGCCAGCGTCTCCAGGTCGCGCAAGTCAAACGCTTTGCCAATGACCGAAGCAATCGAAAGAATCTCGCGGAGTTCCTCAGGCAGACGCTCAATACGTTTTTCAACCGCCTCTTGAATTGTGGCCGGCAAATCACCGGTTGATAGATCAGTGGCCGCACCCAGACTCCAGGCTCCTGTTTGGTCCTTTGAGATGCCGCCAGAATCCAGAAGCGAACGGACCAGTTCTTTAGTGAAGAAGGGGTTGCCCTCAGTTCCCTCAAAGAGTTTCTCCACCAGGCTGTCGGCCAGTTTAGGCCCGCCAATGAGTGTTTCGAGAAACAGGCGATGTTCTGCTGGTGAGAACGGTCCGAGCGCGATTGCCGAAAAACGGCGGTCTCCGCGGAAACTGTCCAGCATGCGGAGCAGCGGATGGGAGCGGTCTGCTTCGCTTGAGCGGTAGGTGCCCACTATCAGTGTGGGTGTGGGTCCTAGTCGTCGAACGATGTATTGTAAGGCCTCGATGGATATCTCTGCCGCATGTAGATCTTCGAGGAAAAGGATGAGCGGCTTTCCTGCTGCCAGGCGTGTGAGTGTTCGCGCCAGCAACTCAAAAACCTGGGTCCTGGTTTCGGGCCCCTGTGATCCGCCAAGCGATCCTCCAGTTTGAGCCAACTTTGAATCGCCTGTCGCGGCGGCGCGAATCTCACTAATCTCAGTAAGCATGGGAAACAGCGACACGAGATCCGGGGCAACATCTGAAAGCGCTATCAAGTTGTCAGGAGAGCTGGAGGTATCCTTGAGCCGGAAGTATTCCTGAATGGCTTCGCAAAATCCCTGGTATGGAAAAGCACCGTCCTGCTCAATTGATCGGCCATGAAGCACCAGTAGCTTGCGAGCTTTCGCCAGGCTCTCAATCTCGTCAAGGAGTCGAGTCTTGCCTACGCCGGGCTCACCCGAAACAACGACAAATTGGCATTCACCACTAATGGCGGCATTAAGTCGCTTCTGCAACTCAGCCTGTTCTTTCTCTCGGCCGATGAACGGAGAGAGCGCCACCCGAGGCAGCATCAGTGTCTTCGTCAATACCACTGATTTGCCAAGATCGCTCTGATGCAGTCGGGTTTGGCAGCGCCGTAGAGAATCAGCGACCTCACTCGCGCGTTGGGGCCTCTTAGCCGGATCCTTGGCGATACAGGTGAGTATGGCTGCCTCGAGGTCCTCATTGATGTCGGCACCCAATGAGCGCGGCGACTGGGGAATCTCATGAACTATGCGATAAAGAATTGACTGGAGCTCACCTGAGAATGGCGGTTCGCCGGTAAGACACTCGTACAACACAGTGCCGAGAGAGTAGATGTCCGAACGATGGTCCACACCGCTAGCCGCTACTTGCTCTGGGCTCATGTAGGAGAGCGTGCCGGCAATGGTTCCGGTCTTGGTGATACGGCTCTCGGTAGCCCCGCGGGCGAGACCAAAATCCATGATGCGAACTCTGACCCGGGCGCTATCCTCCCGCACCACCATGATGTTCTCCGGCTTAATATCACGATGAATGACGCCGCGTGAGTGGCTGTATTCAAGTGCTTCGGCAACGTGAATCCCAATATCGATAACTTCGCCAAGGGTGAGCGCGCCTTCGCGCTGGAACCAGCGCAAATTTGTTCCCTGGACGACGGGCATGACAAAGAATAGTGATCCTTCGTGCTTGCCAAAGTCGAAGATTGGCACAACCGCGGGATGATCCATTTGGGCCACCAACTGCGCTTCGCGCTGGAAACGTTGTTCCGTTTCGGGGCTCAGCAGTGTTGGAGGAATAAGCTTGATGGCTACTTCGCGGTTCAATAAGGGATCATGTGCTCGATAGACGACGCCCATTCCACCGCGACCCAACTCCGTCCTGATGTCGTACCGGTTAGAAAGCTTTTGACCGATCATCTTCCCTCCAAGAAGAAACAAGTCGTAAGGCTGTTAGAGCAAATTGTGAGTTTTTGTGAGCATGAAGAAAGGGAGTGCTCATTAAGGGCGCTCTGTAACACTGATCCAAGCGGACAAGAAGTTGTAATAATAGGCCTCGCCTTTACGGATGTATAGTGGCGCGCACGAACGAGCGGGGATTAATGCAGGTTTTTAAGAATCTTTCAAGTGGGCTGTGGCCACTAGCCCAAATAGATGAAATAATCGCTCTGAAGCCCGCGAGCAACGCGTTTATGCGTAGGAGTATCGGCGCTCTTCTGGACCTGTTCTTTTGTGAGCGTTATATGAATCGTCTTGCCGATGGCGTCCATTTAATAATTGCAGTGGGCGGGATGAGCACTTGCTTCGCAAGAGCAATGTGAGGCGGGATTTCGTTGCCAAGCCTCGGGCAGCGGCCCGTAGTCTTGTCGGAAGCAATTGCCCTAGCAACGTCTTTGCGGCTGGCACCAGCAGCGAGCAGCGCGCGAATCAGCAGGTCGAGCGAAACTGTTGGATCGCTTGAGTCATAGATTGTCATTGAATTACAAATGGCCCCTAGAGTATGCTTAGCGCTCAATTGTTCGACTCAGAAGAAAAACCACTTGAGATTGTCGCGATGATGCGTCGTTCAAATCAATCTTCGTCATCGGCTGGGAGGTCCTGGCAGTTCTGCTACTGGTGCACGGCCCAGGCGCAGCCCTCAGTTTACCAGCACCCTTCGGTTACCGTAGCTACCATGTGTGCGGCGGCGTGCGCATGTATTTGTATGCGTGGAGGATGACGACGAGTAATTAAGAATCTAAAGTTTCTTGAACACTAAAGGCCGTCATCGAAAATCCAAACGATGACGGCCTTTTTCTTTGCTAACAGTTTGCTGCGCAGAGGAGGGTCGATGGAGTTCCAACAACTGGAAGTGTTTGCCGCAGTGGTGGAGGAGGGAAGTATTAGCCGAGCCGCCGCGCGCGTCTGCCGCACTCAGCCGGCGGTCAGTATCAGCATAAAGAAGCTGGAAGAAGAGATGGGCGCGCCCCTCTTTGACCGATCGGAGCGGCACAACCATCAACTAACGGCTTCTGGCAAACTGCTCTACTCATACGCCACTCGTATTTTGGAAATTCGCAAGGAAGCAACAGCGGCCGTCAAAGATCTTGCACAAGGCCGGCGCGGGAATCTGCGCATTGGCACTCATGAAAGCACGAGTCTCTATGTGCTGCCTTCGTTGATACACGCCTTTAACGAAGCTCATCCGGGCGTCAAGACTGAGGTGGTCTGCGGCAACTCCGAACATCTTCTCAGGACGCTCGCTCATCGAATGATTGAATTGGCGTTGATAGCAGACGTGCCCGATGAGCCTCAGCTTGAGCGGCATCTGATCGTGCGCGATGAACTCGCATTGATTGCCAGTCCAGGGCATCGGTTGGCTGGCGCCGAGCATGTGGACATACGAAAGCTAGCAGGAGAGTTTCTGATTCTCCAGGGAACTAAGTCGGTGATGCGCGAAACAATTGTCCGGGCATTTCAGGAATCGGAAACTGCCTTCAATTTGAGCGTGGAGAACATTGCTATCGAAGCCATTAAGCGGATGGTCGCCGAAAACGTAGGCATAGGGTTCGTACCCCGGATGTGTGTCCGTGAAGAAGCAGCAAACGGCAAACTGGTTACGATCAAACTGGATGGTGTCCGTAATGAATGGAATCTCTGGCTAGTGCGTCGCAAGGATCAATCGCTCTCGCGCTCGGCACGGACTTTTATTGATGTCAGCCTGGCCGTCGCCCGATCTCTTGAAAGTGCGGACCTGCTGCCGGGTTAGAGCGAGAAGAACTCGGCGGTGCGCGCGGATAATCGCCAACCATTCGCGATTAATCCGCGGAGAGTAATTCACTGTTGAATCATTGGGTCTTAGTTAATCGTCCAATGATCGAGCGGCCGTATGTTCTTCACTCTAATAACTACGTGAACGGGCTGTAGAATACTCATTCTTGAAAACCATTTGCTATAGGAAGTCTGAACAAGTACTTTCGACGCCGTAGCCTGGAAGACACTTGATCACAGGTTCCTATAGTGTAAAATGATCACCCAGACCCTATTATCAGTATGAAGGTCTGTTACCGAGTTTGATATAAAGCCACTCTCACCCCGACTTGGTTCGCGCGCCTCCCGCTGCCAGCATGTGGTCAGTGCGTCCAGAGCTTCCTGCAGCATCTGTGCACAGATGAATGACCTCATCCATGCCAGATGTCGTAAGTTGTCGAGTCACTCGGGACTTCACGCTTCGGAAGTGTACCAAGCTCAAAATTCCTTTGTTGAAATGGTTAGTTCCTACTCAATAGCTGTGATTTAGCAAACTTCACTCGACATCACAGCAGACCAGGCGCCACGGAAAAGGTTTCACCAAGGGACGGGTTAATGGTCTCAGCGGATTACCTCAAGGAGTACGAAATGAATGCTGCCTCACTTCCTCCTCTCCTCTCATTTGCATCTGAAGACAAAAACACTCCTGACGTTCGGTTGATCACGAGGAGCCATATAGATCATGACCAGGAAGGCGCCTCGACCGGCTCTCGCCGATCTCAGTCAGCACTGCTCAAGGTCCTCGTTGTCGATGACGATCCCCTGGTTCGTTCCATGCTGAGTGACGTGCTGAAAGACTGGGGTTATCGCTCTATGGAAGCGGGGACAGTCACTGAAGCTCTGGAACTGTTTCGTAAAGAGCGCCCTGCTGCCATCTTGCTGGATCTAAAGTTACCGGATGGTTCCGGTATCAGCGTGCTGAATAAGGTGAAACGCAGCTCCCCTGAGACTGTAGTAATAGTCGTAACCGGGCATGGCACCCTGGACAGTGCATTCGATGCTGGCGCGCGCAGAGCATCCGGCTTTGTCACAAAACCGATTGACCAGCAGCAACTGCGACGCATGCTGCAAACGGCTCTGGAAGCTCACGCGACCTCCCAACGAGTGGCGAACACCAGCGGGCATTTTGGCCAGGTCCGTCCGGGACGCGAGGCCCGGGGCGGAAGACCGCAAGGACAAAAAGTTTCGCCTCTAGGTAAGTTGATTCGGCGGGCGATGAAACTACTAGGGTTCAGCTACAAGAATATTGTTTCCGAAAGTAAGCGGTTGGCGGCACTCAACGATAATCCTGACATGGCTATTGGCAAGTCGACCTTGGGCAATATTATCAGCGGCAGCATTCGCCAGCCTGGAACTGCAAAGCTCGACAGCCTGCGAATCATTTTGCATCTTTCCCAGGCGGAAATCGATGCCGCAATCGGACTTCAGCCAGAACGCCGTTTTGCTGAGCAACTCCAAATGTCCAGCAATCGCACTCATGAAGTCACTCTCGACGCCGTCACGCGCCAGCGGAAGATCAGTCTGCCCATTTTGAAGCGGGACGTTAGCTTGAATGAGTCGCAGTTTTTTGGTGGGCTGATTGAGCGCCGGACCCATATCGACGTTGAATATTTGGGCTCGTTTTATCCGCCTTACCTGCGTTACGTTGTGGTGGGAGAAGGGGACACATATTCCTCACCCGTAGCTCCGCCAGGCACCAGACTGCTGGTGAATACGCTTTTAACTAAGGTTAGCCCTGCGGAAAACATAAGTTTTCATGAACGCGAACTCTTCTATGTGCTCACGCCTCATGGGCTGACGTGCTCTTATCTGGAAAATTCGCCTTCAGGTAGGGTTGTGTTAGTCCCGCATCCACTTTCCGGGCAGGTGCGTCAGGAGTTCAAGAGTACGGAAGTGACAGTCATCGGACAGGTTGTTGGTCTGCTGTTCCGGAAATGACCTCAGTGGTACTACTTCGGCGCCCAAATCAGGATTGTAGGTTTCGAGGTTACTGAAGTTAACCCGGAAGACGCGTCGATAAACGACGCCGGCTCGCGAGCGAATTTATACTGTCCGGCATCGCGAACAGAATAGATCCACGGAATGAGTTGCTGGAAGTAAAGCTAGAGTGCTTTTCGTAGCCCGTTTCATACTTCCCTTCCTCGTCTCGAACGTTTGACGCCCTGCTATCTGGAACCCTTAAAGGTCACCCGCCTCCTTGACTGCTTCTTTTCTTGGTAACGAAATTCATCACTGTCTGTAATGTCGGACATTGCAGCGTGGTTCTTGGCAGTCGTTCATGACCCTCTATAAACTCTGCGTCAGAAATCAAGAGTGTAAATGCTTTCCGGCCGGAGTACTGAGAAAGGAACGTACAGAACCCTGGAATCAAAGATTATGAATTTAGCCCTGGCTGCGAAGAACCCTTCCTGATCTCTGTTGACGGCTAAATCGAGCAGCTGTTCCAGACCTTCGGATAAAAGGGCTAGTAGAGAAATATCGAGATGGCCAGAGGTATTTCTATGCTTCCCGACCGGATCGGAGAAGTACAATGCCCGCAGGCCAAAGACTCAAGGCTCTCCGGAATAAGCGGAACATCACGGTTCGCGAGGTTGAGCGAGCAAGCGGCAGGATTGCGGAAGCCAAAGGCGATAAGAGGTTCCGCATATCAAACGGCTGGCTTGCCCAGTTAGAGAAGGGAGTATCGGAACCAGGTATTTGCAAGATCTTCAGCTTGAGCGTCATCTATCAGGTGCAGTTCTTCGATTTGATTCGGCTCTACGATGTTGACATAAATGAGATCGAGAAATACGCGCCGGTGGCCAGTCCAACCCTCACTCAACTTCTTTCACAAGATGTTGGTAGTCACGATCGCCTGGCGCGTGTCATTTCAATCTCTGGCCGGAGTCCTACAGGAACAAGCCTGGTTCCTGGAATACCTGGAGCAGGCGGCATCACGCCATTTTCTCCAGGAGAAAACCAGCCTGTCTCGCTGACCTACGGCCTCATTGGGTCAAACGATTTCACAATGTATCCATTGATCCGACCTGGCTCACTAGTTGAGATCGATACCGATCAGAACAAGTTGAAATCAATCGCCTGGCATAGCGAGTTCGAACGACCGATCTACTTTATGGAGTTGCGCGACGGTTATGCCTGTGGCTGGTGTGAGTTAAACGGTAATCAACTTCTGATCATTCCGCACCACTTGTCGCCTGCAAGCATCCGCCGTTTCCTTTATCCGAGGGAGGCGGAAATTGTCGGCCGTGTCACTGGGTACAACACGTATTGCATCGATCCGGAGCCTGAATCATTAGAAGCTGCCAAACAGCATAAGGCGATGCATGCCAAAAGCATCTCGAAGTAGGAGCTGAATATTAAGCAGGTTACTCAAATTCTGGTACTGATGCAGTTTCAATTTTAATCAATGCTCATTGATGTTCTATCGGTAAACCACTCCTGCGGCTTTACACTGTGTGGTAAAGCTGACTTGAAATTGTATCGGTCAACCTGCGCCTGCGGCTTGGCCGCCGCACAGTGCGGTAAGGCTCTGCCTGGCTCTGCCTTACCGTTGAGTCTATAAAATTACTGGAGGCTGCGCCTCCCCGTTGAGGCGCGGCCTCAAAAGAAAAAGAGCAAGCGTCGGAAAGGCGGAGCCTTTCCGCAGTGTGTAGCGGCAGAGCCGCATTGGATCCTTGAGTGGCGCGTCGGAAAGGTGCGCTGTAATGGTCAGAAGGAACTCTTAATGGGACTGATTCCCTTTAGAATCTAGAGAATGGCACAAAGGCTTCAACTTGAGGATGTATCTCCCAATGTACGCCTGCGGCTCTGCCGCCGCACAGTGCGGTAAGGCTCTGCCGGCTCTGCCTTGCCGTTAAGTCTCTAAAAATTACTGGAGGCTGCGCCTCCCCGTTGAGGCGCAGCCTCAAAAGAAAAAGAGGAAGCGTCGGAAAGGCGGAGCCTTTCCGCACTGTGCGGCGGCCGAGCCGCATTGGGTCATTGAGTGGCACGTCGGAAGTTAAAGCTCTTTCCGCAATGGGCGCTAAACCAGGACACTACTACTCTTTTTCAAGGGCTGCTTGGGATTGTAAGCAAGAAATCTCCCTCGGCTGTTTTGCCACACCCGGAAATCATTATGAAATCGCCCTCTGCTTGGAATACCAAGCAGAACGGTGATTTTGCGCCGCATCAACACGCTTTGTCCTAGAGTCGCTGCAGCTAATCCGCGGATGAATCCATGCAGCTGAACCGCCACAGCGAGATTCGTTGGCTCGCCTCCCAAATCAAGCCCTTCCTGCGTCTTCATTTCAGCAGCTATTTCTGCATTGTCGTTGCCAGCATTCTTGTCCTTATCGATCCTCTGCTGGTTAGACTGTTGATTGATGACGTGATCCCGCAGCGGCGCGTGAGTTGGCTGCCACTTGTAGCCGCAGCCTTTTTTCTCACTTACGCGGGCCGGATGGGATTTGACAGCCTGGCCGCAATACTCAATTTTCGCGCGGTGCAGAAGATGACCTTCCGGTCGAGGCTGAGTTTGCTGCGTCATCTGCAACGGCTGTCCGCCGAGTATCACGACAACAGACCTCTCGGCGACACCTTGCACCGCCTGCAAATTGATGTGGACCAGGTCGGAACTCTCAGCGGTGAAGTCATTCCCAGCGCCTTGCGCATGGCGACAGTCTTTACCCTGGTCATGACTACGATGCTGGTCCTGAACTACCGCCTTACCGCGATCGTTTTGCCGCTGATTCCGGTATTCATTCTGGTGCGCCGCCGGTTTCATGATCGGCTGCGGCAGGCTTCCGACTCGGTGCAGGAGCAATCCGGAAAGATGATCGGCTTTCTCGAAGAGCATCTCTCTTCGATCGTTCAGGTGCAACTGCTTTCCTGCGAACAAAGAGAGGCGCGCCGGTTCGCCCGCCTTTCGGTTGACGCCGTCCGGGCGCAGATTAAGCGCCGCGGCACCGAACTGTTTTTCAGCTCGTTTCTGTACCTGATCATCGTGGTGGGCATGGCCGGTGTTCTCTGTTATGGCGGTTACCAGGTAATGATGGGAACATTGACTGCCGGTGGGCTGGTAGCCTTCTATGGTTACACGCTGCAACTTTTCATTCCGCTTTACGGGGTCGTGGATATTTATTCCAAACTCCAGCGCGCCGGTGCGAGCGTTCGGCGTCTCATGGAGATCACTGAAGCCGAGCTGATCCTACGCGATCGTCCCGGGGCCCAGGCGCTTGAGCGAAAGGCTTCCGCAGCGATCGAGCTAAGAGATGTTTTCTTCAGCTACCACGCGGATCGGCCGGTGCTCAG
Organism: Pyrinomonadaceae bacterium; assembly: GCA_036507195.1. Classification (GTDB taxonomy): domain Bacteria; phylum Acidobacteriota; class Blastocatellia; order Pyrinomonadales; family Pyrinomonadaceae; genus PSRF01. The sequence goes on along the minus strand of DASXQM010000217.1, from coordinate 48,407 downwards.
TGGGGTCAGCCTGCTCGTGAATCCCGGAGAGCGGGTCGCGCTGGCAGGAACCAGCGGTAACGGCAAGAGCACCATCGCGCGGCTCGTAGCTCGTCTCTATGACGCTCGAGCGGGTACAGTGTTTGTCGAGGGAATGGATGTTCGAGATATCACCCTGAAAAGTTTGCGATCGTCTGTGATCTTTGTGCCGCAGGATCCTGTACTGTTCGACATGACGCTGCGCGAGAACTTATTTTACGGAAACGTCAAGGCAAGTCAGGACGAGCTGGACAAAGTTGCGAGGCTGGCCCAATTAAAGAGCTTGATAGACAGATTGCCAAAAGGTTGGGACGAACCGCTCGGTCCACGCGGCAATCGCCTTTCTGGCGGTGAGCGGCAGCGGGTGGCCTTAGCCCGCGCTCTGCTTCAGCGCCCCCGAGTACTGATTCTTGACGAATGCACTTCGGCGCTGGACGCACTCACCGAAAAATGTTTACTGAATGGACTCGATGGTTACTTGCAGAATGTGACGACGATCATCATTTCCCATCGTCCGTTCCCAACGCAATGGGCCACCCGCGTGGTGCACATGGACTACGGCCAAATCATCGAAAAAGAATCCACAGATTACGCAGATTACGCAGATTCAAACGTACAGGCAGTCAAGTAGTGTGTTGATACGGTAAACACAAGCGGACGTGATGCCCCAGGGGACACCCGCCAACCTCGCTGTTAAATCCCTTAATCCGTGGAATCTGCGTAATCGGTGGATTGTTTTTGATTTCCTGCTTGGGATTGCAAGCAGGAATTGCCTCGCGAATCTCCACGCCGCTCTCGTAACTTCCTGCGAACACACACGCCGCTTGTAATACCAAGCAGAAACAGATCTTTTTTCGCGCTGGTGCGGAAGAAGCGTAGAGTGCGCCTCGAAACAAGAACTCAACTTTGGTGAAGACACCAAACCGAGTTTCAGGCTTCCCCCAAAGCCTCACGATCAACGCTTCTAAAAGTCGACGGGTAACGGAGAGCTGACAAACACACTGAGATGTCGGAAAAGAACTCTTTACGTACGAGAAGAACTCCTGCGAGCGCGTCTGCCGGCATGCTCAGCCGCGACGGAACAGTCGCGCTGAGACAGAAGCAGGCGCGAAGGCCACCCGCGGCCGCCGAATCAAGCTGGCGTCGCCCTGTGATCCTGCTCGGTGAAAACCGCGAGCCGGTGCGGGTGGACTTGAAAAAAGTGCTTGAGGCATGCGGCTACGATGTGATCGTTGTCGCGCGTGCCTCAGAGGCATTATCCATAGCGGCCCGGGTATGGCGGGCACATTCACTTTCTAATTACCAACATAGTGTTTTCCGGAATGAATGGTGGACTGCTCGCCCATCTCTTTCAGTGCGCGCACCGGGAGACGCGAGCGCTATTCCTCTCCGGCAGTTCAGAAGAGGTTTTGATCTGCGACGGCGCGGTGGATCAGAAGATCACTGTTATCGAGCAACCCGTTCGTCTGGATGTCTTCGCCAGCAAGGTCAGTGAAATGATCGAGACTAAGAAAGCTTAAACATGCATTCAACGGCCCAGGAAATGACACCCGCTTTGGTTGCGGCAATGCCTAAGCAAGTTCCCTCACCCCCTGCATCGCCTCCGCAAATACGTGAAAAGCAGGAAGGTAGTCTCTTGCTATGGGTTGAGCGTGGCGCGATGTTTAGTGTCAACAGTATCGCCACAATTATCTGGAAAAGACTAGAAGAGAATCTCAAGGGAAGGACGCTTGCCGAACTGGTTGATTGGATCGAGCAGCAATGCCAGAGCTCCGCCGGCAATGATTTGACGCGCGAAGAAATAGCGCGGGATCTTTCTGCGCTGCTGGAACAACTGGAGAATAGAGGTGTGATCAAGAAGAGGGCACAAAGCGATTCCGGCACAGTCTACCGAATTACGAAGGGTGTTCTACGGACAAGCGACAACTCTGCCGATTCCGAGGTTTCCGCAACTAACTGGTTATCGAGCGCGACAATACCAGAGGCGGATAAGATGATTCTGCAGAGCCTAAGAGCGTTGGTGACTCCTGTGTTCAACGATCAGTCCATCGGGATAACGGCTCTCGAACAGATCTCGGAGATCAACAGACATAGCTCGAAGATTGATGTTGCCATCTCGCTGTTGGCTTTCCTGGCTTATGACATTGCTCTTAAGCTGCTTGGTTTCAGTCGACTCTGCCGAGTAATTCAGGGCTGGCCACTGATGAAGCGAGAGAGACTTAATGAACAGCGCCTCAAACGGATCTTTGCGGGGATTGAGCGCGCGCGCATTTGGTATCCGAAACAAATGATGTGTATGCAGCATTCAGCTGTTATCACATGTCTGTCGCGGTACTGGGGATTGCCAGCACTGATGGCGGTTGGTGCGCGCAAGATGCCTTTTAAATCCCACGCGTGGGTAGAAGTGGGTGGCACTGTCATTAATGATACGCAGAAAGTAAAGCGGTTTTATAGACTCTTTGCATACTACTGAAGTTCAGCTGGAGATTCGAATAGACCATGAGCGCATTAGGAGGAATTTATAATTTCGATGGGGCTCCGGTCGATCAACGTCTCTTGGCAGCGTTGGGCCACTTGCTTGCTGATCGAGGACCGGACGGAGGACGTGAGTTTGTCTCAGATTCAGTAGGTATGGCTTTCCGTGCGTTTCACACGAACAGTGAGTCACGTTTTGAGAGGCAACCGTTGGTCTCGAGTAACAAACTGATTGTCGCTTTGGACGGCCGCATTGACAACCGAGATCAGCTACTGGCGCTATTGCGCGATTCGCGCGGCGACGAAACCGATGTGGAGATAGTCTTTTCGGCATATAGCCGGTATGGCGTCGACTGCTTTGGCAAACTGATCGGCGATTTTGCGCTGGCGATCTGGGATCCACACCTTCAGGTACTGCTGTTGGGTCGAGATGCGTTTGGCGTGCGGCCACTCTTCTACTCAATTGATCGCGCTACGATCATATGGGCCTCCGATCTCCGATCGCTGGTGGGCCTCGTTGGCACCGACAGAGAGATTGATGATGACTACGTTGCCGGGTTCCTAACGCAATTCCCCGAGCCATGGCAGACACCATTTAAGGGCGTTGACGCTGTGCCGCCAGGGCACGTGGTCAGGATTCAGAATGGAAGGATCGATAAATGGTCATTCTGGAACCCACAGCCAACGCCTGAGATTCGGTACAAATGTGACGCCGAATACGAGGAGCACCTTCGCGCTCTGCTTTACGATGCTGTACGTTGTCGCCTCCGCGCGGATAGACCGGTCTTTATTGAGTGTAGCGGTGGACTAGACTCCTCTTCCGTGGCTTGCATAGGAGATCACATTCTAAAGCGCGGCGAAGCACCCGCCCCAAGTATTGAAACGGTTTCTTATGTCTACGACGAGGCGAGGACCTCTGATGAACGGAGGTTCATCCGAGCGGTAGAAGAGAAGCGAGGAAAAGCTGGTTATCACATACTTGAGGAAGAGTATCCGTGTCTAGCACCCTCAGCAAACGGATTCTTTGTCGGCGCTCCCACCTTTGGCCACTGCTTCGCCAAACGCAAGATACGGCTCTCACAAATAATGCAGGAGGCCGGAGCACGTGTGCTTCTCACCGGACAAGGGGGGGACCAACTCTTTTACAGCAACACCGATCCGGATATTACCTTCGCCGATCTTATCCATCAGCGCAAACTGCTGGAGTTGCATCGCCAACTCCAAGATTGGAGCTTAACACTCAAGAAACCGTATCTTCAGCTTTTGTGGTCGGGGGCCGTACTACTGTTACCACGCAGCACACAGGCGCTTTTCCGACCAACGGCCAAACTACCCGACTGGTTTGACAAGGAATTCGTCGCGCGAATGGGGTTACGTGAGCGGATGCTTGGACCTGCCACTGTCGACGGCTCTTTACCTAGCATGCGCGATCAGGCAACGGCGATCTTATCTGTAGTGCGGTCGCTTGCCGCAGCTCATTCTCGAGAGTGGGCCTGTATTGAGATTAGTCATCCTTACTTGCATCTGCCACTCGTTGAATTCCTCCAATCAGTGCCGCTCCATCAGAAGATACGTCCCGGCGAGACCAGATCGCTGATGCGTCGCACATTACGAAATGTGTTACCAGAAATTGTGGCGAAGCGAAGAGGGAAGCAGGGCCCTGATGAGGCGCTCTGCCGGGCCCTGTCTAACGAGTGGCCAAGACTCAAACAAATGTTTGCTAATGCTCGAGTATGTGCATATGGATACATCAACTCAAAGGATCTCATGGCAGCGCTGCATCGTGCTCGCTTTGGCGCTGAAAAGCACACGTTCTCGCTTCTAATGACGATTTCTCTCGAGTTTTGGCTGCGGTCGTTGGAACAACGAAATGAAGCGGCCAAAAGTACCGTTCCGATCAAGGGTCAGGCTGAGTGGTCTAGAACGGTGTAGGGTGGGCAGGCTTGCAGGGTCTGACCGTGGTTCTACAGAGCCACCTTCAAGCCGAGTCTCTGGCAATACTTACCAGAGGCAAATCTCAAAGAAAGGAGGAAGACTACAATGACGTACGAAAAACCAGAAGTGCTCGAGATTGGTAGGGCACAAGACGTAGTTCAGGGACTCGGCAAAGGGAGCCCGATCGTTGATAACGACGATAAGAGCCCGCTAACCGTCGTTCCCGAAGAGGTAGACGAGTAGGATAGAAAAGTAGAGGTGAAAACCTCGTAACTACCCTATTGCTTCTTTGATAGAGACAACCATCTTCACGCTTCAGTTTGGGGGTGGTTGTCTCCAACTCAATCAAAGTCAATGTCTTTGTATTGCGTTGAATCCCCCGTGGTTACTATCTCGTTCTTCACAGTAACCACTCACGTCAGCAATACAGTGCAGCCATTAACGTCTTAATTATGGGACTATATCCCGGTGATTGCAACGAGATCAAATGGCTTAGTCGGCAGGTCAAGCCTTTTCTATCCCTCCACTTCATCAGCCTCTCCTGTGTAGCTTTAGAGAGCGCAACGGTCCTGTTGGACCCCTTGATCATGAAATGGCTAATCGACGAAGTTCTGCCTCGCCGACAGGTCAGAGGTCTCATTCTCGTTGCGGCAGCCTTCTTATTGACCTATGCCTCCCGGCTTCTATTTCACAGCTTAAGTGAAATGCTCAATTATGTTGCCGTTCAAAAAATGGTTTTCAAGCTGAGGTTGAGTTTGTTTCGCCATCTCCAGAAGCTCTCTGCTGAGTATCACGAACGAGTTCGCGTGGGGGACACGTTATACAGGTTAGAACAGGACATCGAGAAAGTAAGTGAAATCGTTAGCTCTTTCCTACCTGCGGCATTGCGTGTTGTCGTCACGTCAAGTCTGCTGTTGATAGCGATGTTCGTTTTAAACTTTCAACTAACATGTGTGGTTTTACCATTGATTCCGGCTTTCATCCTGTTGCGCCGGCACTACGGCCGGAGATTGCGAACTTACTCCGATGTAGCACAAGAAGAATCCGGCAGAACGTCCAGTTTTCTCCAGGAACAACTTAACACTATTCTGCAGATACAGCTTCTCACTCACGAAATGATCGAGGCGCGCAAGTTCGCCAGGCTAGCAGCATCCAATGCGCAATCTCAGGTCAGGCGGCGCTTGGCCGAAGCTGTTTTCGCTTCGTCATCAGGTCTGATTGCCGTCGCAGGAGTTGCAAGCGTTTTGGGTTACGGAGGCTATCAGGTTGTTGCTGGAACACTAAGCGTCGGCGGACTGGTTGCCTTTTACGGGTATGCAATACAACTTTTCAGCCCGCTCTATAGCATCATGGACATTTACGCCAAGTTTCAGCGCGTTGGTGCAAGCGCTCGGCGGATTCTAGATGTCAAACTGGCAGATATCACTGTCAAGGATCGTCCCGGTTCTGTGGCCCTCACTCAGCCTTCCCCGGGAGCTATAGAGCTGAAGAACGTATTTTTTAGTTACCGAACAGCCAAGCCCGTGCTGACAGGAATCAACATACGAGTAATGGCTGGCGAGAAGATCGCATTGATGGGAAACAGCGGCAATGGCAAAAGTACGATCGCTAAGCTCATCGCTCGGCTCTACGATGTTCAAGAAGGTGCGGTGTTAGTTGATGGGAAGGACGTTAGAGACGTTAGACTGAAGAGCCTGCGAACATTCATCTCTCTCGTATCACAAGATTCGGTCGTCTTTGATACTAGTTTCCGCGAGAATTTACTCTACGGCAATCCGTTTGCGACCCAGGCTGAGCTTGAAGACGTTGTGGCATTGACTCAACTTGAGAACTTAGTCCAGCGACTCCCAAACGGTTGGGACGAAAGGCTTGGCCCACGGGGATGCAGACTCTCGGGTGGGGAACGGCAGCGAATAGCCATAGCTCGTGCTGTGCTCCAACGCCCGCGTATTTTGATTCTGGATGAATCTACCTCTTCACTGGATACTCTCACAGAGAAGAATCTTCTCTGGTCGCTTAGAGAATTCGTAAGCCGGAGAACCGCGATCATCATTTCTCACCGTCTTTCTGCGGTTTCGTGGGTTGATCGGATATTGGTGCTGGACCAGGGGAAGATAGTGAAAGAGGGTGTGCCTGCTGACTTTCATGAGAACGATCGTACCTTTAGAGATTTACGTAGAGAGCGCGTGGGCCACAGAAGAATGTACGCGAGATGACAGCGCGGTAAGTGCTTTATGTTGCGAAAGAAACCGTAATAGTTTACAGGAAGATTACGGCGAAGATAGACCCCTTACAGAAGACTAAATGAAACGAAGATGACGATGCAGGTCAAACAATACAGCATTGAACAGTTCCTGGACACAAACAAAATCTTCGGGAGTTCCTTCTCTCCGGATGAGTGTTCGATCCTGTTTACCAGCAACAAGTCCGGTATTTTTAACGCGTACACAGTGCCAGTATCTGGAGGTGAGCCGCGAGAATTAACTTGCTCTCGAGATAATAACATCTATGCGACTTCGTTCTTTCCGAATGACGAACGCATACTGTTCACGCGAGACAATGGTGGAAATGAAGACCAGCACCTCTTTGTTCTTTGCACGAATGGTAAAGAACTAGATCTGACGCCGGGAAATAATCTCAGAGCTGACTTTCTCGCTTGGAGCTGGGACGACAAATCTTTTTACTACGAGACAAATGAGCGCGAGTCGTCTTTGTTTGATGTTTATAGGATGGAGGTTGCGAACTTCGAGCGGAAACTGATTTTTCAAGATACGACAGGTTATCGTTTCGCGAGTGTATCCAAAGATGATAAACACATCGCTTTTCTGAAAATCAATAACAGAACGGATTCCGCCATATACATCTATTGTATTGAGACGAAGGAAATGAGAAATGTCTTGCCTCATAAAGCTGATTGCTTTAACTCTTCTCCTTCGTTCGATATTGCTTCAACATATCTATATTACCTAACAGATGAAGCGAGTGAATTCTCATATATCGCGCGTTACGATCTGGAAACGGGCAAAATTGCGCCGTTAGAAAAAGCTGCGTGGAGCATATTCTCAAGCAGTTTTTCTCGAACGGAAAGATATCGCATTGTCTGTATTGATGACGATTCGCGCACTGCGATTAAGATTTACTATCAGGAAACGGGGGAATCTTTAGCTTTACCACACTTTCCAGAAGGGCAACTCACGGCACCAAGAATTTCTAAGAGCGAACGCCTGATGACCTTCTATGTTAACGGCGACTGCGCTCCGAGTTCTCTATACGTCTACGACTTCGCTACCAAGGAGACGCGCAAGCTAGTAAACAGCCTTAATCCCGAAATTAACTCAACTGACCTCGTAGAATCGGAGATTGTGCGCTTCAGATCGTTCGACAATCTCGAGGTACCGGCTCTTCTTTGGAAGCCACACAACGCTTCAACGGAGAACAAAGTGCCAGCTCTGGTTTGGGTACATGGTGGCCCAGGGGGTCAAACCAGAAAAGGGTATTGGGGCTTCCTCCAGTTTCTCGTTAACCACAGGTACGCAGTTTTGGGAGTAAACAATCGCGGCAGCTCTGGCTATGGCAAATCTTTTCTAGCAGCAGATGTTCGCAAACATGGACGTGAACCGCTATGGGATTGCGTGGAAGCTAAGAACTACCTTTCATCGCTTGACTATATTTATCCGTCAAAGGTCGGCATCATCGGTGAAAGCTACGGTGGATACATGGTGCTGGCCGCACTAGCTTTCGCGCCAGATGAGTTTACGGTTGGCGTTGATCTGTTTGGTGTGTCTAACTGGCTGCGTACGCTGGAATCACTCCCTGAGTACTGGAAATCAGTGTCTCTCAAAGTGCTTATCCAGGCGGTTGGGGACCCGCAAAGCGATCGGGAAATGCTTCAAGACATTTCTCCGCTCTTTCACGCACATAGAATCAAGAAACCGCTAATGGTACTTCAGGGAGCGAATGACCCCCGTGTCCTTAAGGTTGAATCTGATGACATCGTTGACGCTGTAAAAAGGAACAATGTTGCAGTCGAGTATATGATCTTTTACGATGAAGGACATGGTTTCACAAAAAGGGCAAACGAAACCCGGGCGTACGGGGCGATACTAGATTTTCTTGATCGCTTTCTGAAGAACTCTTAGTCACCCAATTAATCCAGAGTGCAAGGGGGTGCAGGATTATCTTCACCTTTTTTTTCAACTTCGCTCGCTGACTTGTATCCGGCAGATGGCGAATCCAGCAAGTTGGCTGAAGTTAACTGATCTCCTGCCAGGTCTTAAGTTGCCGAGCAAGGAAATGACTCGGCGCAGTAAATGCTTGCAAAAAGATAAATACTAATGAAAGGACGAATACAGCGATGATTTACGAAAAACCGGAAGTGCTCGAAATAGGTAAACCAGAGGACGTGATACACGGACTGGGTAAAGGCGTACCGCAAGTAGATACCGACGATCGTAACTCCCTCGCGGTTCTTCATGAGGAAGTAGATGAAGCGAATAGTGTTTGCAGTTGAAACTTTTGCTCGCAGTTATTCGGACCAGAGACACGCAAACTGACAACGAGACCATGAGAATCAAGAGTTTTCAATCCCTTGTGATTAACGAAACCGGTCACCCTTCAAATGGAAGTATTAACGCTTCGTGTTAATAGCTTCTCTTAGGCTCACCACTGATGGAGCGATGGCCGTTTTTATCGGAATGTGCATCCTCCCTAGTATTCTCGATTCTACACGCACCAAGGCGGTGATGGATTCAGTTCCGGGTCGAACAGCCCGAAGATCAGTGAGGTGGAATTTCAACGGTTTTTGGCCAGACCTTTCCTTTGGCTTGAGAGTATTATCCTTGACCAGGGAACTGAAATCCCAGACGGCCCCAGGGCCGCTCTGACCGTTGTCGGTTGTCAGCAACTTCGCTACCGCAAGGTCTGATCTAAGTAAGGTAACCCGGGCCTTTATAGGGACAGTGATTGTTTCGGTCGATGTATTGACGAGCCGCGCCTCCAGCGAGAGGATACCGGTGTCCCGGTCGAACCGAGTATTCGAATATTCAAGCATCACTTTATCGGAAATGTCCTCAAGGTCTGAAAGCTCCCGCGCCCCGTTGCGTAGCGCTGTTCCTTCGACGGTAATCGGTGCGGTCCAAACCTGGGGCACTCCCGTGCGGTTGTCTACCCAGAGGGCATGGAATGTCCCGCCAGCGTCCGCAGTGAGACCAGCAGTATGTCCGCCGCTAAAGTAGAACCTGTGAACACCGACAGTGAGCTTGAGTGAGTTTCCCCGTCTCCATGGGACAACATCGCCGCCTCCGCTGCCGGCTGTGTTGATTGGCAACGGTACACTCTCGGAATGCGAGAATGGCGCTTCCGACACTTTAACACTTGGAAGAAACGTGTCGCCCCCGTCGAGCGAGGAGGTAAATCTCACTGACCAATCCAGATTGCCAACAGCCTCTCGCCTGTCGTACCACGAAACGCCCACAACCCCGTCTCGATTTACGGCGACAATCGACATGAAATGGTTTGGACCTGTCCCAGGATCAGCAGGAGGCCTCTCATCGTTTATGACAACCGGTCCCGACCAGCTTTTACCTTTGTCTGCAGAGTAAGAAAAGAGGATTTCCAAGCGGCCCGAACGAATATCAGGCCAAGTTACGTAGAGCCTGTCCTTGAACGGTATTGAGGTCTCATCAACCGCGAGCGTGGGCAGGGAAAGCGATGCCCAATCCCAAGGTAAATAGAGATCACTAACAACCGTTGCCTTGGAAAAATTCTCGCCTCCATCGCTGGAAGTCACGATCTTCAGGCGCGCATTAGGGTCAGATGGCTTGGCTTCCGGAATAGCGGACGAGCCATCTTCCCGAAAAAATTCTCGGAGCTCGTCAAAGAGGCAGACCATAGTTCCGTCCGAGAGCACCACGCTGTTTCCCGGCAATGAGGGATATCGGTTCCCAGTGGAAAAAAGTGTGACTGGTGATTCGAGGCTGACAGCGCCATCCTTGGAATGCAAAATAGTGATGCCAGGCAGGAAACGGTCTTTATCAATTGAGCTTCCTGCTCCGGCCGCGCATATGTAGACGCGTCCCCGGTATTTGCTGTTCGTCTTATCCGCAACAACAAAGGACCGCTCAATTCCTGTGATGATCTCTGTTGGTTTCTCCCATGTCTTACCGCCATCCCTTGACCTCCAGATTAAAGCATTGGATCTTCCCTCCGCTGTCATGCCTTGAGATACGAAATAGGCATTACCTTCCGGTCCGAAAGCACATGCGGGATCCCATCCGAAGCGATGTGTTTCTTGGGGTATCTTGAGCGTCGGCGTCCAGGTGCGTCCCCGGTCAAATGAGGCGTAGCCGATTACGTAAAACTCGCTCCGCTCATTCGAGTAGACCATCGACCCGCTTAGCAAATAATCTGGATTCTTCGGGTCCGCCGCCAGCACGACCTCATAATGCGGTTCTTTGCTCATAGCCCCGCTGACGCAGACATTGCGGCCGACAGCGATTTTGCCGGTCTGTCCATAAGCAACGGCTTTCCCCATCACTGAGAAAAGCAGAATGAGAAAAGCAGCGATTGCCCCGCACCCTGTTCGGGTATTCCTGCCAACAATTATCCTCCTCGATTGATTTACGAGTGACTCATTTTCTCCCATCCTGCTTTTATACCTTTCGTGATCGCTGGGCAAACCTCCACCCGAGGTTCATGAACCTAGACTTCAGCGAGATCCGTTAGAATCCCAACTTGAACGAGAACTGTAGCGAGCGAGGTCCGCCAACCTGATAGAGCGGGTTAAAGCCCCCATTAACGCCGCCGCTGCCCAAGCTTCTTCCTAACATTGAGTTGGACTGGCCGAAGGGACCCAAACCCAAGACACCAAGCAGGTCTCCGACTGGGTCTCCGAAATTCGGGTGATTGAAAATGTTGAAGGCTTCAGCTCTGAGTTGTAGATTGACCTTCTCGGTAAGATTGAGCTGGCGCCGAAGTGCCAGATCCACTTGATAGACGGGAAAACCACGTAACACATTGCGCCCGAGAGTCCCCTGCCGCACGGCACTGCCAAATGGATCAACCGGCACTAACGCAAATGCATTCCGATTGAATCTTCTTTCTCCCGCAACTGAAGGGTCACTGACGTAAAGTGGAACACTTGAAATCAGGTCCGGTCGAGCGGTGCTTATGAAACCTATAAAGCTAACCCCTCCGATTAAGTCCACAGGTGTCGCAGAACGAGCAGTAACAATTGTGTCAACGGACCAGTTTCGCAAGAGTGAATGTAGGACCGTTCCCCCCCGTGGTGACGGTATTTTGTATGTAGAAGCGGCGCTGAACGCATGTCGCACATCGAAGTCTGAAGAGGCTCGATCAGTCCGAATGTTAATCCTGTCCGCCGGTGTATTTGATGTTGAGGAATCATTCGACGCGATATCAATGGAATGTGACCAAGTATACGAGGCCAAGACTCGCAAGCCTTGTGATAAGCGGCGGTCATATTGAAGTTGCAGCGCATGATAATCTGAGGTAGCTGTATTTCTTGTTACCTGAATGGTCTGGAAATCCAGGTTGGGAGAGGATAACGTTTCTTGCCGGAGCAGTCGGCGACCTGCTGCTCCCAGGTAGGTTATAGAGAAAGTTTGATTGGACAGGAGAGACCGCTCCAGAGACGCGTTCCACTGGTACGTTCGGGGTAGAGTAAGGTGCGGATCAAACGCAAAGATGTTGTCGACTGGAGGTGTTAGTCTGAGAGGTGGAGGCGCCGCTGAGTCGGGATCAAGTGGGTAGCTGACATTACGCAGCGATTTAGTTCTGTTATAAGGAAAAGTCCGGGCAGCGTTAGCGGCCTGGCCAGCCCCGAGGTCGTAAAAGATGCCAAACCCTCCGCGCAGCACTGTCTCTCTACCTGGCTTTTGCGTCAACTGATAAGCCACCCCGATGCGTGGTGCGAAGTTACCGTACGTGGTTTCATATAGTGGCGTGCCCGCTGGCGCGAGGCTAATCGTACCCGGGTTCTCTAATCCCCTTACAGTAATAAGATCGTTGCCGTCTCTTCCTTTTGGTACTGGATTCAGTTCATACCGCAGTCCATACGTGAGTGTCAGCCGTGGTGTTATTCTCCAAGTGTCTTGTCCGTAAGCGGAGAAGTTGGAAATCAGAAGTGCAACGCTATCGTTGGCATCTATTGATACCGAGGATGCCCGTCCTGAAAGGATCGTACCGATAGGCGGAGGCACTCCGGGGAGAGTGACGCCAATACCTCTGAAGGTCACAGCTTGATTGTATTCTCGAGGGCGATTTAGAGGGACTAATCGACGGTAATCAATACCAAATTTGAATTGATGAGAGCCAGTAACGAACGACAAACTATCAACCAAGTTTATCTGCCGTTGCAAGTTATCCGATAACCTTCCGATCGAGAGTGATGGTGTGCCAGTTATGGTGAACCTAAAAAAGCTACTGTCAATTGATGCAAAGGGAGGCAAGAGAACTGAGCCGTCTGGAACTATTGCCCCGCCAAAATCGTCGAGTCGAAGAACGCTACTTCCCCTATTCCTGCTATAGTTAAGACGCGCTTCATTACTTACTCTTGTCGTAATAATATGAGTTGCGCCCAAGGTCAGAGTTTGAGTATTGAACGCAGTTACGGTTAGGGTATTCAAACTTCGACCTTCAGAGCCGCGCTGCGTTGTTTTGGATGGCGCATAGTTATAGCGCCCAAATATCGTCACCTTATCACTCATCGCGTAATCTAGTCGGATGCTAGTTGCGTCTAGGTTCAACGGGTTTGAGAAACTTGCCGAGAATGGGGCGAGTCCATTGCTCAAATCCGCACCGGTTGGAACCGGATACGCATCTAGAAACGGTTTGAGTGCCGCCGAAGCGTTCTGCCGCGCACTCTTTGAAGGCACAAGCGTGATCCCAACCAACGGCTGGCGCAGACGCAGCCCTTCGTAAGAGAAGAAGAAGAAGAAGCCTCGGTTCTTGATGATAGGTCCACCTAAGACTCCGCCGAAATCATTTTGTCTCAGGGGCGGCTTGGAAAGACCGTTAGCATTGGCAAACCAGTCAGTGGCGTCGAGCGCGTCATTGCGGAAGTAGTCGAACAGCGTACCGTGAAACTCACTTGTGCCGGACCGTGTGACGATAGAAACCTGAGCTCCGGGAGTTCGACCGAACTCCGGCGAGTAGGTTGAGGTCTGAATCTTGAATTCTTGAAGAGCATCAATCGACACAAGGTTGTTGGTGCTACCTGCAGCACTGAATCCCGGTAAGGAACCGCCACCCGCCTGGCCAAGACTTGAGCCGGCACTCACGCCGACGTTTGCACTAACACCATCAACGGTAAAATAATTGGCATTGGAGCGCTGACCGTTAACGCTGAATTGACCTTGCTCGGCAAAACTCGTCTTCGTTACAACAGTACCTGGCGTAAGGCTTATTAGCATCTGAAAGCTTCTGCCATTGAGTGGTAGGTTCGCGACGAACTGACGATCTACGACTGTGCCCACCGCTGGTGATTCATTGATGAGAGAGGCGCCTTCAACAATCTGGACAGTCTGGCTGAGGGTGCCAACACTCAAATGAATCTTGATCGCCACCTGGTCGTTGACGTTCAACACCACGTCTCTTACCTCGGTGGGAGTAAAGCCTTCGTGTTCTGCTTTCACGGTGTAATTACCGGGAGGAAGCAGGGGAACGACGAAGGCGCCTTCGCCGTTAGTTGTTGCGGATCTTTGGAATCCGCGGGCGATATTTATTACTTCGATATTAACGTCGGGGATTACAGCGTCGTTTTGGTCTGTGACGGCGCCGCTGAGCGTGGCCGTTGCGCCTTGCGCATGAACGGTGATCAGTGATGCGTGATGAGTAATGAGTAAAAGAAGAAGGCAGAAAGCAGAAGGCAGTAGGCAGAAGGCAATAGGCAGAGGGCAGAACGCGGGAAGCAGTTGGTGGGAGGCAGAAGACAGAATACGTAAGACCGAAGAGCCGATATTTGATATGCGAGAAAGAGGACAGAAGGTAGTCGGGCAGACTTCTGGTGTTCTGGGCATCAGGAGTTCTCCATCTGGTTATTACTCTCTTTCTTGGCGAAAGGGAGCGTGGAATTGTTTAGAAAACCTTTCGTCATTTACCCTGAGACCGCAGGTGACGAAAGACAGGAGTTTTCAGCCAGACTTGTTACAAACGACCTAAGCTCGTTTCAACTCTATGTATATTTCCAGTCGTGCAATATCAAATCAAACTATAGAAAATAAAGGGGATGTGGGTGGGCAAGAGGCAAAAATAACCCACCACGCGGAGACGACCTTAGGCCGGTAGCGTGCGGGAGATGGAGAGATGTGGGGTTGGTGAAAGAAACGCTTTCGGCGACCGTAAAACCGAGATCACCAGCGGCCGGCGCGCTCGCTTCCAAAACGACAGGTTCGAGGGACACGGAAAGGCGATTGTCCTTCCGTCTCAAGAATCTGCCGCAGAGTTTCCATAAGCATAGCTCTCCTTCGAGGTGACAGGTGCGAGATATGATAAAATCCCCGCCAACTTAACTGTTCGATTTACTCGGTCAAATTAATCGCTCTTTGCAACTCGTAAACAATTCGCATCGGCCCGTGGCAGCAACCGCTTCATATCGAGAGTGATGAGCTGCGCCGCGGAGCATAAAGAACTCGAGCTCCCGGCGAAGTTAGAATGCGACGCGATACTAGCTGCAATTGCAGCTAGACGCAAGAGCGACGTCGAGACGTCTCGCCATTCAGGAGGTATATCCTGAATGGGCAAGTATCCTCGACGAAAGCAGAAACGCCTCGGAGAGAAACTTCGTCAGATCCGCGAAACGCTCGAGCTCTCTCAAAGTGAGATTCTTTGGCGCCTGGGACTCAGTGAGGACTACTCAAGAACCATCATCTCTAACTACGAACAGGATCATCGGGAACCACCGCTTTTCGTTCTGTTGGAATATGCGCGTTTGGCGGGCGTCTGCCTGGATGCGATCGTCGATGACGACGTTGAGGTGCCAAAGACACTGCCCGCGACTCCCAAACACCTGGGTGTGAAGATTCCAGCCCGCAGACTCCGAACGGGCAAGAGATAAGCCGCAGACGCTCCTCTAAGCTAGCTAAAATATCACTGCTCAATATGTTGCAGTGAAACAACTATCATTCACTTTGTGAGCTTCTCAGGCTGGGTACTTCCTGATGCGGGCAGCCAGATGCTCCGCGCTGCAGAGCGAGCGCCAAAATTGCAATGACTTTACCGCCCTCGAACTTTGCGCAGAGATTGTGAACGCCGCGCGAAGCGCGTCATTGTTGGCCAGCGCCACCTTGTGAAGTCTCTCGATCGCGCGTGCCAGGTCCACCTCGCCGGCAATATCGATCTCTTCAGCCGCAACCGGAGGTGAGTCCGAAAAGAAGATTGGTTGAATCTCCTGGCGCAGAGATGCAATCTCGCGCCCCAAAGCCGCGGCGTGCTCACGCACCATCTGCAGCCACTTGGCGCGGGCGTCGGGAGTAACCGTGCGCATGTCGACATTCGCGAACCGATTAATCAGCCGTTTGAGTTCGATGGCATGAAACAAGGCCCGGTATCCGCGATTCACCATTCTTGAAGAGAAAGACCGTACGGCTTCATCGAGATCGTTACCCGTTTTCAGGGTCGCATCTTTTCGCGAAAGGTAATCGCGCAGCTCGTTATCTACAGCCACTGTGCTGGCGGTCTCTTCCGCCTCTCTGACAGTGACGGCGCCTGATGAAGTGCGCGGCTGGCGCGGCATGGGTTCACCGATCGTATTAATTTCGATTTTCACTGCCGGGTTGTTACTGACTGGAGCCAGCGCGCGAACCAACTCGTCTTTGCGTTGCTCAGTGTCAACAACTCCTTCAACACGCAACAGACCCGTAGCCGTGCGCGACAGACTTACTTGTTCACTACGGTCGCCCTTTGCCTGATTAAGGAGGTAAGCAACGTCGATCTCTAATTCGGCTGATGCCGCTGCAGCAGGATGAGGGATGAAAGATGAAGGGTGAATGAAATCAAGTGGTTGTTTCACCCTTCCGCCTTCATTCTTCCGATTTTCGGAAAGCAACTCTGGTTCAACCTCAAAGACGGTCGGCGCCACATCCTTCTGCGGCAGCCGCTCAAAGCCGGTTTCGACAAACCGGTACTCGCGTACTTCTCCGCCACGCTCGATCAGCAGAGCCTGCTCAATCGGATGCAGGTCGGCACGGCTCAACTTCATCGTGGCCTTCATTAAACGGCTCGCGCCAATCGTCCGCCCGGTAACATAAGTAATAAGGTAACTGTCTGCGCTCTCTTCCACCTGCGCATTAACCTCACCCGCGGTGAGCCGGCTGAACTCCTGCGCCGATAGCTCTAGTTGCCATATCTCATCCAGGTTGAGCAGCAGGCTATCGGTTCTGGCTGGCGCCGTTTCTGGACGCGGCCTGCCGCCATGATGGTAAACGGTGCGTGAACCATCCCCCTTCTGCCACGCTCCCGCGATCATCCTATTGCTCTCGTCGTAGACCCGCTCGGCGCGATCACCTTGCGCGGAGTTTTGCCAACTCTCGATCCGGCGCCGCGAAACCACTGCTCCGCCCACCGGCCTGCGCTCCTCCAGATCGATTATCCGATGAGTGACTTGATCGGGACTGTTCCAGAACGTCTTCTCACCAACACTCGCACGCTCAAGGAGATTCGTGGCGGTGAGAGTTGGCGTGGTACTCGTCCTGAAGAATAGGAAGCCGCCGGCTATGACGACTGTCGAAACGAGCACTGCCAGCCATTCCGGACGTGCCCACAGCGGCTTTCGAATCGCTGGTAGCGCAAAGCCCAGTAGACTTCCTTGACTTGAGGCGAAATGATTCGCTCGGGTGGTATCTGGAATCGATGACGGGCTTGTCTCAACTGTTTCTCCGGGCTTGACCGCGTTCGGAACCGCCCGCTTCTGCCACCGCACGAGGCGGAACAACGGACTAAGCCATGAAAAAGAATATCCATTATCGGAGTCGCCACTTCTCGCCACAGCTGGAGCTACCGATAGTGCGTCCTTGACTAACTTTAGAGGCGTTTGAGCTACCGCATCCGCGAGCAGCGGTTCGTTATATTTGACCTGTAGAGCGAGTCCATTCTCAGTGCGCAAACATGCTTCGAGCGTGCGCCCTTCGCTCAACTCAATGGCGGCCCATTTCTGAGTATTTCGCTGGGTATTTCGGGAGTCAGTCTGACCAACGCTAAAGAACAATAACCGAACGCCTTGCTCACTAAAGACTTCTACGAACTCGACGCTTTCCTGCTGGGGCAAGTTAAGATCGAGTTCGCACTCCTCTGAGCTGACCTTTAGCGAGCTAACCAGCGAACCGTTTACCGCGATGCGCAATTCCTTGGGCTTGTGCTCTGAGACCTCGCGCAGGCGTTGCTGATACTTGCTTCTTAGATCAATCGTGCCTCCCCCAGATGAACCTCCACCATTCTTGTCTTGCGGCGGTGTTCCCGGCGGGCCCTGCTCGTTTTGACAACGCTCGGCCAGCAGCGGCAGCCCGAGTAACCGATTAACCACATCAAGACACAAGCGGCAACTAACAATATGCCCGAGCTTCGCGGTTGTAAGCGATTCTGTATTGCTCGACTGGTAAAACTCTTGCAGTTGCTCTAGCGGTGGACATTCGCCCTTTCGCGAGCTGAAGATCATCTGACGCAGCGCGCCGCTCACATCACCATCCCAGCCGGAAGGTTCGGTTTGACGCGGTTCCGGCGACAGCTTTGTGCTCATTAACCTGAGCCCGCCTCGCTCCGTCATATAGAGCTTCAATTCGCTGCGCGCTACTCTCTGCCACTGATCTACGCAGTGCCTTGAGCTACGGAGAACCTGGGCAATCTCACTAGGGTAATAGTTGTGAAAGAAGCGAAGAATCAGGACGGCGCCAGCACGCGAGGTTTCCTTTCTCGAAGAGGCGTAGGCGCAGATTTGACACAACTCTTCCTTGGCCTGTATGCGCCGCGCCGGCTCAGTAGCGCGCCAGCTCTGATCGAATGAGTCGTAGTCGGTGATCGGGATCGTTTGGTCAAGCACTTTCTCCGCGTTTCGGCTCATCCGCGCCAGGTGCATGTAACGCAACATGCGCCTCAGGTAACCGTCAATGTTCTCGATCTCTTCGAGGTTGGTGCGACCCAGGACAAACTGGATGAACGCATCCTGGACCAGGTCTTCAGCACTTGGTCTGTGTTGATTGGTAAGTCGCAGCGCCCAGGCGAGCAACCGCTCATAACGCTCGGTGAACAGTTCTTCCCGCTTCTGTTCTCTCCGGGGAGCAAGCTTCTGTGGGTCAAGCATGCTGGTATCTAATCCCGATCCTTACGTAAGTGTGCTAAAATCCATCGCTTACTCAACTGAAAATCTGGTCGACTCGCTCCTTGCAAATCAATAAACAAATCACACTGCGCATGGGCAAAATCGCTTCATATCGTGAGTGATGAGCGTCGCCCCGGAGCAAAGCAAGTTCAGGCTCCCGGCGAAAATGAGATTCACGAGCAGTCTAGACAGATTCCTGTCTAAAAGCAACTTCTCTCCAGCTAACAGAATTCCCACAGGAGGAAACTCCTGATGGGCAGATATGTGCGCCCGAAGCCAGCCCGGCTCACTGAAAAACTGTTCCAGATTCGCGCCGCTCTCGGTCTTTCGCAGAACGGCATGCTTAGTCGCCTTGGACTTGCTGAAACACTTTTCCGAAGCTCAATCTCCAGCTACGAACTTGGAGCGAGCGAACCGCCGTTACCAATACTATTGCAATATGCGCGCCTGGCGGGTGTATGCCTGGATGTCCTGGTCGACGACACGCTTGATCTGCCAAAGGCATTGCCGAGCAGTCCCACACACCGGGGTGTGAAGCTTGCATCAGGCAGAGGTCGCAGACTAAAGAGATAACGTAGATGCTCGCGTGATGCCAGCGACATGTTCCTCTTAAACCTTCCCGGTTGCCTTAGTTTCTACGATTTCCGCTCAGAAGCATTCGGTGCAGTGAAGACAGGCGGTTGATTGACGTTGAAGATACATCCCGATTTCTGTGGGAGGGACTGGGCAATCTCACTTTCTGGGCTGGCTTCTGCGACGAAAGCACCGGTTAATGCGCCGGATACTATTCTCCTCGCTGAGGACTGTCAACTTTTATGTCCGTAATTCCGGACAATTTAGCACGATAGTATGAAGCGGGATAAGTACCTGATCCTTGAAGACTGAGGCCCAAATCATGACGCGGCAATTGAATTCTCGCCACTGTTGTGGAATTCCTTTAAGACTGCTTTTCCGCGATCACGGACAACCTTGAGTTGGCGGTGACGAATGCTGGCCCAGGTTGTTAATGTCACTGCTCGATCAAACTCAATCTGGTGTTACCAACATCATGATCCGAAGAGTCCGGAAAGAGAGGTGGGCTTGGCTAACCGCACAGCCGTCGATGCTAAAGAGCTTATAAGTGTTCTCAACGATCCCACGAGTGCGACTACGCGACTATTGACGGTGTGGTCCAACGTTCCGCTTCTATTGATGTTGGATGTCGATTGGGAGCGGGGACCACTCGTGCTGATAGGGCTTGAGGATTATATGATGTGGCCACTCCTGCCACCCGGCACACTGCTTCAGCTTGACCCGAAAGTCCGCAAGATCGCTGACGGTGCATGGTCAGAATTTGAACGTCCGATTTATCTCATCGAACACAATAACCGGTTCTACTGCTCCCATGCTCAGCGTAAGCGCCAGACGCTCCTACTGATCTCGCACGCGGAATCACCTTCTCCTCCCTCTACACCGATTCCGTTTAGAGAGGCGAGAATCCGTGGCCGGCTAGCGCCGATCTTCCGACCGCTTGCGGTACGCGGTAGTGCTCCCGGACGTGGCAGCCAGCCACGTCAATCTTTAAAGCCGTAGAGTCTTTCCAGTTTCCGCCAGGTCTTCACTTTGGTTAAGGAATTTGCTGGAGCGAACCGAAGCCGTTCAGCCTTGATGGCGAGTCCGGCGTAGCTCAGTGTGGTCCTCGTTGTATGTTTTAGTTCGACGAGCGTACGGGGCAGGCACTGATCCTTTCTGATTCTCATCTTATTCAATTGTGCAATAAACTCCCGATCCGGGAAGATAAGTTCGGCCGCAAAAATCTCCGCGCCGATCTCAAGAGTTTTGGTGATATTGGATTGATCACAGTAGGAAACTCCGAGATTCCGATCTCGGTAGAAATGTTTCAATTCATGAGCCATCGTGAAAACCATTGGATCTTGCGGAAGATTCTTCGCCAGCATTACTGTTGTTCCCAGCTTGTCGCAAATAAATGCGCCGCGCAGGTTTCTCAGTCTGTACGGCCATAAGTCGATTTCAATTCCATTCCTGAAGTATATCCGCCTCATATCACTGGGAGTTACGCGAGGAGAATTCAAACCATTTTCGGCACGCACCTGCCTGGCGAGTCGTTTCAAATCATAGTAATAATCGTTTGGGCTCACTTCTGTTTGCCTCTCTTGCGGCCTGGTTTTGGCCGGCTCTCTCCCAGGTATATGCTGCGGGCCTTGCGAAATTCGGCGTATTTCATCAGTTCTTTCAAATCCGCGGGATGTAATTGCCTGGCGGTACGGAGCAATGCCATTAAGTGGTCCTCATCGCCTTCGGTCCCCTCTGGTGGGAAGAAGCTCATCATCGATACGCCGAAGAAACGGGCAAGTTTCTCTAGATCCTCGAGACTGGGTCGATACATACCAGTTTCCCATCGGGATATAGTATTGGGGGCGACTTTGATGTGTTTGGCTAACGCCTCTTGAGAGAGGCCTTCACCGCTATTGTAATGCGCGCGTAACTGTTTGATTTGTTCGGCTACATAATCAAGTAGTCCCATCTTTAGTTTCACCGGTATCCTTTTGCAGGATGATATTCCAACGTTCTAGTTGACAAGGCAAGTCGAGTAGAGTTATTATACGCCATCCGAATCAGGCCGCAAGATTTCGCTTAATCGGATAGCGGTTAGTTTATTTGTGCTCCTTATTTTGATCGTTATCGCAACCCTACGGTTAACGATTTAGCCAGGAATGTCTGTCATTAACTGATCCGCTGCCGCTGATTAATGATTAGGTTAACAAGCGGCAGACGGGTCTGCGGCCAGCCCAGCCCGCAGCTTAATGCAATCCGCTTAACGCTACCCAATCTCGTGGCAGATCGTTGCAACCCGTGCTGCGATTGATTTGCTTCAATGATGAACAGCTTTACTTTTCGCAAGCGTGTATTTTTGGCACCGGTTTCGACCGGCTTCACATCGTATGTGTTCGCCGAGGTTGAATCGAGTCAGGGTGGTAAATACAAGTGCGGCCATTACATGCTCAGCATCGCTGATTGCCGGCGCCGGATCGAGGTCGAGTTCTTCCTGGGGACAGCGCTTGCCCGACGACAAAGTCTGGCAAAGCTGGATCGTCTCATCGAAGTGATAACGGCATTTCGACTCGCACTGCGAAAGGAGGCGCAGCTTATTACAGAGTGCGAGAGAGAAGGGAAGCGCGCTCAAATGAATTCTGTCACCCGAAGGAAGCTGAAGTAGTGCGAAACTCTCCGGCTTTTGTCTTAATCAACCCAGCAAACAAAAGGAGTGAATGAAACAATGGGGTATGACACCGACAGATTAGCGCTCTGAAGCAACCGAGACTCAAAGCTCAACCTCAACGCCAACTGAGTTAGTGACTTGGAGATCCCCCTACCGCCGATTCCGGAGCAGCGGCGGATTGCGAAGGTGTTGGATCGGGCGGAGGCATTACGGGCGAAGCGCCGCCCCTCGCCCAACTCGGCTCCCTCACCCAATCCCTCTTCCTCGTTGTTCGGCGATCCCGTTTCAAATCCAAAGGGCGTGGCTCGCTCCGCTCTCGATATGAAATTGCTTTTCGGCTTGGCACGAGGGATACGACTAATTATTGAACTTTAGCGACTGAGAGGACTTTTCCCTTGAACAGTGAAGGCTTACATAGTATATATTAACTATATTATCGCTATATTAAAGGATCTGATCTGAAGATTACTACTTCTATAATGCGATCTTCACCTTTCACATCTTAGCGAAGCAGTTAAGATATAAGATAGAAGTTGGCGGTGCTGACAGACAGGATGCGTTGAAGAGATTGTCCTGGTCAAAAGCTCGATTATTTCATTAGGAGGCTGCTCGGCTGAGGAAAAGCTAGTTCATCTTGTCGGTATATTCACATTGGCGGTTAGGCGACCCTTTGAAGTTGCCCTCAATTTTCTCGCTAATTGTGAAAAAGTAACAGCAATCAATGAGCGTATTTGACCTATTTAAGTTGAATGGTCGCGTGGCTCTTGTCAGCGGAGGGGCCGGAATTTATGGCGCCCATATCACGCGTGCCCTCGCTGAAGCCGGAGCACAGGTTGTCGTAGCTTCGAGAAATAGCGAACGTGGCGAAGAGTTTGCTCGTGAGTTGCAAGAAGAGAATCTGTCAGTAGTAGCTGCATCCCTCGATCTCTCTTCACGAGACTCAATTCAAGCATTGCGAGAATGGATCGTCTCGCGTTTGGGACGAATAGATATTCTTTTCAATAACGCGGTTGCACGGGCAGGCGGCGATCTCGGATCGGTGACAGAAGGAGAGTGGGAGTCCGCGATGAAGATTAACTCCACCGGCCTTTTTCTCGCGTGCAAAACCTTTGGCGAGCAAATGATCAAGCAACGGTCCGGAGTGATCGTTAATGTTGCCTCAATCTACGGGGTAGTTGGCCCAGACTTCAAAATATATGAAGGAACAGGAATAACCAATCCTGCCGACTACGCCTTTGCTAAAGGAGGCATGATCAACTTCACTCGCTACCTGGCAAGTTACTACGCGCCGTTTGGGATCCGTGTTAACGCCCTCAGCCCGGGAGGGTTTGCCTCAGGAGAACAGCCGGCAGAGTTTGTTCGCCGCTACTCACAGAAGACTCTTCTCGGTCGAATGGCAACTGATGACGATATAAAAGGCGCTGCCGTTTATCTCGCCTCTGACGCATCAGCGTATGTCACCGGACAAAACCTAGTAGTAGATGGAGGATGGACAGCTATCTAGCCTACTGAAGAGACTTTGTGAAATATGTCTTTTCGCCGTCAGTCAGCTGCCCTATTGTTTGTCGCTCCGCCCGGTTTTACGTTGCCGAGGAAAGACAAGATTCACTATATCTCGGGTGAGGTTATCTATGACGATTCTTCTGCAAAAATATCTCGACTATCTACCTCTAGATAGTATCTCGAGCATTGGGAGTCTTGGCGAAGGTAACACGCCCCTGGTGGAGAGTTCATACATTGGAAAGGAGGTTGGTATTCCACACCTCTTTTTCAAATCAGAACATATGAACCCGACAGGCTCTTTTAAAGACAGGTTTGCTGCTGTTGAGGTGGCGTTGATGCGACAGGCTGGGATAAGGTCGTTTATTGCCACTTCATCGGGCAACACCGGTTCGGCACTCGCAGCGTATTCAGCGCGGCATGACATCAAATGCCGCATCTTTATTAATGAGATTACTCCCGCCAACAAACTTACACAGATGTTGATCTACGGAGCGAAGCTCTTTCGTGTGAAGGGTTTTGGGATTTCCGAAGAGAAATCCCGTTTCATCTTTCAACGTCTGCAGGCTCTCTCCGAAGAATGCGAAACTAGATTAGTGATCTCTGCCTACGAGTACTCTTCGGCGGGTATGGAAGGGGTAAAGACCATCGCCTACGAACTGGTAGAGCAGATGAAAGGCGTACCCAACCTAGTCTTTGTTCCGGTCGGCGGCGGCGGGCTGCTGACAGCAATCTGGCGAGGCTTTGTTGATCTGAAAGCCCAGAAACTCATTTCTGTTTTGCCTCGAATTATCGCAGTGCAGCCGCGTTTGAACGATACAGTCGTGACCCCGTTCTTCAATGGCTCGCTGAGAGCACAAGCGGTCGCGACAACTACTGCGGTGAGCGGTCTCGCTGTGCAAATCGATATAGATGCGACACGAGCATTGCAATGTGTCAGAGAATCGGAAGGCTCGGGAGTTCTTGTGACGGATAGCGCTAGCTTGGAAGTGCAGAAAGAGTTGTGTCTGCGGGAGGGGCTTTACGTTGAGCCTGCCGGCGCCGTCTCGGTCGCCGGTTTCCTGGAAGCTGTCGCCCAAAGGCGCGTAGCGCCTCATGAGAAAGTGGTCTGTATACTCTCTGGACATGGATTTAAAGATCCCGCATCGGCAAGTTTGATCGCTGAAGAATCTGACGTGGAAGAGGTTGATCTAAATCAAATAAAGCTAAGTCTCTTCGACTGCTAAGACAAGGGGGAATTGGTCGATGAAAGATATTAGTGTGAGGGAATTACCATCGAGTCCCATTCCTTCTCCTTTACTAACTGATCTAGAGCCAGATCTTACTACTGGCAGGAAACGAAGTATTAGGTTAGAACAGTTGCGTGGTACTACCAGCGAAATGGCCGGATTTATTGAGGGCCGTGAGCGCTTGCTCATTTGATACTATGTAGTTAGCTCCGGACCGTGTATTGCGCTATTTGAACTTTCGTCGGCTTCTGAAAAAACCAACTCACCGTCCACCCAACTCCCATACTGACAAGAAAGCCAACAACGATCCACCAGAGCCAAGAGATGGATGTGAAGTTGGCGACCCAGACCGTGGCGAGCAGTCCCGCTACTGCACCGGTTATAACACCGCCCGAGTTAGCTCGCTTGCTGATCACCCCCAGCAGGAAGAAAGCGCAGATTGGTCCCATGAAGAAACTCGAGAGTTTGCCGAAAGCGGCGACAACGGGTCCAAGCTGATTCACAAAAAAGGCAGTCGCAGTAATGACAAGGCCAAAGCCGAGCGTCACCCAGCGCGCGTGCGCTACTTCGCGTTCACTCTTTGTGAGGCCAAAACGGATCAGGAAATCTTTAAGCAGCACCGCCGAAAGCGAATTCACACCCGCTGAAATTACGGACATCGTCGCCGCAAAAATGCCTGCGATAAGTAGTCCCTTCGCACCTACAGGTAAAACATTGACGGCGAAATGCGGCATGATTCTATCCGCACGCGTCAGGCTCCGCGCGAGTTCTGGATGTACCGCATAGTATGCAGTTAAGGCAACTCCTATTAACATCAACAACGCAACCACAGGAACGGTAATATATGCAGAGGTCATCATTGCCTTACGCGTCTCTTTCTCAGAGCCCGTAGTAAAGTAGCGTTGTGCCACAACCTGATCAGTCGCATAGTTGGTCATGTAAAAGACGGCGTGATTGGAGGCTAATGCCCATACCGTAATCTCTTCATGCAAGTCAAAGCTGAAGTTGAACATTTTGGTATGGTCGCCAGCCATTCTCCACATGTAGCCGAAGTCCCAGTTCAAGGCGGCGAGGGCGAAGAGGAGAATCACTACAGCACCGCCTATCAATACGAAGAACTGCATAAAGTCTGTCCAGATGACCGCCCTTATGCCTCCCTTCAGAGTGTATAGGGTGACGGCCGCTCCGATAATTGCTATTGAGGGGATCAGCGGAATTCCAGCGATTTCCTGCAAAACTAGGCTAGGGGCATAAATGGCCGTCGCCATGTGACCGACGCGGAGAAGGATAAACAGAAAGGCGGTAAACGCCCGAACGTATAAGTTGTATCTTTTTTCCAGATATTCGTAGACGCTGACCAGCTTCAGCTTTCGGTAGATCGGGATAAATAGACGAATGATCACGAAGATGACCACTGGGAACAGAAAGGTAAACATGAAATAGGAGAGGTCTTTCTCATAAACCCATCCTGGGACTCCCATATAGCTAATCGCGCTCAGTTCGGCACTAATGATGGAGATGGAAACTGGGAACCAGTGTTGTTGGCGTCCGCCGAGGAAATAATCATCAGAGTCAGTACTTTTCTTTGATGAGCGCAGTCCGATATAAATGGAGAAAAAGATATAGATAGCTATGACGGAGTAGTCGATCCAAGTAAAGTGACTTCGCAAAAACCACCTCCTCAGCGGACAATATATCTAAGCGGGGAAGAAGATCAGGTTCGAACGGGCTTAAATCCGATCTCGTCGTAAAAAATCAGTTAAGGAGCCAGGCTCTGTTAAAACGAGCGATATGTAGATCACGCCCCTTCTTATCAGCCCGATCCTGCTGCCAGACCGCGATAATGATGCCGTCGGCTGCTTGTGTGACAGAGGGGTAAGATGCTTGAAAGACACCGGAATTGGCGAGAGTCTTAGGCTTTGACCACGTCCGGGCATTGTCTTTGGACAGTGCGACATCCAATGGCCAGCGATTACGCGGAGAGTTATTCCAAACGACAACCACATCTTGGGAACCTTTGAGTCGCCACAAGGCTGAGGGAGTGTTGTGACCCTGTAATGGGGATGGTTTAGGGGCCGTCCATCTTTTACCACCATCGTTGCTTCGACTTTCGTAATGCCAGACATCACCGGTCCGAAACAGCGCATAAATTTGACCGTTCTTCAGCAACACCATCGCGGGCTCGGCAAGGCCTTGCGTGGAGAACTCAGAAGTTTGCGGAGGCTCAGTGTAGATATCAGTAGAAGGCGTCCAGGTTCTTCCATTATCTTGAGAGAGGAGCGCGCCGGATTTTAAATTCATCTTCCCTTCAGAACTCACCGGTTTACCTATCTCAGCTGGAATATCCCATGAGTAAGGCATGACCAGCGTTCCGTCACGCAGTGTCAAACCAACGTGGATCTTCCCAACCAGATATTTGCGAAGTTGAGGTATTTTCTCGGGCTGACTCCATTGAGACCCCTTGAACTTAAGCGTAGTTTTCCACGTTTCTGAATAGGAGATGAGTTTTTGTGGTATAGGAGTTGAGGTGGAGTAAACCTGGATCTCATCTTTCGCAACAATAACGTTAGGATCGTAATCCCCGAATCCCGGGGTATCGATCAGCTCTTCTGGCTCGCCCCACGTCTTCCCTTCATCTTCAGAGAAAGCGCCGACGATTCTTGGTTTCTTGTTTTCTGAGACGGTCCACGTCATGAAAAGCCGACCGTCGGGTAGAACAGCAATTGTCGGATATGCGTGAGCACTAAAGCGGTCGTCTGCCTGAAAAATAACCCACGACTCAAAGAAGGGCTCTTGAGAAGTTAGGTTAGCAAAGGCGAACTCATTGCTGAAAAGAATTATTGAGGATAGTAAAAGCAGGCTTACTCTTCTCATCATTAATCTCCGGTAGAACCCGGGCTAGCGAATTAATTGGGGGATTAGCAGAGATGGACCATCCAGGTCTACCCGCGCGATCCCCTGTCTCACTATTAAATCGAACCTAAAAATTGACCCCCCCTGGAATTACACTCGATCTTTCTAATGGCAGGAGAAGAAAACGGAACACTCTCGGTGACGAAATAGTGTCCGAAATGAGCCGGACTTTATTATGAATATTGAATTAGATCCTATTTAATTTTCCCAATTAGCGTTCCGCTATAACGCGACCCTTCTTTATCTTCCCCGGAAGCTGCATAGAAGACTCCCTCACTTAAAAAGAATTTTGTATCACAGAGTGGCAGTGGAAGTTTTGAGACTAAGCGATACTCATCCTTTTGAGGCTCATACTGATAGACCTGATCCAGAAAGTTTTCACTATATCCTCCGAACAGGTATAGGGAGTCGTTGCCGGTTGTCGCCCACCAAGCTCTCGTAGGCTGCGGTGCGGACTTCAACTTCGACCACCGCTCGCTTTGTGTGTCGAAGCGATATGCATCATCTAAATTGATAAGTTCTTGACCCGGCTGTTGGGTTGCTCCTCCAAAAATGTAGATATACCGATCGCGAATCGCGGCCGCATGCATTGTTCGGGGGGAACCCGGAATAGGTTCTAACTTCTTCCACTGTCTGCTCTTTATGTTAAACATCCAGGCTTCATTTGTTGCTTTGGTCAGATCGGTAACACTCGAACCGCCACCGAAAATGTAAATATGAGTGCTCCTCGCAACTGCTGCGGAATAGACGCTCTTGAAGGGCGCCTCGCCGATGCGGACCCATCCCTGGCCGTCGAGCTGATAGATATCATTGGAGAGAGACTTCTCATCGCTACCGCCGATTAGATAAAGTTTCTGATTTGCTTGGACCATACTTCCGTAGGCCAGGGGATGGGGCAGGCTATCCAATTCTGACCAATGATTTGAGCGAGGCTCATAAAAACTCACTTTATCAGTCCAAAACTTCTGATTATTCTTCCAGTAAGTTCCGCCAGCTATAAGTAATCCACCTTGAAACCATGCCGCCTGATAACCACCCCTCGGTAGTGGCAAATCGGGCCCCCTCGACCACGAGATGCTTGAAAGTGTGTAGGGATAAAGCATTAGGAAAAAAAAGATCGCAATGGTAATAAGTTTGAGGTGCCACGTTGAGCTCATTGTGATTTCCTCTATAAGCATCTCCCTACCCAAAATACGCGCAATATGTAAAATATATTAAGGATATCTTATGTGTCAATGTTCTTTACAATGATGTCGGTGGTGGCTAGAAGAAAAATAAGTTGGTTTGGGGCGCTACTTTTCGTTCGACAAATGATTATTTTCTTGCTATATCTAAATTATTCTAGCGTCTCACACGGTTTTGCATGCATATTAACCACAAAGCGAAGAAAGGGGGAAAATGGCTAAGAAGAAGAAGATAAAACTCTCTGATAAAGCGTACGAACTTCTAAAGAAAGACATTGTCGAATGCTTCTTGGAACCTGGAGAGATAATCGAGGAGGCGGTTATCTGCACTCGACACAAAATTGGCCACACGCCCTTTCGCGAAGCTACCGCCAGGTTAAATGCCGAGGGCTGGATCGATATATCGCCTCACCGTGGATATTTTGCGGCAACCATCTCTTCGACGCAGATCCGCGATCTTTTTGAGCTGCGGTTAATGATTGAGCCGCGCGCTACTTATCTCGCTTGCGTAAAAATCAATTCTCAAGGATTGGCACTTTTTGAAAAGAATGTTGAAGAATCTATTCAACTCGCCAAAGTCAACGACGTCCCGAAGAGCCTCCGCAACAGTATTGAATTTCACCGTCTGATCGCTCAATCAACGGGTAATCGAGAACTGGCGGACTTAGTAGAGACTCTTCACTTCAAATTAGTACGCGCGATAATATATGCGCTAAAAGAGTCGCCTCCTCCTCGGCCACTTAATTTTCACCATCAAGAAATCTTGAAGGCTTTTAAAATGAGAGATCCTGCAATAGCGCAAAGCGAGATGGAAAAAGATCTTCAGGATACAATTAAGATGCTGGATCTTTTACGGTCAGGATCGCAAGCAGCCTAGAATATTCAATGCTTGATCGTCGGATCGACTGTAGCTCAGACAACTGCGACAGTATCTACCGAATCTGGCGCAGCCTGCTGCGATGGACCGGCAACCCGACCACCTTCACCGAAATGAGTCGAGTGTCTGGCTGTCCATCGAGGGCCGACGTTGGAGACGATCTGACTGCACCTACGGCCGACCGCTTCTGAATTCCGTCTGACGGCTTACCTAAAAGCATTCTTAAGGACGACACCGACGGTATCTGCCGATGCTTAGTCAATAATTCCCTTGACAGCAGATAATATATTATATATATATTGGTGTTCTTGCGGCTATGTAGGAAGTAAATCTCGTGCCTCTTGCGGCATGCCACTTCATGGCTAACACTCAGGCAAGCTAGGTCAGGCTGAAGGTCCAATATGCTGAACCCCCGCTCCAGCGGTAGAAGATCAGGGAATCTATTCTCAGGCTACGAATGCTCGTCGAAGATAGCGAAGTGAGAGCAGCGCGGGATCAATTTATACTTGACCTTTCTGAGGTGAGCGCCTGCGATGTCAACCTTGTCGGAGGCAAGGGGGCGAGCCTTGGTGAACTTCTGCGGGAACTCACGCCACGTGGTGTTCGGGCTGTCGAGGGATTTGCCATCACCAGTGGTGCTTACCGTCAACTACTGGCAACGAACGCCCTTGGTGAACGTCTTCGCGAGCTGTTAGCCGAACTCAATCCCGATGATATTAACGCGCTCAATACAGTTGGCCGAAGCGCACGCGCCTTGATGCTCGATACGCCGCTGCCGCCCGCAGTGAAAGAGGCAATACTCGAAGGATACAACCGCCTCTGTGGGCTCCACGGTCGTGTCTGCGAAGTAGCAGTTAGATCTTCCGCGACGGCCGAGGACTTGCCTGAAGCCTCTTTTGCGGGCCAACAGGATACGATTCTGAATGTGCAGGGCGAGAAGCAGCTAATTGAAGCCTGCCACCGCTGCTTCGCCTCTCTCTGGACCGACCGGGCAATTTCTTATCGCACTACTCACGGCTTCGACCACTTCGAGGTAGCCCTCTCAATCTGCGTCCAACCAATGGTCAGAAGCGATCTGGCCTGTTCCGGCGTGATGTTTACACTGGACACCGAATCCGGATTTCGCGATGTGGTTGTCATCAACGCTGCCTGGGGCCTGGGGGAAGCCATCGTTCAAGGAATGACAACACCAGATGAATGGGTTGTGTTTAAGCAGACGCTTCGCGATGGGGCGCGTCCGATTATTAGCCGGCGGCTCGGCAGTAAAGAGGTCAAGATGGTTTATGGCCTCGACGATCGAGGTACGCGGGTGTGCGAAGTGGTTGAGGCACAGCGCCACCGTTTTGTACTCGAGGATTATGAGGTTCTGAAATTGGCGCAGTGGGCCTGTCTCATAGAAGAGCATTACTCAGAGCGTGCCGGTCGCCACCAACCAGTTGATATTGAGTGGGCCAAAGATGGGCGCACGGGAGAGTTGTACATACTTCAGGCACGGCCCGAGACAGTGCATGCCAATAGCCGAGAGAACTACGTAGAGACCTATCGGCTTGTTGGCGAATGCCCTCCTTCGCCGCTAATTAGAGGTCAGGCCGTTGGAGAGAAGATCGGACACGGACGCGTGCACATGCTCACAGACCCTGACCGACTGGCAGACTTCACAGAAGGCGATGTGCTTGTGACTGAGATGACTGATCCAGCCTGGGAACCGATCATGAAGCGGGCTGCGGCAATTGTCACAGATCGTGGAGGCCGTACATGTCATAGCGCAATCATCTCTCGAGAACTCGGTCTGCCCTGCATTGTCGGCACCGGTAATGCGACCCAGATGTTGGAAACAGGCATGGAGATTACGGTGTCGTGCTCGGAAGGAGCGCAGGGCAACGTATACGAGGGACTCATTGAATTCGCCGTTGAGCGGCGCACGATAAGCGAGAGTCGCCGGCCGAACACGCAGGTAATGATGAATGTTGGCGATCCTGATCAAGCTTTCGCACTTTCGTTTCTGCCGAATGATGGCGTGGGACTCGCTCGGCTGGAGTTCATCATAAATAACCATATCGGCATCCACCCGATGGCGCTGGTTCGTTATCCCCATCTCAAACGCGAAGAGGACGTGCGGGAGATAGAACATCGTATAAGAGAAGAAGATCCACGCGAATTCTTTGTCCGCTGCTTAGCTGAGGGAGTGGCGAGAATCGCGGCCGCATTTTATCCAAAGCCCGTCATTGTACGGATGTCGGATTTCAAGTCGAACGAGTACGCAAAGCTGATCGGAGGGCGTGAGTTTGAGCCCTTTGAAGAGAATCCGATGCTCGGTTTTCGAGGTGCCTCGCGCTACTACGATGAGCGATACCGGGAAGGCTTTCAATTGGAATGTCAGGCTCTCTTGCGAGTGCGCGAGGAGATGGGACTCACTAACGTCAAGGCGATGATTCCTTTCTGCCGGACGATCGAAGAAGCCGAACGCGTTGTGCGACTCATGGGCGAATACGGACTGCGTCAGGGAGAGCGGGATTGGGAGATCTATGCGATGTGTGAACTACCCGCAAATGTCATCTATGCCGACGAGTTCTTGCGGGTATTCGATGGATACTCTATAGGCTCCAACGATTTAACTCAGCTTGCTCTCGGAATTGATCGGGACTCCGAGATGGTCGCGCATCTCTTTGACGAACGGAACGGGGCAGTGGAACGGATGGTAGAGATGGCAATCAGTGCGGCGCATCGTGCCGGTAAGAAGATCGGTATCTGTGGACAAGCGCCATCGGATTATCCGGAGTTTGCTCGCTTTCTGGTAGAGCGGGGAATCACATCTATTTCGCTCAACCCAGATACTGTCATTCAGACAACGCAAGTTATCGTTGAAGCTGAGGCTGAACTCTGTTGATATATCCGTTGTCAAAAGATGCGACTAGTTAGCTTCACATTGAAACGGACCGAGGTAGAACGCCGTTTGCTGGTGGGGGCGCTAGCGCATGATGGTAGATCTGTTTTGAACCTGACAGGTGTCACGGACGTCGGTGCCCTGGCAAGTGGTTCTGAGACATTCCTCAGTTGTTTTGACCTCGCAGGTCCGTGGCTGCCGCGCGCGCGCGAGTTCTACGAGGAGATCTCCAGCGAAGTTGAAAGCGATCCTCGGTCTTCCCTCTGGACACTGAACTGCGATGATGTAAATTTGTTAGCGCCTATTCCGCGGCCAGGCAAGCTGATCTGTATAGGGCTTAACTATAAGGATCACGCTGAAGAAAGCAAGATGCCGATTCCTGCTTCGCCGGTCATATTCTCGAAATTCTCAACCTCTGTTGTCGGCCCACGCCAAAGTGTTCTTATCCCACCGACAAGTCACCAGGTAGACTATGAGGCTGAACTTGGAGTTGTGATCGGGCGCCGAGCAAGGCAGGTGCCGGCGGAAAGGGCCTTTGATTATGTCCTCGGCTATACGATTATCAACGATGTGAGCGCACGTGATTTTCAGTTCGCTGATGGTCAATGGCAGCGGGGCAAATCGTGCGACTCGTTCGCACCAATGGGACCATATATCGCAACCGCGGATGAGGTCCCTGACCCGCATAACTTATCAATTAAGCTGAGATTGAACGGGCGAACGATGCAGGACTCAAATACGAGCCAACTAATCTTCGGCATTCCCGAGTTGATCGCCTTCTCGTCCGCGACAATCACACTCGAGCCGGGCGACGTCATCGCCACGGGAACACCGCCTGGCGTTGGGTTTGCCCGGACACCTCCGGTGTTTCTAAAGCCAGGAGATGTGATGGAGGTTGAGATTGACAGATTGGGTGTGTTGATTAATTCGCTCGAAGCGTCACCGCCGGGAATAATCTCTACTGAGTAGGATGTGATGTTCGCAGTGCCGACTCTGCTAACGCTGCGTCTTGGCAGAAAACGAAACGATGACTCAGTCTGATCCAATGGATCGTGCGTTATCAGTTGCCTTGAAAGCCAGGATACGCGGCCAGGTGAATTTCGATCGAGCAGCGCGCGCATTGTACGCGACTGACGCCTCGAACTATCGACAAGTGCCAATTGGTGTGGTTCTGCCTCTGGATGAAGAGGACGTCATTCAAACTGTCGGAATATGCCGCGACTACGATGTACCGATTCTTGCCCGCGGAGCCGGCACAAGCGTTGCCGGACAATGTTGCAACGCGGCTGTCATCATGGACATGTCTCGGCACATGAATCGGATCCTTGAAATAGATCCCGCAAATAGGTCAGGGCGCGTGCAGCCGGGAGTTGTGCTCGACAAACTTCGTGACGCGGCGGAAGAATTTGGTCTCACCTTTGGGCCTGACCCTGCCACTCACAACCGATGCACTCTAGGCGGAATGATTGGAAACAACTCCTGCGGTGTGCATTCCGTAATGGCGGGTAACACGGTCGATAACATTGACGCCCTCGATATTCTCACTTACGACGGCTTCCGCATGGAAGTAGGACCTACCAGCAACGACGAGTTGTCGCTCATAGTTAGTAGAGGAGATCGGCGCGGTGAAATCTACGCCGCATTGCAGGCCCTGAGGGATAAGTACGCCGATCTCATTCGGGAGCGTTTTCCTGTAATACCCCGCCGCGTCTCTGGCTATAACCTGGATCAGTTGCTGCCAGAGAACGGTTTCAACGTTGCGCGAGCCCTCGTAGGTACTGAAGGCACATGCGTAACGCTCCTCTCTGCAACGACACGACTCGTCTACAGCCCTCCCGCACGTGTCCTGGTCGTGATTGGCTTCCCGGATATTAACACTGCCGCTGACTACGTTCCGGGCATAATGGCCTTTAAACCTGTGGGGTTGGAGGGGATGGATGACCATCTCGTTGAGTGTGCCCGGAGAAAAGGAATCCTCACTGCTGAACGTGCGTTGTTGCCAAACGGGAAAGCCTGGCTACTCGTTGAGTTTGGTGGCAACACCAGGCGTGAAGCGGTCGACCTTGCCTATGAACTGATGGTTGATCTCAGCAGAGAAATAAACTCCTCCAGATTCCGACTCTTTGATGATCCCAAAGAGGCAGGAATGGTCTGGAAAATCCGAGAGTCTGCCCTTGGGGTACTCATGCGTGTCCCGGGTGAGCGAGACAATTGGGAAGGTTGGGAGGACGCAGCAGTACATCCGGAGAAACTGGGACCATACTTGCGCGAGTTTCGTCAACTACTAGACAAGTACGGATATCGCGGCGCCCTTTATGGGCACTTTGGCCAGGGTTGTGTCCACAATCGAATTGATTTCGATTTCAAAACTGCAGCTGGGGTGGAAACGTTTAGAGCGTTTCTCAATGAGGCGGCCGATCTTGTTGCCAGCTACGGGGGTTCTCTCTCGGGAGAGCATGGGGACGGGCAATCACGTGCCGAGTTCCTGCCGAAGATGTTTGGCAGCGAACTGGTGAATGCATTTCGCGAATTCAAAACCATCTGGGACCCTCAGGGAAGAATGAATCCGGGGAAGATCGTTGACCCATATAGGGCAGATGAGAATCTACGCGTTGGACTTAACTACCGGCCATGGCAACCCCCTACCCATTTCCAGTTCCCGGAAGATAATGGGAGCTTTGCTCATGCAACGCTGCGTTGTATCGGAGTTGGAGCATGTCGCAGGGAGGAAGGCGGGACGATGTGTCCGAGCTACATGGTCACGCGCGAGGAAAAGCACTCGACGCGTGGGCGTGCGCACCTGCTCTTTGAAATGTTTCAGGGTGAGGTCATAACAGACCGGTGGCGCAACGAGGATGTCAAAGAAGCCCTGGATTTATGCCTCGCTTGTAAGGCCTGTAAGAGTGAGTGTCCCGTGAAAGTGGATATGGCCACTTACAAGGCGGAGTTCCTATCGCACTACTACCATGGGCGTCTCAGGCCTATGGCCTCGCTCACAATGGGCCTGATCTATTGGTGGGCTCGGTTGGGTGCCCGACTGCCTCGAGCAGTGAATCTGGTTACGCAAACCAGGTTATTGCGTGATGTGGTAAAGGCAATTGGTGGGATAGCTCCTCAGAGAAAGATACCTGCTCTTGCTCACCAAACTTTTAAGAGCTGGTTTCGGAAGAGAACCCGGATGGCAGGGGAGAGAACCAGAGTAATTCTCTGGCCAGACACCTTCAATAATCATTTTCATCCTGAAGTAGCAGAGGCGGCTGTAGAAGTGCTGGAGGGTCTGGGTTATCGAGTTGAAGTTCCTCAACAGTCCTTTTGCTGTGGGCGCCCGCTCTATGACTGGGGAATGCTCTCCCTTGCCAAGCACATGTTGCGGCGCATTCTCAAGGGCCTCAAACATGAGATTGCAGAAGGCGTACCAATCATCGTGCTTGAACCAAGTTGTGCTGCGGTCTTTCGTGACGAGTTGATCAATCTTTTCCCGAATGATGGCGGAGCATTGCGTCTCAGCCAGAGAACCTTCTTGCTAAGTGAATTCTTAGAGAAGGAGGTCAAGACATTCCAGCCTCTAAAGCTGTCAAACAAATCGATAGTCCATGGACACTGCCATCAAACCGCGTTGATGGGAATGATCGAAGAGAGCGCGATCTTGACAAAGCTTGGACTCGATTTCAAGTTGCTGGATTCGGGCTGTTGCGGGATGGCGGGAGCCTTTGGTTTTCAAAAAGATCATTATCAAGTATCGATTCAGGCGGGTGAGCGCATTTTACTTCCTGCCGTAAGAGAAGCTGACGAAAGCACCCTTGTTATCGCCAATGGCTTCAGTTGTAGGGAACAGATTGAGCAAGTTACTGGCAAGGGTGCGCTCCATCTTGCGCAGGTTTTACGGATGGCAATGCGAGACGGAGAGAATTAGCTCTTCCAAGGACGACTCTAGATTCGACCACCTTCGATAACCTTTAGCTCTGCAAAGATGCTTTCTATGCGGAACTGTGTTTCGTAATTCCGAAAGAGGTGAGCACATGATCCCGAAGGCCGAGAGGAAACGCTGCGCCTTGACCCAACGCGAACGAGAGGTTCTAGTCCTTATAGCCCAGGACAACGCGCTGAAGCAAATTGCGATGGAACTGAATATTAGTCTTAAAACGGTCGAGTCTCACAAGGCAGCGATCATGAAGAAGTTGAATACCTATTCTTTGGTTGGACTGACACGATATGCAATCAAAGAGGGTTTGGTCTTCCTTTAAACATGGATGGGTTCGAAGACGATGTGCACGGTCTCGTCCAAGCCTTCTGACCATTAGTGATTTGGCAAAGCAGCTTCCACCTTTCTGGTTTCATAAACCCGTCGTGCACGCAGAAAAGTCTCGATAACTTCCTCCCGCTTCCGTTCATCTGAGAATTTGCCCTGCTTCTTTACCATCTCAATCAGAGTGTCAATCCATTGAATAAAGAACTCTTGGTCTTCTGGGGAATAGATGGGGCCATTGCCAATGTGGACGTAAGATGCACCCGTGTGCGCAAGCAAGACAAGACTCGAGCGACTTTCAGCCCACCGAGAAGGACTGTTCGCAATGAGTCTGTGGTCTGGTCCCCAGACGCGAGCGGCGAGCCACGCACTATGCGGCAGATCGATCGTCCCGTGCCATTGCAATTTATTTGTTGGTGTATCAGTGGAAACTGAATGTACGACCTTACCGTTAGCAACGATCTCGAGTTTGGTCATAGGTACCAGGGAAGACACACTGGCCTTCGCTTTGAGTTTTACTGGACCGCGAACGAAGTGGAATTCTTCGCCGGGAAGTTTTCCCTCGATTTCAAAAAAGAGGAGCGGACCGACCGTTGCAAAGGCTCGTCCCTGGGAGAGGTTATTGATCCAGCTTTGATAATCGAACTGCCGTCCGGTATGGACATAGACTCTAACCCCGCCTGTTACGAGCGCGAACCTCTGATTGACAAAAGCGTCGCTTCCCGCAGTAATCCCTAGTCTAAAGCCAGAATTTAGAAACTTGTACCAAAGGGCCATCGATGGCTCATCGTGGCTGCAGAAAACTTCGAAAGCATCTATCGCTCCGAGGGCGACATCTACCACCGATTCGCCGGCCAACGATCCGGTCGGAATGCGATCAAAAGCTAGGGCTGGATGGGCATAGGCCGTGAAAGCCCCCTGCGCTTTTGCCTTCATCGCCTGGGCATAGTTAGAGGGATAGTCTTCCCAATTTGGAGAACCCGGGAACCCTGTGTCTAGAGGGCGCACCAGTTGCCGAAGGTTATAAAAGAGAAGGTGCCCATAAAGCCCATAGGTTCGCATCTCTTGATTCCAGTAAAGGATGTGCCTCTTCGATGAGAGTTGGTTGGGCTGACCTTCGAAATACTGCTCATCGTGAATCACTCCTCCAGTGGAATTGGAAACCACCATGTTACCCACATTAAGGTCCTCGGCGCGGATTACCAGAAAATCGTCATGAGGGGTAACAAATTGATCGCCTATATAGTTGCCGTGAATATGGCCATCGCCGCTATACCATCCCCGGTTGTTCATTTTCTGAATGTGTTTGAGCCTTAGATCAACGGTGGTTGTTCGCCCTGGTATAATGGATATGAGGGAAACGAGCGGCTCGTAATCAAATCCTTTGAGCGCCTCTATTCGGGCATTACCAGCCGGCAGATCAATCTCGATTGCCCCATCCGCGTAAAAGAAGTGCTCTCCTGATCGCCACATGACGCGGTCAACTGAGGCTTGAGGCCAATGACTATAACCATCGGCAGCCGTTAGAAAGATACGCGCTCCGGTCGGGTGGCCCTCACCGTCATTAATATGAACGAGTAACCGGCCGGTGAGCCGTACATCGCATTTCAAACGGAGTGGAGCGCTTACGTGCTCGCTCTCAATTCTCAACTCAGTTTGAAATACTCCTTCGCGCTGAGTATTCAAGGGAATAAAGCGTCCGCTGCTCGACCCGGGAGCAAGAGACAAAAAGACGGGTGTTGCCTGAAGAGCAGGATCTCCACTGTTTATCGTAAACTCCCGGCGTTGTTCTGTCTGGTTAGTGATGATGAGAAAGAAATTATCGAATCGCATACCACGAGTTAGAATTATGGGAGAAACCGGAGGTTCGACTTGCCAACCCGAAGAAGTCAAGGTGGCGCGGCCACCTTGATGCCCTTTTAATTGCGTGTAGAGTTCTCCCAAGGATCGCTCGAGCGTATCGCGGCTTCCGGACGACATCTGACTCGACTTCCAGTAAAGGTCAATAGCTCCTGATCGGTCCAAAGAGGTATCTTTCGTCAATTCGAGTACTGTTTTTTGAAACTCCAGTGCCAGGCTGCCCGCTTCCCCCTCTTGTACAGAAGCGGTACGAGGATTGGCTGTGACGTGAAAAATTAGTGCAGCGAGAAGAAGCCTTGATAAGAGCATGGCGTTGCGGAAAAGAATTATTGATGAATAACTCTACAAGCTCCAGGCTGGAGATGAATGCATGAAAACAGGAAAATTTCCCTGACAAAACTTATCAACCTCCCCACCAGGGAGGAAAGCGGCTATCTCGGACTTGTTCTCCGAGCACGTGGAAACACTGATACACAGGCTTAGGAGTAAGGGGTTGTATGTTTTGCAGTCGTAAACGCATCTCATCTACGTGTCCCAAACGGGAGTATATAGAGTTCCATGTCGCGGCATCACCCGTTGGTGCATCCCAAATGCAGACCCCCTCAGCACCGGCCTCATAAAACGAAATAGCCTCTTTGACCTGGTCCTTCAACTCAGGCCAGTGTGTTGGGATTGATGGACGAAAGGGTATCCCTTTAGGTTTACAAACTTTGTTGAAGAACTCCAGATCATAAGCTCCAAATTTAGGTACGTGCTTAGCTCCGAAATCCCAGGGGTAGATGGAAATCTCATCAAGCAATGATTCATTCACTAAGCGACGAATGTCGACCCCGTATTGATAATTGTTGAGTTCCGTGCCCAAAACCATAGCACTTATCTCCAAATGCTTGCCGTCACCGCGGCGAACTTGTTCCTGATCCATCCGGACGCGCAACTCACGCATGAAAGTCGTCACCACCTCAGACCAAGCTTTTCTGATCCGGGGATCCTTTTCTTCGTCCAGCTTACGTGGATCCTCACCATATTCTTTTTGAAAAAGCTGCAAGAAGGCCGGCTCATACAAGACGACCGGAAAGCCCCGGTTAAACACTATATGAGCACCGTCAGCTCCGAAACCAACTGCCTCGCATAAAGCGTTGATCAAATGTTCACGTACTTCCGGCACGGCCCAGCTCATGCGGGTTACTGGCGTACCGTCTCTGTCCACACAGCGCCACTCACGATGTTGCCGGTAAAACGGCGTCTCCCAAAAATCAGGAAACGGTTCGAAGATGGTCCAGCCAGCCGGCCGCATTCCCACATGCACCTTCATGCCGATCTCATGGGCTCCATCTATCATGACTTTGATAGGGTTGATGTTTTTGCGGGCCAGCTCACGGATGGATTCGGCGACATACCGGTGGCCCGGTTCCAAATAATCGTCCATACTTTGGCCGGGCATGTGACCATATTTCGAAGGATAGCTGACTTTATCACCCCCACAGAGTGCATGCAGTATCAAAGTATCGAAGTCAGTATCTCGAAAGATTTCCACCTCGCGGAGGAGCTCTTCGGTTGTGGTTGGACGTGGATAGAAAAACATTCCGAAACAATCATTGGTTGCTGTCATCTTACGATGCGATTTGTCATTCCGATCCTTCACAAAATGCTCGATCTCAACTGGCGTCAGTGGAACTAACTTTACATAGGCCACTCCGCAACCAGAGGAGAATCCTGAGGACTGCTGCCCTACCTCCAAGCTTTCCCCTTGTAGATTGGCAACCTTGAAAAATACCTCCAAAACATTTCCGTAACATTCGTTCGAATTGTTCGCGCGCATCAAGGAAGCCGGATCCCCTTCCAGCTTCAGATGTACTTTGCTCGGGGCCTCGGACCCGCTAAACACACCAACAAGAATTGCATGCCAACCTTTCACTTCCAGGGGGAGCTTCATTACTGGCGCTTCGGTTTCGGGTGAAGCCCAGATCATTTTGCCACTGGGCCCAGCAATAAGCTCATATGGGATCACTTTCCAGTGACCTTTCTTTATTATTGGGGAAAGGGCCGAGGTGGGCTCACACTTGGTCATGTCAGTCAAAACTAATGCCTTTGAACTGTTGGCCCAAGTCTGGCCGACCTTGTCGCTGCAAGCCGCAAGAGTCTTCATCGTGCCCGGACTTGCGTCGACAATAGTCAGAGCGGCCGGAAGCAAAGGCAAGGTCGATGCGGTACGGATAAAAGAACGCCGGGTGATGAAGTTTGAACGCTTAGACAAGATTGCGATTCCTTTCCATATTCAAACTGGGTGATTACCACTTGAATTTGTGGAGGCTGAACCAGGTAGCAAGTATTGTCTGATCCACAAATTCTAATGAGCTAACAAACTTGGGATGGTTAAGTTTTGTATCCCATCAATTCCAGTCTGTCAAGATATGTACAATATATTGTATTAATAGTCGTTCTAATTGTCAGTTCGATAGTGGGCCTCTGATTCTCACAGTCTTCACCTAGCGAATCATTTGATTATCGTCGCTTAGCTGGTCTGGCCTAATGAGGCTCCTATCATACGAAGATCGCTTTTTTTTGGAAAAGTGCTTGACATATATCAATGATATATTATAAGGTACGACAATACTCTATGACCTTGGGCTTGGCGCATAGTAGGTCAATGCTTTTTTCAGGCGCTCGACAGGTTTTTCGGCCACGTCTACGACGGCGAAGTCGATAGAATCGTCGGCAGGCCGAAGCTTCTCCTTGCCGAGCAGCCAACGGCCGATTGTCAGCATTTAGCAGACTTGCTCTTCGACCGACACTTTGTTGGTCGCCCGGAGGCGAGCCATTGTTTTTTTTCAATCCAGAGATTCTTGTAGGTGCCCTTGGGTAGCCTTGGGACCGCTTTACGCGAAAATTTCAATTTCAGCCCGCAAGGGTCCAATCGATTTTCCCAACTGTTGGAGGAAAAAATGAGAAAACTTTTCTTCTTATCACTCTTCGCGATTAGTCTACTCGTCGTCCAAACGTGCTGGGCACAGTCCTCTAATCAGGGGGCACTTATCGGTACGATCACCGATGAAAAGGGCGCCATTATCCCTGGAGTCAGCCTTACTCTAACGAACATTGATACGGGAAGTGTTCGCAACTCACAAACGAACGATCAGGGGGACTACAGAATAGATTTTCTCCAACCGGCAAAATATAGAATTGTCGCAGAGCTCACAGGCTTCAAAAAGAGCCAAACTGATGATATTAACTTGCAAGTAGGTCAATTGCTCCGAATCGACCTTACGCTGCAAGTCGGCGCAGTCTCTGAAGCAGTCACGATTTCGTCCACCGACAGTGCTTCACTCAATACAGAAACGCCGGTTCTGGGGCAGGTTATTGGCCAGGCCGCAATTGAGAACATGCCGCTTAACGGACGTGAGTTCATCCAACTTGCGGCCCTGGTTCCTGGAGCCCAAAGTGGCAACCCGCAAGGCGAAGGTGCAAGCAAGGGTTTCGTAATCGGATTCAATGGGAATCGCGGGACTCAGAATTCATATTTCGTCGACGGTGCAGACAGCAGCGACATGCTTTACAACACACTCGTAACGTCTCCTTCACTCGACGCGATCAAGGAGTTTCGTGTGGATACAAGCTCCTTTTCGGCGCAGTATGGCCGCGCAGGTGGTGGGGTTGTCAGCGCAATCACAAAATCCGGAACTAACGACTTTCACGGTTCGATCTTCGAATATAACCGCAACAGGGCTCTCGACGCGCTGCCAGCCTTCTTCACTGGTGCACGCAAGGACGTTCAAAGTTACCGCTATAATCAGTTTGGTGGTTCGATAGGGGGCCCGGTCGTTCTGCCTACGTTCGGGGAAGGCAATCGATGGTTCAAGGTTCTTCGCAACAAGACGTTCTTTTTCTATAGCCCGGAGCGACTCCGGGCATCGGCTCCAGGAAGCAGGTTTCTCAGTATCGTCCCTACAGCATTGGAGCGAGTAGGCGATGTTAGTCAAACACGCAATCCATATAACGGACAACCAGTGATACTGATAAATCCCTACACTCGGGAGGTAATCCCTAGCGGCAAGTTGCCACAGAACTTGATCAGCCCGGTCGGTCAAACCCTAATGGACCTATGGCCGAAGCCGAATTACAGCGGCGACCCCGTTTTCAACTACCAAGTCTTTCGGTCTGGTAAGAGGGACATTGAGAAGAATACGGTGCGAATCGATCACCAGTTTTCGGACAGGGATACCCTGTATGGCAGCTTCAACTGGAGCAAGTATGTGACGCTCATTCCTGATATCGATCAATATGGCGACTATCAGATCAGTCAGGAAGATCATACTTTTGCCGCGACCTACACCCACAGTTTCTCGACATCTTTGGTCAATGACTTCAAGCTAAGTAACACACGGTATGTGGAATTTACGGGTTCCGCTCTTGCCGACAAGAGCTACGGGATTGAATGGGGCTTCTGGCCAGATGTGAATGGGGCTGTAGGGAGTCCCCGTGTTTTCTTTTGGGTAGGTTCCAGGATGTACCCTCTGGGTTTTGGCGGCGCCTACACTCACCAAAACCGCACCCTCTATATGAAGGACAATCTTGTTTGGGTCAAAGGTGGACAGACGCTCGCTTTTGGCGGAGACATTCGTCGTCAGCAGTACAATTGGTTGTACAATAACGGTTCTACCAACCCCGGTTTTGGTTTCCGAGACGGGCAGCCGGGCCGGGAGCAGTTTTGGATCACAGGCTCGGTTTTCACCAGTGTGCTGGCGGGTATTCCCACGTACGCAAACGTCTACAAGGGCGGGTCAGACTACATGAAGTTCAAGCGCAATGCCATCGCTTTGTTCCTACAGGATAACTGGAAGGCGACGCCGCGGCTGACTCTGAATCTGGGCTTGCGTTATGACTATGAAGCGCCTTTTCACGTTCCTGATGGTCGAATTGTGACAATCGACTATGATCAAGCTCTGCCAGTATTCGGCAAAGGTGCTCCCGCGGACGTGCTAGCGAACCTGACTTATAGGTATTTGACAGATGGCCCAACGAGTCCCTTCAAGGCCAACAAGGCAAATTTCGCTCCCCGAGTTGGCTTTGCGTACCAGCCTTTCGCTGATGGTAAGACTGTGATTCGTGGAGGTTACGGCATCTTCTACGACAGCACGGACGCGTTCACTACAACCTACGGCAGCTGGACCGGACCATTTGGCGGCGAGCTGACGTGGTCTCCTTTTAGTGGAATCTTCGGGATTCAGTATCCCGATCAAAGTTCTCGAATCAGCAAGATCAGTGAGCCATTCAAAGGGCTTGACTATCTTATCGGACGTTCGCTTGGCGCCTATCTCCCGGTAGCTGAAGACTATCCCGAATCCTATGTGCAGCAATGGAACATGACACTTTCACGACGTCTGCCGATGCGCTTGTTGGGGGAAGTCAGCTATGTTGGCAACAAAGGGACGAACCTCAACGGACTTATCCCCTGGCAAGTCTACGATCTTGCGTTATTTAACCGTATCAGACAAAACATCCCCAGTTTGTCAGGATCGTTGTGGGCCAAAGGTAGAGATTCCAGGTACAACGCGCTGCAAGCGTCACTGCGTCGGGATTTCTCAAAAGGATTATACTTCCAAGCGGCGTACACATTTGGGAAAGAGACAGCGGAAGCATCGTATGAAGGAAACTATGACAATACGGTTCTCGATACTGACCCCCAGGGAAGATCCATCGGAAGCCTACCCAACTCCTTAGCAGGTCAGGACGTGCGGCAGCGGTTTAGCATAGCCGGTGGATGGCAAGTACCTTTTGGCCGCGGTCAAAAATTTGGCTCAAATTTGAACAAGGTCGTCAATACAGTTCTCGGCGGTTGGAACATTTCGGTCATAGGACAATTACAGAGCGGCTTCCCGTACACGGTATTATCACCTACGGGAAACCTTCCCGATCGCATTTGTGACGGCAGGCTTCCTAGCAGTCAACGAACCGTCAATCGTTGGATTGACATCAAATGCTTCCCGGATCACCAGCCGAAGACCGCTATCGATCCAGTGACTGGGGCCACGAGAACATACGATCTCCAAGGCAATGCAGGACGAAACATCATCCCTGGACCAAGCACTAATCTTTGGGACATAGGGATTCACAAAAACTTCAACTTCAAGGAACGGGTCCGTGTGCAGGTTCGCGGCGAGCTGTTT
The DNA here is from genome assembly GCA_036507195.1 of Pyrinomonadaceae bacterium. GTDB lineage: Bacteria > Acidobacteriota > Blastocatellia > Pyrinomonadales > Pyrinomonadaceae > PSRF01. Next base: position 3,573 of record DASXQM010000217.1, on the reverse strand, counting down.
AATGCATTTAACCATCCGAACTACGTAGGCCACGTTTTCAACAATACTGTGTCCGGCGCAAAGATCAACTCTGCGCAAACGATGCGTCAGGTCCAGTTGGCATTGCGATTCGAGTTTTGAAAATAAGGGAGGAACGTGACTTTGACCAAAAAACACGTTCCTCCCTTATTCATCTGCTATTGAGAACCGATTTCAGTGCCCGATGATGAAAAGAGTTCTTGTTGTAGGGACCGGGTCAATTGGTTTAAGGCACCTTCGCCTCTTTGGTGAACTCGAAAACACACAGGTTGAAGTCTTTGACCCGAGGCCGGAAGGGCTCGCCGAAGCTCTTCGGGTTAAACCCGACGCCCGCCAATGGTCGAATTACGGTCAAGCTCTTGAGTCCAAGCCACAGATTGTCTTAGTCGCAACGCCACCCTCTTCTCACGCGCCTTTAACTGGTTTAGCGTTGCAGGCTGGCGCACACGTATTCTGTGAGAAGCCGATGGCTGACACATTGGAAGCCGCTCGCCTCATGCAGCGAGCGCAGCAGGAAACGGGCCGGCTCTTAAACATCGGATTCGTGCAGCGTTTTATGCCGGACTTGTTAAGAGTGCGTGACCTCATTCTGAGCGGCGCAATTGGCACAGTTTGTTACGCTCGATTTTCAGTTTCAACCCTGGCCACTCTGGAGTTCTCTCGGTCGCGGCACCAGCAGCATATCTTCGGAGCAGCTGCGCTCGACTATGTTTACGGTTTTGACACGTTTTGGTGGGTCCTGCGCGAGCAACCCCTCGGAGTCTATGCGCGCGGGATCGAGGTGAAGAGTTTACCTTTGAGGAGTAACCCGAATGTCGTCAGTGCCGTGCTCGATTATCGATCTGACCGGATCGCCGAAATTCATATCGATTACGTCGCCCTGCCCGACCGTTGCTCCTATACCTTCCAAGGTGATCTTGGGTTTTTGCATCTCGATTGCTCCAACCATACACTTCAAATCGGTAACAGGCTCACCCGAGAGGTATCCACTGAAGTCTGGCCTTATGATACAGATCAAGTCATGCGTGCCCAACGTGATCACTTTTTGGAGGCGGTTGGAGGAAGACAAGGAGTAAGTTCGCCCGGCCTCGACGCCCTGAAAAGCAGCGCCGCAGTAGAAGGGTTAATCCGTTCATTGCAATCAGGGCAGAGAGAGATAATAACGGATTGAGGTAAGGATTTACGATTCATCATACGGTAGTGTGAATCAAGATTATGGAAACCAAACCCGGCCGCCGAAAGTTCTTGGCAACTATGGCAGCCACGGCAGCTGTCCCGTCGCTTATCAAGGCCCAAGATATAACCAGCTTTCGTGATCCGATTCAATCAATTCAGACATTACTCTCCAGCAAAGACCCGATCGTCTGGCTTTTCACGGGCGACAGCATCACTCACGGTGCCTACCATACATTCGGTTGGCGAAGTTACTCTGAACATTTTGCGGAGCGGATCCGCTATGAGCTGAGTCGTAGCCAGGATGTAGTAGTTAACACCGGCATTAGCGGGGACACAACTGTAGGTTTACTAAAAAAGTGTGACTGGCGAATCTATCAATTTCAGCCTCGGGTCGTTTCACTGATGATGGGGATGAACGATTGTTTAGCGGGTGAGAAGGGGCGGGATATCTATCGTCAGAACCTGGAGACGATCTACAAAAAAACACTCGAACATGGTGGAATTCTGTTACTACATACTCCCAATCCAATTTACGTTCATAACGATCAAACCCGCGCGGACTTACCAAAATACGTTGAAATCATCCGCGACGTCGCAAGAAAACACAACATCGCGCTAGTCGATCACTACGCCCACTGGTTCGATGTTAAGAAAGACGTGGGACAAATGCTTTACTGGTTATCTGACGGCAGCATTCACCCGAATCAATACGGCCATATAAAACTCGCCCAATACCTTTTCCAAAGGCTAGGAATATTTGATCTTACTGGTCCTACCAGTCTTACTTGCAGACTCTTCGTACCATAGACTTGCCGTGTTCGATTGGACACAAGCGGAACAGTAATTGACATAATTGACAATCATGAAAATACAGTTGGCTTTCTTCTTCCTTGTCTTATTTGTATGTGATCCTCTTACCCTAAGTGCGCAACAGCCTCGAAGGGTGAACACAAACATACCCATCGTGACGGTGGTAAAAGAGGTTTACATGAAGCACCCGGGCCGGGGAGTCGGCATCTCAGTCTCTCCGCGTTATGTCGGCCCGAATCGTGAACTCGAGGAGATCGCGTTCGATGGTTTGAAGGATGATACCCCGGTCGGAGTGAGGCGAAGGCGTTCCCCGGACAATGGCAGGACCTGGTCTCAATGGGAGCCCTTGCCGCCAATGGTCCTGAACGAAAATGGCACAAGAGTGGATTGGTGGATGGGAGGAGGCAATGGCGCCGGAGCGTCGAACTTTTATGACCCAGTGGCAAAAGTTTCGGTGAGTATCTGGTTACGTCAGACAGGGTACGACCCGACAGGCTCCAGCCTAAAACCAATTCATAACCAACTCTTCTATCGAATATCGCACGACTACGAAAGGACCTGGGGAGAGCCTAAGCAATTCCTATATGAGGATGGTGCTCCATTCGATTCTAAGGATCCCTTCAACGAAGGCTTTCTTCTCCGCAACGAGGCGTATCCCGGGAATAACACCATTCGTCATAGCAACGGCACGTACATACATTGTGCGGCGAATGCTACGGATCCTAACGACCCCGAGCGCCAGCAACGACAGATGCAAATCGGAAGTATATGTTTCGTTGGCAAATGGGATGGCAATAAGAAGGATTACATTTGGACCAGTGGGAATAGAATCTCCATATCACCGAAACTTTCTCCACGTGGTTTGCTGGAGCCGGCTGTAGCCGAGTTAAAGGACCGTCGTCTCTTTGTCATTTGGCGCGGGTCCAGTGCAAGGCTTGATCCCCTTAAGGTGCCTGGAAGAAAGTGGTACAGCTTGTCAGCGGATGGCGGCATCACCTTAAGCCCCGTTCGCGAACTAAAATACGACGACGGATCGAGTTTTTACTCACCATCGAGTTACCACCGATTGTTGCGACATTCCCAGACCGGCAAGCTCTACTGGATCGGTAATATTGTTAGTGACCCGCCGAAAGGAAGCAATCCTCGCTATCCGCTCGTGATTGCAGAAGTGAACGAAGAACTTCCCGCTTTGAAGCGCAAGACGGTAACGGTTATTGACGACCGTCAGCCAGGAGAGGATGAAGGTCTCGAGCTCTCGAATTTTGAGATCCTGGAAAATCGCCAATCACATGAAATAGAAATCTACCTCAGTCGCTATGGCGAAGATCCGCATGATTTCTGGGCGGCAGATGCTTATCGTTACAAGCTGCGGCTTACTGAATCAGATCCGGCTAGACAATAATTCGCGTTCATTGTTTTTCGTCGCTCTTTCCCGAATTTCTTTAGGGATTATCGGACGGATCTAAAGTATTACCGCTGGATTTGATCTGAAGTATTACCGCTGGATTGGCGCACATCTCCGACGATTTCGCTGGGAAGGTGCCGCACAAGGTGATCCCATCCCTCTAT
>DASXQM010000216.1:0-11359 GCA_036507195.1 Pyrinomonadaceae bacterium | reverse complement strand
GGAACTAACGGTCTCCAGGCCAACGCCTTCATCGAGTGCGTGAACAATCTTCAACCTCGCGCGCTTGAGATCAATTCGGAGGACATTTATGAACCAGGGACCTGTCAGCTCATCCTTTGACGCGTGTCCGCTGTTCGTTTGACCGTGTTCAATTCCGGGCTCAACTTCCTGCAACTTCAGAGACTCGGTGAACCGAATACTCCTGGACACTTGTCCCTGGACGCTTCTCGTGGGAGTTTGCCCGGCGCCTAAAGTCGACAGAACGAGTAGGAGTGCCCAGCCTAGCAAATGGCCATACCGGTGGGTGCGGAAACTCTTTGGTCGCGATTGGTGTGTAGTCTTCAAGGCGTGGTCTCCATGAACAATCCCGGGCTCATAGAACATAAACCCTGGGATTCCTAACCAACCTCCAGGCCAAGAGTATCAACACATTAAGCGAAAGGCGCACAATACCATGGCTTGGATGGTGCTTACCTTGACACTCTTTTAGGCTGGCCGCTATCATCTTCGTTTCCGTTGCCGGCAGGGAACTTTTCCTAGAGCACTATGTTTGAGTCCTTATCTGACAAGCTAAAACGGACTCTGAAAAACCTGCGCGGCGAGGGCGTGCTGACTAAGGAGCATGTTGACGCCGCATTGCGCGAGATTCGTCTAGCCTTACTCGAGGCCGACGTCAACTATAAAGTCGCAAAAGACTTTATCGTCTCGGTCAAGGAAAAAGCCGAGGGACAGCGTGTTTGGCAGGATCTGAAGCCTTCTGAGCAGGTCGTCAAGATAGTTTATGACGAACTGGTCGATCTGCTGGGAGGCCAATCCTCCCGACTGGTCTTTACAAAGCAGATCCCCAACGTCGTCATGATTGTTGGCCTGCAAGGGTCCGGCAAGACCACCTCGACCGGAAAGATTGCCCGCTGGCTCGCCGCAAATCAGGATCGCAAGCCGCTGCTTGTTTCCGTTGACGTGTACCGGCCGGCGGCGCGCGAGCAACTTAAGGTCATCGCCAAGGCGACTGGCCAACAGATCTTTGAACAGGCTGAAACAAACGATCCGCTGACGCTGGTGCGCGAGGCTTTCAAGCATGCGCAACAAACGGGCTTCGACACTCTGCTTATTGATACTGCCGGACGCTTACACATCGACGAAGAATTGATGGCTGAGCTGGCGAATATCAAAAATGAAACGCACCCGGTTGAAATCCTGTTTGTTGCAGATGCCATGACTGGCCAGGACGCGGTTCGTTCAGCCGAAGAGTTTCACCGGCGCATTGGTATCACGGGCGTGGTGCTAACCAAAATGGACGGCGATGCGCGCGGAGGGGCTGCGCTCTCTATCAGGCAGGTCACTGGTCAGCCGGTAAAGTTTGTGGGGGTGGGCGAGAAATATGATGCGCTCGAGCCTTTTTATCCTGACCGGGTCGCCCAGCGAATCCTGGGGATGGGCGATGTGCTATCGCTCATCGAAGAAGTCCAGTCGAAAGTTGATCAGTCTGAAGCCGAGGAACAGTTAAAGAAGCTTCAGAAAAACGAATTCACTCTCGACGATTTTCGCTCCCAGCTTCGGCAGGTCAAAAAACTTGGTTCCTTCTCAAAGATAATGAAGCTTCTCCCCGACCAGCTTCTTGGCGGTATTGGCATGCCGCAGATGGACGAAGAACAGACGAAGCTGATGGAGAAGGAGCTAAAGCGCACAGAGTCAATCATCGACTCGATGACGCCGGAGGAACGGACCGACCATAGAATTCTGAATGCCAATCGGCGCCGGAGAATAGCCCGCGGCTCCGGAACGAACGTCGCAGAGGTGAATAAGCTCATCAAGCAATATACGGAGATGCGGCAGATGATGAGACAGCTCACGGGTTCGGGCTTGTTTGGTGGCAGCGGTCTAAAAGGGAAAATGATGCGGCGACTGTCCGGCATGCCTGACATGGGCGCGCTAGCTGGAATGGGCGGTGACGAGCTGCCGTCCTTTCCTTCGTTGACAGCACCGGCTGGACCGTCAAGAAAAAAACTAAAAAAGAAACGTAAGAAGAAAAGACGCTAATAATAGTGATGAGTGATGAGTAAGACAGCGCGCCACTCAAAATGTTAGAGGAGTTACTTAGACAACTGGAGGCAAGGATTTGTTAGCAATCAAACTGATGCGCACTGGCGCGAAGAAGAGACCTTCCTATCGAATTATCGTGAAGGAGAAACAATCAAAACGCGATGGCGCCTATCTCGAAAACCTGGGCACCTATAATCCAACGCGCGAGCCGGCTGAGATTAACCTGGACATGGAGCGCGTTCGCTACTGGATGGAAAAAGGTGCGCAGCCCACGGACACGGTTGGTAGACTGATCAAAGCAAGCGGTAAACAACAGGCAGCCGTTCAGCCTGAGGCTTAAGAGCCCGCCATTCGCGTCCAAGGAAAAGACAATGAGAGAAGCCGTCGAGATGGTTGTTAAGTCATTGGTTGACGATGTTGACGCCGTCGACGTGCGTGAAGTGGATCACCAGGGAGCCACGCTTATCGAAGTGCGGGTGGCGCCAGGCGATATGGGAAAGGTGATAGGCAGGCAGGGACGGACTATACGTGCCTTGCGCTCCCTGGCCTACGCTGTGAGCCTGAAGAGGAAGCATCGCTTCATGCTCGAAATTGTGGAATGAGTCCGCTGAGCGAGAAAAATCGAGACGACTTAATCATCGTTGCTCGCGCAGTCAGGACCAGGGGCCTCAAGGGCGAGTTAGTGGCCGATGTTTTGACAGATTTTCCCGAACGATTCCAGGATGTTTCTGAGTTGACAGGTGTGGGTTCCGGTGGCCAGCGGAAGCAGTTGGAACTCGAAAGCTATTGGTTTCAAAACGATCGGATGGTGCTCAAGTTTACGGGTTACGACACCATCGAAGCGGCAAAGGCTTTGGTGGGCTACGAGTTCGGTCTCCCGGAAGCGGAACGTGTCCAGCTTTCCCGGGATGAGTTTTATGATTGGGAACTCGAAGGGTGTTCAGTTGAAAATGGACCGGGCTCGATCATCGGCAAAGTCAGCGAAGTGCTGAGAACGGGTGGGGTCGAGCTACTTGTTGTCGAAGATGGGGCGGGACGAGAAATCCTTATACCAATGGCCCAATCGATCGTCGTCGAAGTTGATATCTCGCACAAGAAGATATTGATCGATCCGCCAGAGGGTTTGTTGGATTTGTAGCTGTCTTTGAAACTGCACTGTGCTGCGCTGCGATATCATTACCATTTTCCCGGAGTTCTTTCGCGAAGCGTTTGATTACGGAATTATTCGCAGGGCACGGGCTGCCGGACTGGTGGATACGAAGGCGCACGATCTGCGCCGATGGACGAGCGACAAGCATCATGTTGTCGATGATCGCCCGTTCGGGGGTGGCGAGGGCATGGTGCTAAAGCCCGAACCGATCTTTGCCGCCGTTGGAGAGCTAACCGGCTGCGGCAAACGCGACGACTACTCGCCGCAAACACGGGTAGTTCTTTTGTCGCCCCAGGGCCGCGTGTTTACGCAGGAACTTGCGCAGGATCTTTCACAAAGTGCGTCCCAGATCGTTTTGATTTGCGGTCGCTATGAGGGCGTTGACGAACGCGTAAGCGAAGCGCTGGCCACAGATGAGATTTCGATTGGTGACTACGTTTTGTCAGGTGGCGAGCCGGCGGCCATCGTTGTGATCGACGCAGTCGTCCGCCTGTTACCAGGTGCGCTGGGGAACGAAACCTCGACAGCAAACGAATCGTTTTCCAAAGGGTTATTGGATCATCCACACTATACGCGTCCTACTGAGTTTTCAGGATTGAGCGTCCCGGATGTTTTGCTGACGGGTAACCACGGAGAGATCGCGCGCTGGCGCCGCGAGGCAGCTGTCAAAAAGACGCAACGGAATCGGCCGGATCTTTTGAAATAGTATTCTTAGAGTTTCCCTGGCGACCGCAAGCCGGAAGCTTTGAACTCTAAACTTGCTGGAGTAATGAAATGAACCGATTAGATAATATTGAAGAAACCCAACTGCGCAAGAATATTCCTGATTTTCAATCGGGGGATACTGTTCGCGTACACGTTCGTATTAAGGAATCCGAGACGAAGGAACGCTTGCAGGCTTTTGAAGGTGTAGTCATCGCCCGCAAACACGGCGGCGCGCGGGAAACAATCACAGTCCGCAAGACCAGTTTTGGCGTCGGGGTTGAGCGAATCTTTCCGCTACACGCAACCATCGTTGACCATATTGATTTGGTGAAGAGGGGTCGAGTGCGTCGAGCAAAGCTTTATTACCTGCGCGGGTTGCGCGGTAAAGCGGCGCGGATTCGCGAGCGCGACACTCGAGGTCATCAGGGTGGTGATTCACAGGCGTCGGCGGCAGGGAAGAAATAGCCGAACGTGACGGCGGTGTTACTTCGTAAGCACGCTGCGGATCTCTGGTTATCGTCGCCAAAGGTTGCGCTGTGGAATTGCTGAACTGATCTCTCTCTGCAAAATCGGATCTACGTCCAACCTCTGCACCAGATCGTCTTGTTACTGGATCTAAGGGAGCCGCAGGCGACTTGCGAATAGCAATTGACGCCCACTCTGTTGGGACTGGACTTGGCGGCAATGAGAGCTATGCTACGAATCTTATTGAAGCTCTCGCCGAGGTCGACCCCGTAAATCATTACACGCTGTACGTTACCAGACGAGAGGCTTTGGAACGCTTCAGCAACAGGTGGCCAAACTTTTCCGTCCGTGCCACCCTGCCACACACGCCCCTGATCCGAATTCCACTGACATTAAGCGCTGAACTCAGAAGATACCCAGTCGATGTTCTGCACGTTCAGTTTACGGCCCCGCCTTTTTCACCGTGTCCGGTCGTAGTAAGTATTCATGACCTCTCGTTCGAACATCTTCCGCAAACTTTCAAGTGGCGCAGTCGCAAGCAGCTACGCATAACTGTCCGCCGTTCAGCGCGAGCGGCCGCGCAAGTGATAGCGCTCTCGGAATTCACGCGCAGCGACATAATAGCCAGTTACCACGTCAGGCCCGAAAACATAAGTGTTATCCCTTTGGCCGCCCCGGCGCATTTCCGACCGGTCCATGACAAAGAAGAACTTCAACGTGTTAGACAAACTTATGGCATAGAAGGCGACTATATTCTGTCGGTCGGCGCGATCCAGCCGCGCAAGAACTTAAGCCGGCTGGTCGAGGCCTATTCACGCTTGCGCCGGGCCAGACCAGAGGTTAAGCTGCCTCAACTTGTGCTCGTGGGAAAATGTGCCTGGCTATATACTGAAACACTCCGCACCATCAAGGAACTGGAAGTCAGTGGCTCTGTAATTCTGACCGGGTATGCACCAGAAGCCGACTTGCCGGCACTGTATTCAGGAGCGCTCTGTTTTGTTTATCCCTCATATTTCGAAGGATTTGGCTTGCCACCGCTCGAGGCAATGAAGTGTGGCACCCCGGTAATCGTGGGCGATAAGACCAGCCTGCCGGAAGTAGTTGGAGATGCCGGTGTGCTGGTGGATCCTTTTGATGTAGACAGCATGGCTGCCGCAATTCAGAGAGTGATTAGTGATTCAAACTTGCGGGCGCAGCTTCGCGTCAAAGGCTTAGAACGTGCAAATCTCTTCGACTGGCAAGAGACTGCACGTCAAACGTTATCGGTTTACAAGAGAGCCGCCGGGATGGTTTAGTCGCACTTAGTGGAATGAGTCCATTGACATAGAAGTATAACGGGTAAGTTCTTCAGGCTTATGCGCATCGTTATTCTCGGAACGCGTGGCATTCCGGCGAGCTACGGCGGATTCGAAACCTTCGCGGAACATCTTTCCACAAGACTTGTGGCTCGCGGCCACGAAGTCACGGTGTATGGCCGAGCACACTACGTTTCACCACGCCAGTTGGAGTATCACGGCGTGCGATTGAAAGTGCTCCCGACTATCCGGCACAAATATTTTGATACTGTCGTTCATGCCTTTCTTTCCGCGATTCATGCTGTCTCGTCGCGGTTCGACGCGGCGCTAATCTGCAACGCTGCGAATGCCCCATTCGCTCCCATACTCAGACTCACGGGCACACCGGTAGCCATCAACGTAGATGGACTCGAGCACAAACGAAAGAAATGGGGCTGGTTGGGAAGGCGCTATTACCTGGCGGCCGAGCGTTTGTCTACGATTCTTCCCAATGTCATGGTGACGGACGCGCAGGTCATTCAGGATTATTACCTTGCTCGTTACAACGCAAAGTCCCAAATGATCGCCTATGGTGCGGAAGTTGAACGGCGACCGGATCGGGCCTCCGTGCGGCGTTGGCGGGCAGAGCCGAACCGGTATGTCCTTTACGTTTCGCGACTCGAGCCAGAAAACAATGCGCATCTTGTGATAGAGGCTTTCAAGAAGGTGCGGACCGCCTATCGCTTATTGATAGTTGGCGATGCGCCCTACGCCCATGATTACATCAGTGACTTAAAGGCGCGTGCTCGCGGCGACAAAAGGATTGTTTTCACCGGTTTCGTTTTTGGTCAGGACTACCGTGCTCTGCAGCAGAATGCTTATTGTTACGTGCACGCAACCGAGGTCGGAGGAACCCATCCTGCGCTCCTGGAAGCAATGGGCTATGGCAACTGTGTATTGACTCTGGCCACGCCGGAAAATATCGAGGCCGTGGGGGATGCAGGGATACCTTATGCGGACGAGTTGGACCTGGCAGAGAAACTCCAACGCGTTTTGCGAGACGGATCGCTAGTACAGAGTTACCGCAATCGGGCTCAGATTAGAGTTCAGCGATACTATGATTGGGATCGGGTTGTCGACCAGTATGAAAAATTGTTTGCTGAGATGACCGGCAAGGCGGGAGACCTCCGCTCTTCAGCTTCGGGTATTGTCTCGGAGGTGCCAAAAGAAGCGTCGCTTTCCCGGAACTAATCCCATTTATCACTGTGCAAAAGAGAGGCGCCCCGCTAATCAATTAAGATTAGCGGGGCAAACTTTCCGGTAGGTTCGGGTAAATACTGGCGGTGGCAAAGAACTGAGAATCGTCATTTAAGGCCGATCCCGATGAACCAGGGTGGTGCGTTTTGCGGGTGAGAAAGCCTCGCGGCGTCCATAAAAAATAATAACCGCGTCCTTTGGACTAACTGGCACCTTTTCAATGAACTGTTTTGTTCAGTGCGAAATTATACCGAACATCTGTGACCTGTCAAGCACAATGTTAACCATTTCGCAAAACTTCTGTAACATTTTAACCGATAGGGCGGTCGATAGTTGAAACCTGGGCGAGTTTTACTCACCCGAGCGGGCTTGGGAAAGCCGAGCCGCCTGGCGGCGCGCGGTCTCAGAAATATTCCTGTTCTGAGAGAGATTCTTGAGGTCCTTGGTGCGAATGCGGGGAAGCGTACCGATCACAGTGGCGATCGGAGTGCGAGGGTTACGACAAAGGTTATGAATGATGGAATACGAACGAGCCCAGTTGCGATTCATAGCGATAAGGCGCAGTACTTCATCAGCCACGGTCCTCATAGCGGCAATGTTTTCGACTTCCTGATCAGTGACGCGGGGATTGTGTATCACCGCCGTAGCTACCGTTCTGTTTGAATCTCGAATCAATATACCGCGAGCTTCGCGATCTCCCTTCATGGCCAATTTCATACGGTCTTTCACATTCATGAACATGAGGCGCCGAATCAAAGACACACGCTCAGCCGGCACCTCGCCGAATTCAAGTTTTTCAAACTCGATTACGCGCTTGAAGTTGGCGGCGTGCTCCTCCGGGGTTTCCGCGTGCAGTTCTTCATAGCGTTCTGAAGGCAGCCAGGAGGTATCAAGATCAGCATCGGAGACCTCGATATGTTCAGCGATTAGCCAGGCATCTTCGACAGACAAGCCTTCCGTCAGGTCAGCACTCTCAAAAAACTCAGCGGCAGCAGTCTTCCCTCTGGTGCGGAGCTCCTGAGCAATTTGCTGCGCGCCCCTTTCCTTCTCAAAAAACTCTCGTTTCGTTTCGCGCGCGCGTCGTTCCGCTTCCTGGGAGCTACCAGAATTTGCGAGTATCGCATCGATGATCTGCGGAAATCGTACGAGCCGCTGCTGATTCATGGCGATTAATTCCAGCAGCGAGCCATCGGAGGTTGAGGCGGCCAAACTGGCGATGGCCTGATCGGATGTCTTGCTGTTTAGAATTACGGCTTCATGAATTTGACGACTGTTCTCTGAAGGCGTTGCCAGGTAGTCAAGTACGGCAACTGACGTCTCATCACTCCTGGCAGCGGCCAATAAATCTTCTGAGTCCTGGCCCTCGAGTGTGGCTTTGGCGGCGGTGGCAATTTCCGAATCTTCCGATTGCCGCAGTGCAACCAGCACTTCCAGCAAATCAGACTGCGGCAGCGGTAACAGCCCACTAGCGGCCGCGAGCCTTGCCTGATGCGGGGCGGCCCCGCCGATGATTGCCTGCACCGCGGAATTCGTCGAGGTAGTAGTAGTCATTGCCGAAAGCAGTCCGCCGGCCGAGGCTGCTGCGCCCCTGCATACCTGGAGAAACCAATGAGGAGAAACGAAAGATAAAGGAGCGCTGATACAAGAACTAAGGAGCCGCGGTGATGATGGTTAAGCATCTGGCCTGCCTCCTTTCGGCGACCTAAACCGTCGCCCCATGACACTTCTTATATTTCTTGCCCGAGCCGCACGGGCATGGTTCATTGCGGCCCACTTTTGGCTGATCACGAACAACAGTCTTGACCTTTCCTGCTTCTTCGCCGGCGGCGGCCGCGCCCTGATTTGGACCGGTGAACGTCATCTGGGTTGAACGGCGCGGCAGGCGGCGCTGCCGAAGAGCCTCGGGCGGTTCTTCGGTGACTATCTGAAGATTGAATAGCGATCTAATCGTGTTGGTGTCGATGCGGTCGAGCATCTCCTGAAACATGTCGAAACTCTGCTTCTTGTATTCCACCAGCGGATCCTTCTGACCATAACCGACCAGACCGATACCTTGCTTGAGATGATCGAGCGAAAGAAGGTGGTCCTTCCACTGCGCGTCGATGATGTTGAGCATGATGATGCGCTCATAGGTGCGCATCGCTTCGGGTCCGATTTGCTGTTCCTTTTCGGCGTACTTGACCTTGAGTTTTTCCCAGATCGCATCGGTCACTTCGGCTGAAGTAAGGTTGGGAATATCTATCCCCTGGGCGTCCGCGTCGAAATCGTAAATGGTCTTGATTTGAAGCTTATAGTTTTCGACATCCCAGTCGTCAGGTGACGCATCAGGGTTCAAATACTGCTTGGTCAAATCGGAAAGAAGATCATAAGCCACTCCGGCCTGAGGCGGATCGCCCATCAGGTATTCACGCTGATCCGGCTCTTCCATCAACTGGCGCCGCAGTCCGTAAATAGTCTCACGCTGCTTGTTCATGACGTCGTCATACTCGAGCAGGTGTTTGCGCGATTCGAAGTTTCTCCCTTCCACTGACTTCTGAGCCGACTCAATGCGCTTGGAAACCATCTTCGACTCGATGGCGACACCCTTTTCCATTCCCAGACGCTGCATCAAAGCCTTGACCTTGTCACCGGCAAAGATGCGCATCAGGTCGTCTTCGAGCGAAAGGAAAAAGCGCGACGACCCAGGGTCGCCTTGTCGTCCAGCACGCCCGCGAAGCTGGTTATCGATGCGCCGTGATTCGTGGCGCTCCGTGCCCAGGATGTGAAGTCCGCCAATTCCTACTACTTCCTTGTGTTCTTCTTCCACGATGCGTTTCGCGCGCGCGAAGGCTTGTGACCACTGTCCCTCCGTTGCTTCGTCAGGATCGATCTCTTCTTTCTTCAGAAACTCACGGGCCATGAAATCCGGATTACCGCCAAGCAGAATGTCAGTGCCGCGACCTGCCATGTTGGTGGCGATCGTGACGGCGCCCTTGCGTCCCGCCTGTGCAATGATCTCGGCTTCGCGTTCGTGATACTTCGCGTTCAAAACGTTGTGGGGCACGGCCTCGCGTTGCAGACGGCGCGCAATCAGTTCCGAGTTTTCGACAGATACAGTACCTACCAGCGCGGGCTGGCCACGCTCATGGCAATCCTTAATTTCCTCAATCACCGCGTCCCACTTCTCGGGTAGCGTGCGATAGATCACGTCTGAATAATCACTGCGCACCATGGGCATGTGCGTCGGAATAACAATTACCTCCAGCTTGTAGGTGGTGTGAAACTCCGCCGCTTCAGTTTCCGCGGTACCGGTCATGCCGGAAAGTTTCTCGTAGAGACGGAAATAATTTTGCAGCGTGATAGTCGCGAGGGTCTGGTTTTCTTTCTCAATCTTCACGCCCTCCTTTGCTTCGACAGCCTGGTGCAATCCATCCGACCAGCGCCGGCCTTTCATCAATCGTCCGGTGAAGTCGTCGACGATTATTACTTCGCCGTCCTGGACGACGTATTGATGATCCAGGCGGTAGAGCGTGTGTGCTTTCAGCGACTGCTCAACGCAATGGAGCAGCTCCATGTTTGCAGGATCGTAAAGGTTCCCCACCCCCAGGAGACGTTCCGCTTTGTCGACGCCTTCTTCGGTCAGTACCGCGGTGTGCTGTTTTTCGTCAAAAACGTAATCGCCCGTTTTCTTCCCATCGATCTCTTCGCCCTTTTTCAGTTGCGGGATGATCGCGTCAGCTTTGTAATACTTGTCGGTCGCCTCATCTGATGGCCCGGAGATAATCAGCGGTGTGCGCGCCTCATCGATCAAAATCGAATCCACCTCGTCGACGATCGCGAAATAGTGGCCGCGCTGAACACAGGTCGCGAGGTCAAACTTCATATTGTCGCGCAGGTAATCGAAACCAAATTCGTTGTTGGTGCCGTAGGTGATGTCGGCCGCATAGGCTGCCTGCCGCTCGAAGTCGTCCATGTCGTTTTGGATACAACCAACTTCGAGGCCCAGGAAACGATGAATCTGCCCCATCCACTCAGCGTCGCGTGAGGCCAGATAGTCATTCACCGTAATGACATGAACACCCCCGCGGCCGGTCAGCGCGTTGAGATACGCCGGCAGCGTCGCGACGAGCGTCTTGCCTTCCCCGGTTCGCATTTCGGCAATCTTGCCCTGATGCAAAACGATGCCGCCGATCAACTGCACATCGAAATGGCGCATTCCGGTCGTACGCACGCTCGCTTCTCTGACGATAGCAAAAGCTTCCGGCAGGATCTCATCGAGCGCTTCCCGTTCGCGGCGCTTGCGCTCATCCAGATCAGTTACATTGGCAACAGCGCCCTGCAACTGCTCCTTAAACTTCGCAGTGCGGGCACGCAGTTGTTCGTCAGACAGCTTTTTTATGGCCGGCTCAAGTTCGTTGATCTGATCAACAATAGGCCGGATTGATTTCAGGTAACGCTGGTTGCTGCTACCGAATACTTTAGTCAG
>DASXQM010000215.1:0-85876 GCA_036507195.1 Pyrinomonadaceae bacterium | reverse complement strand
CCACTGCAATTACTTCACGATTGGTCAGAATTTCCTTCACTTCGTTCGTCATGTTGCGAAGGTCGTTTCCGGCCATCAAAGGCGCAGCCAGGATGCACCACAAACTGAAATGTGCGCGATACTCGGTTATCGTCATGCCTTCGTTTCCGACTTCCAACATGTCAGGATCGTTCCAGTGGCCCGGCCCAGCATACGATTCAAGACCATCCTGAAGGTCGAGGATATGCACTAAGCCCATCCCGCCCCAGTCACGCTTACAGTCAAAACAATCCTGTATGTCTCCCGTCGTGCGCCAGAGATTTCCAATGTCTTTGGCCCATAACCACGGCTTGGACGTTCCCCACTCGCAAATACTAAAAACGATCGGCCTGCCCGCCTTCAACAATGCGTCTCGCATGATCGAATAGGATGCCGGCGCGTTTTGCGTTCCGGTGGAGCACCAGTCATATTTCAAATAATCCACCCCCCAGGCTGCATACTGTCGCGCGTCCTGAAATTCGTAACCCCGGCTACCTGGCCTCTTTTGACACGTAAGCGTTCCGGCATCCGAATAGAGTCCGAATTTCAGTCCCCTGGAATGAACGTAATCCGCCAGCGCCTTCACTCCAGAAGGAAACCGTTGCGGGTCCGGCAGGATGTTTCCCTGCGCATCGCGATCGATCTGCCAGCAGTCGTCAATGACGAGGTAAACATAACCCGCGTCTTTCATGCCGCTCGTTACCATTGCATCGGCCATCTCCCTGATAAGCTGCTCGTTAGCGTCGCAGGCAAATTTGTTCCAACTGTTCCAGCCCATCGGCGGAGTTCTGGCGAGCCCGTTATCTAGTGAGTAAGCATTGGTCAGTGATACGGCACAGAGCATGATAGCAGCGAGCAGGATGAAGGTTTTCATATCTATCGGACCGGAATCGTTTTTCTTAGTCTCACATCGCTGGAGGATCCGCCGGCCGCAATCTCCATTCGGTCGTTCTCGACGACCCAGCGGTCTGTCTTTGTGTCCCAGTATCCAAGATGTGATGCAGCAAGAGACAACTTGTGAATCGCGCGCGACTCATTCACCAGTTGCGTGACTTTTTCTTGAACCGTCATGCGGCGGATGAAATCTTCCGCTCGCTATTGCGCTGGCAAGTCAAGACTTAGGTAAGCTGACTTTTGCCTGCGTGAACATGCCGTCACACTCAGGAAGGTGGCGATCGCCATCAGTATTTGCGGGCCGGTTCTCTTCATCTCTTTCCTTCCGCGAACACAATTGAACAATAAGTCTCGATTTTGGCCCTTGAGTGTGAGTGCAGCTTAGGCGCCACGTCGCCTTGAACCACTTCGTGACTCGACATCAAGACTTCAAACGAAGAATTGTTGCCTTATGACAGAAATCTTGTGGTTCACCCTGAAAATGTTGCAAGTTTATGCCAGAGCGGATTGTAGCATTTCGGTTAGCAGGCTCCGATCGATTGACCTAAAATCTCGCACTCCTTGAGTCTCCGGCTGGTTATTCCTTGGCGAATTGCTCTCCAGGAGAGCTCGCCTCCGCTTCACCAGCCAACCCAGATTCTGAACCAGAACCGCAAGCATGAGAAGACAAAGTTACTCAACCGGAAGTGTGGCTAATTGAAACTGCCTCAACCAGGGGTTCACCCCAGCGCCATGTGGCCAATTTGTGGACAGAATTCTCAGCACTCAACCGATAACGAATGGTAAAGAATGCGAAGGGATGTAAAAACCCTCGCTATTCCTTGATGGCTGCAACCTTCGAAAAGGCAAAGACTTACGTTTTTGCCGCGCCTATCATTTGGGACCGAGAGGTCGGAGGTTCGAATCCTCTCGCCCCGACCACTTAAATCAACAACTTACGGCTGCCAGCAGTGGCGGCCGTATCTCTTGTGTGGCCAATTTGTGGACCACTTGTTGAGGACTCACCTAAGCCTTGAGTACTCGCGTCCCTTCGTCAATGGCTTCGTCGAGAGTGAACCGACCCTCATAAAGAGCTTTGCCGACAATCACGCTATCAACGCCGCTCTCACTCACGCTTTTGAGACGATTGATGTCCGCAAGCGATGAGACTCCCCCCGAGGCAGTGACTCTTAATCCGGACACACGCGAGATCGCACAAGTCTGTTCCAGGTTGATACCGCTGAGCATGCCATCGCGCGCCACATCCGTATACACGATGCGCTTCACGCCGAGTGCTGCAACACGCTGAGCGAGCTCCACAGCGGTTATTATCTCTCGCTTCTCCCAGCCGCGGGTCATGACCTGGTTATCGCGAGCATCAATTCCTACGCACACTCGCGAGCCGAACATGTCTACGAGTTTTGCCAGTTCATCCGGTGACTCTACTGCCAAAGTGCCGACCACCACTCTGCTCGCGCCCAGTTCAATCACGTGGGCAACATCTTCGAGACTGCGCAAGCCGCCGCCAAACTGCAGAGGAATTTTGATCCGGGAAATAATCTTATGCAGTACTTGCCGACTTCGCGAATTCGGTTCGGAGAACGCGCCATCCAGATCGACTATGTGAATCATCCGTGCGCCACTGGCCTCGTAGCTTAGGGCAATTTCGATCGGATCGCCGTCGTAGACCGTGGCGTTATCTTTGCGGCCCTGCGTGAGGCGCACGCAACAACCATCCCGCAGATCAATCGCCGGTATTATTAAGATGGACATCAATTAACTTCTATAAGATCTATAGCCTCTCCGGCTTATGGCTGACTGAAGCCATCACTTGATCAAACAGCAGCCCATTCGTGGAAATCGCGTTGCCTCCTTGAATCGTTCGCGTTCCGTTCCAATCAGTGAACGTACCCCCAGCCTCCTCGAGGATCGGAAGCAAAGGAGCGCAATCCCAAACGTTCATAACCGGGTCGAGCATAATATCGGCCCGGCCAGTTGCAACGAGCATGTGTCCGTAAGCATCGCCCCAGGTGCGCCTGGCATGAACCTGTCGCTGCAACGCTTCTGCCGCGGGACCAAATCCGTATTGCTCACATACGCCGAAGTCAGTCGACAAAAGTAGCGCCTGATCCAGCGACCTGGTTGCGGACACATGGGCCGGGTCACCATTCCAGAAGCAGCCCAAACCCCGCGCGGCGTAGATAAGCTCCCCTAATGCCGGAAGATTGACCACGCCCAGGACCGATTCACCGTCGAACTCCAATCCTATGAGCACTCCGTAAAGTGGCACACCATGAACAAATGAATACGTTCCGTCTATTGGATCAAGTATCCAACGATGATTCGATGAACCTGATTGCTCTCCCTCCTCTTCACCGAGAATGGAATCATCAGGGAACGCCTCTGCGATACGAGTGCGCAGGTAAACTTCGACTTCGCGATCCGCCATCGTCACGAATGAGTTGTCAGCCTTGCGTTCGGCTACAAACGATCCCTGGTAATGACGCGAGGTGATTGCACCAGCCTTGCGTGCTATCTCAACGGCGAAGTCGAGGAGTTCCTTGAGTTCGTTTGTGTCTGTCGCCATCCGGTATCACCCATTAACTGGAGTTCCGCTTCGCTCCACACCAGGGCGGGGTCCCCGGCCGAGCAGCTCGGCTGGGGTGCGAGACTTTATGCTTTCGCCTGCTCCGGAGTTTGATTGGTTGCCGTTTCCTTTTTTCCGCGGCTCACGAGTTCATCGCGCACTGCTCCCAATGACAATCCACGCTCAACGAGAAGGACCACCAGGTGATAAAGCAAATCGGAACTTTCTTTGACCAGAGCGTCGTGATCATCATTCTTGGCCGCGATGATCGTTTCTGCTGATTCCTCGCCAACCTTTTTGAGGATCTTGTCGAGTCCCTGATCGAAAAGGTAGGTAGTGTAAGAGCCCTTAGGTCTTTCACGCTTTCTCGACGCAACCAAAGCATAGAGACTCTCGAGCGCATGGGCTAAATCGGTCGGGCCCGTTGCCGGACTCACCTTAAACGGAGCGGACTCAAGCGGGCCGGCATCCTGGAGCTCGTTGTAGAAACACGATTCGGCGCCAGTGTGGCAGGCTGGGCCATTAGGGACTACCAGCACATTAAGCGCATCGGCATCACAATCCAAACGCACATCAACAACTCGTTGCGTGTTCCCGGAAGTTTCTCCCTTGTGCCACAAGCTGGAACGCGAGCGCGACCAGAACCATGTCTCACGAGTCTCGAGTGTTCTTCGGAGGCTTTCGGCATTCATGTAAGCGAGCATCAACACACGCTGCGTACGGGCGTCCTGCACGACAGCCGGAATAAGACCCCGCTCATCAAACTTCACATCTTCGATAGAAATATTCATCTCACCGAGACTCCCCGAGCGCGCAAGTAATCCTTCACTTCCGCGATCTTGTATTGGCCAAAGTGAAAGAGCGATGCCGCAAGCACAGCACTCGCGCGCCCTTCAGTTAGCGCCTCGTAAAAATGTTCCAAGCGACCCGCACCGCCCGAAGCAATAACCGGTATTCGCACCGCTGAACTCACAGTGCGTGTCAACTCCAGGTCGTACCCGTCGCGCGTGCCATCCTTGTCCATGCTCGTCAGCAATATCTCACCAGCCCCGAGCCGCTCGGCTCGCTGCGCCCATTCGACTGCATCCCACCCTGCGTTCTTACGTCCGCCATGTGTGAAAACCTCCCAGCCGTTCGACGAATCGCAGACGCTTCGTCGTCGCGCATCAATGGCAACGACGATACACTGGCTGCCAAAAATCTCGGCTGCTCTACTAATCAAATCCGGTCCCTCAACGGCGGCGGTGTTCAGCGAAACCTTATCAGCGCCAGCACGCAATACCGCTTGTATGTCTTCGCTGGAGTTGAGGCCGCCTCCAACTGTTAGAGGTATGAAGACCTCATCCGCCACACGCCTGACCAGGTCCATGATGATGGCCCGCTTGTCGGACGAGGCAGTGATGTCCAGAAATGTCAACTCATCCGCGCCCTCCGCGTCATAGCTGCGCGCTTGTTCCACGGCGTCACCTGCGTCAACCAGCGAAACGAAGCGTATTCCTTTGACCACGCGACCGCGGTCAACGTCGAGACAGGGAATGATTCTTTTCGCTAACATCGAATGGTGAGCCCCCGGAAGAGCGTCGGATTCATTTTCCATTTCTCATTTTTCATTTCTCATTTGGTCATCGGCCCAAGCCTTTTTTATCACTGTCCGAGAGGTTCTCTGCGCGCCGTTTAGTTAGGGCGCTTGTGCCCCGCCGCGCCAGGCGGACAAGTCCGCTCTCTAAACGATGCGCGGCTGTTGTAACGCCATTTGTCATTGGTCTACCGGATTGACAAATTCCGACTATGGCAAATGAAAAATGAGAAATGGAAAATCAGTTTGCCTCTGCCCTCAAATGGAAGATCGCTTCCCCGCCTCTCCCGTTAAATTTCAACTCTTGCAAAATTGGCCAGTAGCCGCAGGCCAGCGGCCTGGCTCTTCTCCGGATGAAACTGCACACCGTAGATATTTTCCCGGGCCACTACCGAAGGGTAAAGAGCGCCGTAATCGGTCTCGCCAATAACAACCGCAGGGTCAGCCGCTTCGCAGGAGTAAGAATGAACAAAATAAAAGAAAGCGTTGTCCTGAATGTCAGCCAGCAGGGGATGATTCCCGCGCTGTCGCACCTGGTTCCAACCAACCTGAGGGACAACCAGATCGCCGGGAAAGCGGCGCACGCGTCCCTTCAGTAATCCCAACCCGAAAGTTTCCCCAAACTCTTCTGATTCTTCAAAAAGCATCTGCATTCCAACGCAAACGCCGAGCAGCGGCGTTCCTTCCTTCACACGCTCGCGAACAAGGTTATCAAGTCCACGCGCAGACAGTTCTCTCATGCATGCAGCAAACGCGCCCACACCCGGCAAAACCAGCCGCTTCGCGTGCCGCAATAAGGATTCGTCTGAAGTCAGCAAGGCTTCGCAGCCCATCGCAGCAAAAGCCTTCTCTACGGAACGCAGATTTCCCACGCCATAGTCGATGATCGCCACCTCAGCAACTTTAGCTTTGATGATTGCGATGATTACAGGGCTCCCTTGGTGCTCAATACACCCGTGATGCGCGAGTGACGTTTTACTGCCTGGCTCAATGCACGCGTGGTCGCTTTAAAAGTGCCTTCAAGAATGTGGTGCGTGTTACGACCACGAAGGCAGTCGATATGGAGATTGAAACGCGCCGTCTCAGCCAGTGAGCGCCAGAAATGTTCCGCCAGCTCAACGGAAAAATTTCCAATTTTCTGCCTCCGCGTCTGGACCTCGTAGACCAAATAAAAGCGACCTGACAGATCAATCACCGAACGACACAGCGCTTCATCCATCGGCACGACCGCTTCGCCATAACGGGCGATGCCGGCTTTGTCTCCCAGCGCCTGCGTCAACGCCTGCCCGAGAGTAATCGCAATGTCCTCCACTGAATGATGATCATCAATCTCGAGGTCGCCTTTGCACGTGACTTCAAGATCAAACAGGCCGTGGCGCGCAAACAGATCGAGCATGTGATCGAGGAACGGCAACCCCGTGCTGACCCGCGACTGTCCATTGCCGTCGAGGTTGAGGACGACTCGCACGTCTGTCTCTTTTGTCTTTCGGTGGATCTCAGCGATCCGCTTCTGTGTAGTCACCTTTGTGCTCATAATCATTCTCTTAAGTCAAAATCTCACGGAGCGCCCTGACCAACAGATCATTCTCTGCAGGCGTGCCGACGCTGACGCGGAAATAGTCATTCAGCATCGGATAGCCGCTAACATCTCGAATCAAAATGTCCCTTTTCAATAATTCCGAAAAAACTCGCTTTGGGTCCTTGTTTGCGCGCACCACCATAAAATTCGCCTGAGACTTGACTGGAACAAGGCCCGGAATGTTTGCTAACTCGACGTATAAACGATCGCGCTCGGCACAAATGCCCTCGACCAGCGGCTTGAGCTTCGACTTGAACATCTCAATCGCAACTTCAGCCGCAGTCTGTGAAAAGGCGTTGAGGTTATAAGGCAGCACCGCCTTCGCGATCTGCACCACCAACGCCGGCGATGCAAGAAGATAACCAACGCGCAACGCCGCCATCGCCATTGCCTTTGAGAACGTCCGCAGCACGACGAGGTTTTCATGATCACTGATGAGGGGGACGGCGGAATGACCACCACTCCAGCCGGGCTGCTCGTTTACCACTCCCGGCGCTGGGGACACCGGATCGGCAAACTCGTGGTAAGCCTCATCGACAACGATCAGGCCCTGAGCCGCTTTCAATAGGACAACCAGATGTTCATCGCTAATCACGCAGCCGGTAGGATTATTCGGTGAACAAATAATCGTGACCGCCGGTTGCGTTTCCTCAATCTCTTCAAGCAACGCTGCCACATTAAATTGAAGATCTCGACTGAGCGGAACACTCGCGACTTCGCCGCCCAACACGGTCGTAATCTGACGGTAAAGCGCAAAGGTAGGCTCGGTAATGAGAACGCGCTTCCCTTCTCCAACGGTCACCATTAAAAGCGCCTGAATCAATTCGTTTGACCCGTTGCCCGCAATAATGCCATCCGCTTGCCAGCCACTAAACCCGGCTAGTCGCTCGTGTAGTCTTTGGGGCGTAAAGTCCGGATAGCGGGACCAGGCGCGGTCATTCATGCGGATCAGAGTTTCTCGCTTGATCTCGAGCGGTGCATCCCAGGGGTTCTCGTTCTGATTAAGCTTGACCGATGCCCGGTGTGGCGCAAGCGTGTACGGCCGCAGCGCGAGAACCGGGTCCTTGATTGAGTTGGATATACTCGTCATTGATTTCTACTGCTCCAGCCTGATCAGTGCCGAGCGCGCATGCGCGTCCAGGCCTTCGACGGCCGCCAGGGCCGCGATCATTCCAGCCGAACGCCTGATAGCTTCGCTCGAGTAATGCAGAAGACTCGTGCGTTTGACGAAATCATACACGCCCAACGCCGACGAGAAGCGCGCTGCACCGCTGGTAGGCAAAACGTGATTCGGTCCGGCAAGGTAATCGCCTACGGCTTCGGGCGTGTTTGGACCGAAAAAGATCGCTCCCGCCTCGCGAATTTGCGCGGCTACGCTATCATTGTGGTTCGTCATAAGCTCGAGATGTTCCGGCGCCAACTCATTTGCAATCGCGCAGGCTTCGTCCAGGCTAGCGACCAAAACAATCGCGCCATACCGCGCGAGTGACTGCTCAAGAATAGCTCGGCGTGATAAAGATGGCGCCTGGAGTTTCATCTCCGCAGCCGTGCCGTGCGCGAGCTCTTCGCTGGTGGTAAGGAGAATCGCTGAAGCATCTTCGGCATGTTCCGCCTGCGCCAGTAGATCTGCCGCAACAAAATCCGCTCGCGCAGACTCGTCGGCGATAATCACAACCTCGCTTGGTCCCGCAATCGAGTCGATGCCAACCGCTCCAAAAACGAGTTTCTTCGCCACGGCAACGTATTTGTTTCCGGGCCCGGTGATTTTGTCCACGCGCGGCACTGTTTCGGTCCCATATGCCAGAGCAGCAATCGCTTGTGCTCCGCCCACGGCATAGACCTCGGTAACATTCAGTTCGACCAGGGCAGCGGCGACCGCGGGATTTTCAGCTAGCGTTCGCGGCGGAGTTGTTACCAGGATATGACGAACGCCCGCAACCTGCGCGGGCACTACATTCATCACCACGGAAGATGGGTAGGCAGCCGTTCCGCCCGGCACATACAGGCCTGCCCGTGCGATTGGATTAATTCGTTGGCCCAGGCGCACCCCTTCAGCCCCTTCAATTGCTGTAATTTCCCAGGACTCTTCCCGTTGGTACTCGTGAAAGACGCGAACGTTTCGTATGGCTTCACGTAAAGACTCGAGCACGAAGGAATCGACTCTGCGCGCCGACCGATGCAGAGTGTCTTCGGGAACGCGTAATTCAGACGCTCGCAGATGCACGCCATCAAAACGCCCGGTGTAATCAAGCAGAGCCGCGTCCCCGCGTGTGCGCACGTCCCGAATGATCGCCGCGACCTCACTTACGAGAGCGTCGTCGAGGGCTACGTTGCGATCGCGCATTGCCTGCAGCCTGGCTGCAAGTCGCTGTTTTTCCTGACTCCGAATGATCTCGATCACCCTTGAGCTCCTTCCACCATACTCATAGCAACGATGCCAGGCCCGAAGTTCAGAGTTCAAGCTTTAGCTTGCTGGTTGGCAAAGACACAACCTAAAGAACTCTAAACTATGGTCCACCTGCGACGCTCGACCTTTGGACCGAGGGATGCCATCGTCGCTCGCCTGTCAGTTCTCGGACTTTAGCGCCCCGATGAGACTGGCGATTGGTTTCGCTTTCAATTGATAGCTGGCGCGGTTAACTACCAGTCGTCCGGTTGACTCATCGATGACTTCAATTTCCCGAAGACCGTTTTCGCGAAGCGTTCGGCCTGATTCCACCAGGTCCACAATGCAGTCGGCCAGGCCCAACCCCGGGGCCAGTTCCACCGAGCCGGAAAGCTCGATGATCTCCACCGGCCGCCCGCGAGCGCCGAAATGTGCGGCGGCAATCTGCGGATATTTCGTCGCCACTCTCAACATACCCAGATCGTTCAACGACACTCCGGTTCGCGCTGCAACCACGATGCGACAACGACCAATCTCGAGAGTTAACGGCTGCAGTAGATCGGTGCCGGATTCAAGCAGGACGTCGCGGCCAACTATGCCGCAGTCTGCTATGCCATGCTCCACATAAACAGGCACATCGGCTGGCTTCACGAAGATGAAGCGGTAGCGCCCTGATTCATCTTGCACGGCCAGCCGCCGCGACGAGAGGTCCTGGCTTGATACCCCTGCGCCGGCGGCCGCCAACAGAGCTAACGCTTCGTCCTGCAATCTTCCTTTAGCTACCGCAATAGTCAATTCCGGCACCATTTTCACCTCACCAACTTTAGTGAGACGCGCTCACCTTTCGCGCGCCTTTCCAAAGCTTCGATAAAAAGTTCGGATGGATCGCTTAATGAATCTCCGGATGGTGTTTCCTCTGGATCGTTTACCGTCAGATCTGGTGGTCTTCCCTGGGACGTGCGCGTCGATGACAAATACGCCGTGCGCACGCGTAACACCTCAGTTAGCGCGTCGAGGTCTACCACAAAGCCCACTGCGGGCTCGGATTTGCCAAAGCTGGCCGTCAGACCGTCGTAACGACCGCCGCTGCCTACCCTGTATCCCGCGCCATTGACGTAAACCTTGAACGTTAGGCCCGTGTAGTAATCAAGTCGCGCCACATCCCCCAAATCTATCTCGAAACTATCTGTTAGATTCAGCGAATCAATAACATTCCACAGACTTTCAAGCCGATCTAATGCGGCACGCGATTGCTCGTTTGAAATCACGCTGCGAGCCAGTTCCAGGCTTTCGCGTTTGCCTGAGAGTTGCATTAGTTGAGCGAAAGCCTGAGCTTCGCCCGCGGAGATATAAGATGTGAGGAAGCGCTCCAGGTCCGCCGCATTGCGGACATCAATCAATTGCCGCATCTCCTCTCGCGAGGTTGGATCCAAACTCAGACGTTCGGCAACACCATTGAAGATGCCGACATCGTTCAGCGTAATAGAGTAATTGCCGTCAAGATCCAGACGACGCAGGAATTCCGACGCGATTGCGAGTACCTCGAAATCAGCGATACGCGTATTAGCGCCTATGAGTTCACACCCGATCTGCGTTGACTCTCTACGCCACTCTACGTGCGATTGTGGTTGTTGACGAAAAACCGGCGCTGCATAACAAAGGCGCAGCGGCCGTTCCCGCTCGGAAAGAAGCGTGGCCGCCGCCCGGGCAGCCGCAGACGTCACATCGGGCCTCAAGGCCAGGAGCCGTCCATCATTGTCGGTAAAGCGAAAAGCGCGGTGGGCCTCTGCCCTACCCATGCCATGCTCAAAAAGCGAGTAATAGTCGACGGTTGGCGTCGTGATCTCTTGATAAGACCAGCCGTCAAAAATACTCATCCCGGTCTCTTCGACGGTGCGGCGCAGGCGCGCCTCGTCGCCGAAGTAGTAGCGCATCCCGGTGGGGATTCTGGAAAGTGGCTCAGTTGTCTGGTCCATGCTCGTTCTCAATTCGGGACAGGCAGGAATGCCTGTGCTAGCAGCGACAAAAGAAAAACCGCCGCCTGACTCCTGGGTCACGGCAGCGGGTCCTTAAAGGTTCCCGGTTGTGAGTTTGTTCTTACTCCAGCTTTCCTCCCACAACCAACGCGCTGCCTTGATGCCAATGATGGTTGGCATGATGGTGTGCTCCGTGGTGGTGGTTGCTGCTGAAGATCATAACGTCGGTACTCACGTGAAGTTTTCTTATACCTGACCATCGCGCCTGGTGTCAAACATATTAACTCTACTTACTCATAGGGCCGCAAGCACGCCTCTGATGCGCTCGACACCGGCTTCTAATTTCTCGAGTGAAGTAGCGTAAGAAAGTCGCAGGTAGCCCGGGGCGCCAAAAGCATCGCCGGGAGTAACCGCCACATGAGCCTCTTCGAGCAGGCGCGTGGTGAGCCCTTCCGAAGTCAGGCCCGTTTCCTTAACACTGGGGAAAGCATAAAAAGCTCCCTCCGGCGTGGCGCAAGTCACGCCCGGCAAATCATTCAACGCCGGAATCAGCCAGTCGCGCCGCTCGCTGTAGGCTTGCAACATCCGGGCAACCGAGTCCTGGGGTCCGGTCAACGCTTCAATCGCCGCTTGCTGTGAAATCGAGGTCGGGTTTGAAGTCGAATGGCTCTGCACGCAAGTCATCGCCTTGATCCATTCGCGTGGTCCAAGTGCGTAGCCAATGCGCCAGCCGGTCATCGCGTATGTCTTGGAAAGAGAGCCGGCCACAAGCACGCGACGGCGCAACGCGTCGGGAAGTTGCGTCGCCGAAAAAGGCCGCACGGGATCATAAACAAACTGGCAATAGCACTCGTCCGAGATCACCCAAAGCCCGCGGTTGACGGCGAGTGCAACGATCTTTTCGAATTCATCGGGCGCCACGACAAGTCCGGAAGGATTTGATGGAGAGTTAATCACCAACACTTTCGAGCGGGGCGTGAGCGCGCGCTCGACCGCTTCGGCGGTGAGCCGGAAACCCTGATCTTCAGTCTCAACCCAGACGGTGTGACCGCCGGCAAATGTCACCGCTTCCGGGAACGTCACCCAGTAAGGCTTCGCGACCAGCACGTCATCGCCGGGTTCGATTAGCGTAGCGATGGCGTTGAAGATGACCTGCTTTGCGCCGGCTGCGGCGAGCACTTCTGCGGGTTCGTATCGCACATCAAAATCCGTGGCAAAACGCTGACAGATCGCCTGTTTCAAATTCGGCGTTCCCGCCGCGGCCGTATATTTTGTATGGCCAGTCTCTATCGCCTCAGCCCCCGCGCGCCGGATGTTCTCGGGGGTTGGAAAGTCAGGCTCGCCGGCGCCCAGATCTATCACATCGACGCCCGCACGCCGCAGTTGATCTGCCAAAGCCGAGACAGCCATCGTCTTTGACATGGACATTCCGGCGACGCGGGCGGCGAGAGGAAATGCCTCCGCATCTGCAGATGCGCTGACGACCGCAGTTGGACTGATAACCTCAACACTCATTAATCAAACTCCTCTTCGCTATATCATTTCATCCTGATTTCGACACTGTCGCTTTGCAACCCTCGCGGTCGACCTCGATTATACGTACAGTCGCCGGCATACCGTGGCTGCGAAAGCTATTCGCGATGCCTTCGCCAATTTCAGGCAAACGATCACACGCTAAAGCGATAACGCTGGGTCCGGAACCGCTCAAGGCTACGCCGACGAGGCCGGGCTGCGGCTTAGTGGCCAGGGCTTCAGCAAGACCCGGGACCAGAGATTGCCGGTATGGCTGGTGCATTCGGTCCTGCATTGCGTCCCACAATAAATCGTAACCGCCGCTTTCCAGTGCCGCACTGAACAGGGCGACCCGTTGCAGGTTATGCACAGCATCCGCACGCTCAACCGTATCCGGCAGAGCGTTACGCGTTTCCGCCGTATTCAAAAGTGCATCAGGCGAGATCACAATTACTTTTAGATCCTCCGGCCAGAGCCTTTTGACCGCAAGCACATTTCCATCCGGTTTCACGCAGCTGACGACCCAACCTCCATAGTAGGCGGCAGCAACGTTGTCCGCATGACCTTCCATCTCCAGTGCGTAACGAAGAACTGTCTGGGGCGAAAGTTCCTGATCACAAATCAACGAGCTGAGCGTGAGACCGGCAACGATCGCGGCAGCACTGCTGCCAAGTCCGCGGCCAAGCAGCAACTCGTTGTATACGTCGAGCCGCACCGGGGGAAGAGTCCAGCCCTCACGCCTGGCAGCAAAACTCATAGCGCGGAAGATCAGATTGTCTTCCGTTGGAGACAAGAGCCCGCTCGTGCTGCCCTCGCCGCTGCTGGTCACGCAGCATATTGCGCTCGCTTCTGGGACCACTCGGGCGCTAACCGTCAGGTAGAGTTGCAGGGCGAGACTGAAGGAGTCGAACCCCGCGCCAAGATTGGAAGTCGATGCGGGCACACGCACCGAAAACGAGCGCTGCGATTTGCCGCCGGCCTCGGCACTCTCGTCGATGATATCGACCGCTCCGCTTTCCAGGCTCATTGTCTCATCTATTCCCCGGACATCGATCAGCTCGGGGTCAGGAAGATGGTTTGCCCCGCCGAAATGCACCCGAGCGCTCTATATATTACCCGAGTGCTCTTGTTCATGCCGTCTAAGGCCTTCCAGGATTGCGGCCTTCGTTGCTTTCACGCGCGCGGGCGGATTGCTGTAAGTGCCGGCGAGCCGGCGCTCCTCTTTTGTTTTGTCCGCCGCGCGGTCATGCGTATAGAGCTTTTCCTGATGATAATTGATTGCGTAGTCAGTGTCCTTCAAGATATTCCCCGTCAACACCGCCACAACGTCCGCATCCGATCCAATAATCCCACTCGCGACCAACTGCTTGATACCCGCAACAGTGGTTGCAGAAGCAGGCTCGCATCCCACACCGTCCCGCCCAATGATCGCTTTGGCGTCCGCGATCTCTTGTTCGCTGACACTGAGCACACATCCAGCTGACTCGAGCACCGCACGCAGAGCCTTTTTCCATGATACAGGCGCACCGATCTTGATCGCCGTAGCTAAGGTTTGTGGATGTTTTATGGGTTTCAGCACCTCCGACTCTGATTCAAACAAGCCGGCAAAAGGCGCAGCGCCTTCTGCCTGGACCACGCTCAGCCGCGGCAAGCGCTCAATTAAACCCAGGTTCTTAAGTTCTTTGAAGCCTTTGCCAAGTGCTGAACTGTTGCCGAGATTCCCACCTGGCACAACAATGTGATCGGGAACACGCCAATCGCGCTGGTGTAACAACTCAGCGGCCACGGTCTTCTGCCCCTCGATACGAAAGGGATTAATGGAGTTCACAAGATAGATTGATTCATCTTCAGCAAGTTCGCGTATCACTCGCATGGCGTCATCGAAGTTGCCGTCCAACTCCATCACCGCCGCTCCGTAGTCCAAGCTCTGGGCGAGCTTGGCATTACTGATCTGCCCTCGCGGCACAAGGATGGCGCACTGTAGCCGCGCGCGCGCGGCGTACGCGGCGAGGCTGGCCGCGGTGTTGCCGGTGCTCGCGCAAACCACCGTCCGCGCTCCCAGGATGAGGGCCTGCGTGACGGCCGTGGTCATGCCAGTATCTTTGAAAGAGCCGGTTGGATTGCAACCTTGGTGTTTGAGCGCAAGTGCGGTTAGTCCACAGTAGGCAGCAGAAACTGGGGCATCGTAAAGCGGCGTGTTGCCTTCACCGAGGGTGACAATTGGTGCATCGGCGGCAAAAGATAATAACTCTCGATAGCGCCAGACACCGCTTCGATCGCGTGGATCGAAAGACGCAAGCCGGCTGGTCCATACCGCTCGCAATCCTTCTGGATCTGCATCGGAATAAGCCTCCAGTGCGACATCCAACAGCCCGCCACACCTCGGACAAACATAAAGCCTCTCATTGAGCTCGAAGCGCGCGCCGCATGAGGGGTCAATGCAACGTTGCTCCGCGCTTTTCTCCGCTACTGGTTGAAGCTTCTCGGTTTCAATCATACCGTTGCCAACGCGCTTTCACTTGCAACCGACTCGAAACGAGAGGCACGCCTTTGCAGACCAAACTCGCTGTGCAAAGCCTGGACGACCTCGCCCATTAGCCCAGCTTCAACAACCAACGAAACGTTGTACTCCGATGACCCCTGCGCGATGGCGATGATGTTAATTCCGCGACGGCCCAGGGCACTGAAGGTGCGCCCGGCGATCCCCGGCGTGCCTCGCATTCTCTCGCCAACCACGGCGACGATGGCGATGTCCGCATTGACCGTGATGTGTTCCACCTCTTTGTGCGCCAGGTCGAACGCGAATGCCTGGCGAAGCTCTGCAACCGTAGCGGCGGCGTCTCTTGAGTCAATGATGAAGCAGATGTCGTTTCCCGATGACGATTGGGAAATGAGCAGAACATTAGCTTGAGCGCTGGCGGCAGCGGTGAATGTTTTGGCCGCGACGCCGGGCAGGCCGACGATGCCTCGTCCACCGACCGTAATCAAGGTCACGTTGCTCATCGCCGTGATCGCTTTTACACCTCGCCTGGTGGGATGGCCCGTCGCTGTAATCTTGGTGCCACTTCGTTCCGGCAAAAAGCTATTGCGAATCCAGACGGGGATGCCTGCCTCCGAGACGGGGCGCAGCGTTTTCGGGTGCAGGACTTTCGCTCCGAAGTAAGCTAACTCCGCTGCTTCGTTGTAAGAGATCTCCTGCAGGGTGCGCGCCTCAGGCACCAGCCGCGGGTCGGCCGTCAACACGCCGTCAACGTCCGTCCAGATAACGATCTCGTTCGCGCCTAGCACAGCCCCGAGGATCGTGGCGGAATAATCCGATCCGCCACGCCCGAGGGTCGTTAACTTTCCATCTATGGTCGCACCGATGAATCCAGTCACGACTGGCACTGAGCCTTCAGCCAGCAATGGCGCCAACTTCGCGGTAGCCCGTTCGCGTGTTTCTGCCATCAATGGTTCAGCCCGGCCAGAATGGTTATCTGTCACGATAAGCTCAGTCGCTTCAACAGCCGCAGCATCGACTCCTAATTCACGTAGCGCACCGGCCAGTAACCGTGCCGAGAGCCTTTCACCCATGCTTGAGATAGCATCGAGTGTACGCGGGGTTAGTTCACGCAAGAGCGCCGTGCCCCGGCAAAGGCTCGTCACCGCTTCGATAATCTGTTTCAATTCAACTTCTAATTGCGCGCGTTTGTCTCCATCGCCGATCAGAATCTCAATCGCTTCCTGATGTTGCTGATGAAGTGTTTCAGCGAGCTTGCCGGCTGCGCGCACGTCGCCGGAAGCCGAAACTTGTGCGGCTTCAATGAGATGATTGGTCACGCCGCCCATCGCCGAGACGACCGCTACTACTGACCCCTCGCTCGCGGCTCGCGCGACGATTTCTGCCGCGCGGTGAATACATTCAGCATTACCGACGGACGTGCCGCCGAATTTCATCACCTGTAGGTTGTCACGCATCAGCTAATTGCTTCTTTCCATGATTCAATCGGGGATTCACTCCCGCTCGATGCGGAGTCCTTATCTTGCTCGGCGAAAATTGGCGCGACGCCATCGCGGGCCAGTTTGTACTCCACCGAATCGACCAACGCGCGCCAGCTCGCTTCGACAATATTCGCAGACACGCCAACCGTCCCCCACTGTGCCCCGGCGTCGCCTGAACAAATCAGCACCCGCACCAGACTCGCTGAGCCCGACAGATTGCTCGTGATGACCCGCACCTTGTAATCAACCAGATGCATCTCGGCGAGCGACGGATAAAACGTTTGCAGGGCGCAGCGCAAGGCGTTATCCAGCGCGTTGACCGGGCCATTGCCGCTGGCCGCCGTATGCTCGACGCGGTTGCCCACACTGACCTTCACCGTCGCTTCGCTCATCGGCATCAGGGCGCCGCGATGTTCGTCAATCACGCGGAAGCCAAGCAGCTCAAAGTAGGGTCTATGCGCACCACGCAGCTTAGACACCAGGAGCTCGAAGCTCGCCTCCGCTGCCTCAAACTCGTATCCGTTGTGTTCCAAACGCTTCAACTCGTCGAGCACGCGTTGTTCATCACTCAATTCAACCCCCAGCTCTCGCGCCTTGGCAAGCAGATTCGCCCGTCCAGCAAGATCTGAGACTAGAATGCGCCGCCGGTTCCCGACTGATTCAGGAGCAATGTGTTCGTAAGTCGCTGGATTGCGTTCGACAGCCGACACGTGAACGCCGCCTTTATGCGCGAACGCACTGTCGCCAACGAAAGCCGCGCGCGAATCGAGCGACAGGTTCGCAATCTCGCTGACGAAGCGGGACGTCTCGCGCAATCTCTTCAACCGCTCTGGGCCCAGGACGGTACGACCGAGTTTTAACTCCAGATTGGGAATCACCGCGCACAGGTTCGCGTTGCCGCAGCGCTCCCCGTAACCGTTAATAGTCCCTTGCACGTGCACCACCCCGGCAGACACGGCCGCAAGAGTATTTGCAACTGCGAGTTCGCCATCGTTATGGCAATGTATCCCGAGCGGCACATCTATCTGCTCTATCACTTCGCGCGTCGCGCGCGCGACTGTCTCCGGCAGACTGCCGCCGTTGGTGTCACACAGCACTATCCGATGGGGGCTTCCGGCAGAGGCAGCGCGCAAAGTAGCCAGCGCATACTCAGGATCTGTTTTGTAGCCATCAAAGAAGTGCTCCGCGTCATAAACCAAACATGCCACTCGGGCTGACAGATATCGCACGGTGCCTTCGATGATTTCCAGGTTCTCATCGGGACTGAGACGCAACGCGTCTGTAACATGCAGCAGCCATGACTTGCCGAAGATCGTAACTACCGGCGTTTCCGCTTTAAGCAGCGACTGAATGCTTGGATCGTCGTCGCAGGTAAGCGTATGACGACGGGTTGCTCCGAAGGCGGCAACCCGAGCATGCGTCAACTTCAACCCGCGAGCGCGCTCGAAGAAAGCCATGTCGCGCGGGTTCGACCCGGGCCATCCGCCTTCGATAAAGTCCACCCCAAACGCATCCAGTTGTTCGGCGATGCGACACTTATCTTCAACAGAAAAGTTGACGCCCTCGCCCTGCGATCCGTCGCGTAGGGTTGTGTCGTAGATTTCTATTCGGTCCGTCATAGCATCCTTACTCAATATAAGTCCTATACGTCCTTTAGGCCCCATATTTCGGCCCCACCATCAGTCACCGCACCAAGACTACTACTCGAAACAAGTCTGGCGTATTTCGCCAGCACGCCGCGTGGGTAACGCGGCGCGAGCGGCCGCCACATCGCCCGCCGACGTTGCAAGTCTTCCGCGGAGATGTTGAGTTGCAGCGACTGAGTTTCGGCATCAATGGTTATCGAGTCTCCTTCTTCCACGAAAGCGATCGCGCCCCCCACCGCAGCCTCCGGTGCGACGTGTCCGACCACCAGGCCATAGGTGCCACCGGAAAATCGCCCATCGGTAATTAGGGCGACCGAGTCGCCCAGTCCCGCGCCGATAATGGCGGAAGTCGGTGCGAGCATCTCGCGCATTCCAGGACCACCCCGCGGCCCTTCATAACGAATTACGACGACCGCGCCCGGTTTAATTTCTCCGGCCAGGATCGCCTGGAGGCAACTTTCCTCGGAGTCGAATACTCGCGCCGGGCCAGTGAATCTGGGGTCCTTCACGCCAGTAATTTTCGCTACTGCTCCTTCGGTTGCCAGATTACCCTTCAGTATTGCCAGGTGTCCCTGCGCATAAAGCGGTTTCGACCACGGGTGAATCACGTCCTGATCAGTGCGCGGTTCGGCGGGAAGATCCTCGAGCACATCAGCCACCGTCCGGCCGGTGATAGTGAGTTGGTCGCCGTGCAGTCTGTCGTGGGCCAACAACATCTTCATCACTTGTGGGATGCCTCCTGCCTGGTGCAGATCGGTGGCCACGTAGCGGCCCGAAGGTTTCAGATCGCAGAGCACCGGCACTCGCTGCCGAAGCTCCTCGAAGTCGTCGATAGTCAATGGCACACCTGCCGCATGCGCGATTGCCAGCAGATGCAACACTGCATTTGTCGAGCCACCAATTGCCATCACGACTGCGATCGCATTCTCAAAAGCTTTCCTGGTGAGAATGTCGCGCGGCAGGATTTGCCTTTCGATTGCCGCAGCCAAAACTTCAGCCGATTCAGCAGCGCTGTCGGCCTTTTGCTGATCCTCGGCTGCCATTGTCGAAGAGAAAGGCAGGCTCAGGCCCATCGCTTCAATCGCCGCTGACATCGTATTTGCCGTAAACATCCCGCCACACGAACCCGCGCCGGGACAGGCGCGTCGCTCAATCTCGAGCAGCTCAGCCACCCCGATGCGCTGCGCTGAGTATTGTCCGACAGCTTCGAAAGCGCTTACTACGGTCAGATCTCGACCATCATAGTGGCCCGGTTTGATCGTGCCTCCGTAAACGAAGATCGAGGGGATATTCATCCTGGCAATCGCGATCATTGCGCCCGGCATATTTTTATCGCAGCCGCCGATAGCCAACACGCCGTCAACGCTCTGAGCCTGGCATACGGTCTCAATCGAGTCGGCAATGACTTCGCGAGAGACAAGGCTGTATTTCATTCCCTCGGTGCCCATCGAGATGCCATCGCTAACAGTGATCGTGCCAAAGACCTGCGGCATCGTACCGGCACGGCGAAGGGAGCTAATGGCGCGGTCGGCAAGATCGTTCAAACCCATGTTGCAGGGCGTAATAGTGCTGTAGCCATTCGCCACGCCGACGATTGGTTTTTCAAAGTCTCCATCACCGAAACCCACCGCTCGCAGCATTGCGCGATTGGGAGTACGCTCGGCTCCCGAGGTGATCAAGCTACTTCGATGGTTGTCAGACATAATTAGGACCTATTGGACCTATACTTTGCGGCCCAGCGCCGTAGCCCGTTGGTAGGCAGCCCAAACAGCCTTTGATAGCACAGTTCGCAGACCGCCCTTCTCCATTTGATAGATTGCCTCCGCCGATGTGCCACCGGGTGAAGTAACCATGTTACGCAGTTCCGCCGGATGCTTGCGCGATTCCCGCGCAAAGAGCACCGTGCCCAGCATCGTTTGCAAAACGAGCTCTTCAGCGACGTGGCGAGAGAAGCCCATGTGCACGCCGGCATCGATCAGCGCCTCCATCACCAGGAACGTGTAGGTGGGCCCGGTTGCCGAAAGCGCCGTCGCCATATCGATCATCCGCTCTTCTTCGACGTGCATTTCGCGCCCCAGCGCGCCGAAAACTGCATGAATCTGCGCTTGCTGAGCTTCACCAACTTCAGCTGTCGCCGTCCAAACCGTCATCCCTTCACCAATCTGCGCAGGAGTGTTAGGCATGGCCCGGACTATCGCTCTATGTTGCAAGGCGTCAGCAATCGTTTCTACCCGCGCCCCCGCGACTATGGAAATCACCAACTGGTCCGGTTGGACCACCTCTCTCAGCTCACCGAGTATGACGCCCAGGCGTTGTGGCTTAACAGTCAAAACAACAATTGAAGACTCTTTGTCGTTTACGCTTGTTGCTGCCTGGCCGGCGGCCGATGTCCCCACGCGGGCAGCCCGCCTGGCGTGATAGCCTAAGGCCTCGCGATTGCTCTCGAAGAGGTGAATACCATATTTCGCCTGGAGTTCTTCGCGCCGCTCGGAGCGTGGATGACTGCCTACCACCTGCTCTGGCTTCACCAGCTTCTTACTAAGCAGACCCGCGATAATCGCCTCGGCCATCACACCACAGCCGATGAACGACAATCGCGCTCCATTTAAAGTGTCAGAGTTACTCAAAACATTTTCCATTTCTCATTTGACATTTCTCAGTTGTCATTGGTCCAGGAATATCTCGCGTGCCGTTTTTCTCGCCACGCGGTTTTGTCCGCACGCCGTTTTTCTCCGTGTGCCGTTTAGAAAGGGCACTTGTGCCCAGCCGCGCCAGGCAGACAAGTCCGCTTTCTAAACGATACTCGGCTGTTGTAACGCCATTTGTCATTCGCATCTAAGGGTGATGAATGCCAACGATTGCAAATCCCCTCTTCAGCGATGGCAAATGAAAAATGTCAAATGAGAAATGGAAAATCGGTTTCCATCTGGCTTCGACGACCATCACTTCACTTTCCGATGCTTGAAGCTCCTTTCTCCGGCGACATAGCTGGCAACAGTCTGACCGTCGCCGATCAACTTGTATTTGTAAGTGGTAAGCCCCTCGAGTCCGACCGGGCCACGCGCGTGGAGTTTGCTCGTGCTTATCCCCAGCTCTGCGCCGAAGCCATAACGGAA
Source organism: Pyrinomonadaceae bacterium (assembly GCA_036507195.1). Taxonomy (GTDB): domain Bacteria; phylum Acidobacteriota; class Blastocatellia; order Pyrinomonadales; family Pyrinomonadaceae; genus PSRF01. The sequence continues at coordinate 64,626 of DASXQM010000215.1, read as the reverse complement.
CCCGTCGGCGAAACGCGTCGAAGCGTTTTGGTAGACGCCCGCCGCATCAACTCGCTCCATGAAATGTGACGCCGTGCGGGCGTCCTCGGTGACGATGGATTCTGTGTGACCGGAGCCGTAGCGATTGATGTGCTCGATAGCTTCGTCGGTGCCGTTCACAACCTTTATCGCGACTATTAGGTCGGAGTATTCCGTCCCCCAGTCATCTTCGCTCGCAGGAATAACGCCCTGCACCTGTCCCAACTTGATTGTCCGCGGGCAGCCACGCACCTGAACTCCCGCTGCCTGGAAACGCAAGATCATTTCCGGCAAGAACACACTAGCCACCTCTTCATGGATCAGGAGCGTTTCCAATGCGTTGCAGGCCGCGGGATATTGCACCTTCGAATCGAACGCGATATTAAGCGCTTTTTGTAAGTCAGCCATGCTATCCACATAGACGTGGCAAATTCCTTCACCATGCCCCAGCACCGGGATGCTGCTGTGCTCCGCGACGTGCCGCACAAACTCGCGCGAGCCACGCGGAATGATCAGATCAATCTCATCCTCGCGCGAAAGCATTTCCTCGACATCTGCGCGCGTGTAGAGCAAGTTAATCGCTGCGGGCGGAATATCAGGGAAGCCGGCTAAGACGTCATTCCAGATTTGGACCAGCGCCCGGTTGCTCTGCTGAGCTTCCAATCCACCTTTGAGGATCACGGCGTTGCCGGACTTTAGCGCCAGAGCTGCAATCTGCGGGACAATCTCAGGTCGCGCTTCGAAAACAATGCCTACGACTCCAATCGGGCAGGACACTTTGTACAAGGTCAGCCCTTCATCCAACTCAGTGACTGCCAGGGTTTGGCCCAATGGATCGGCCAGAGCCGCCACCTCGCGAACCCCGGCGGCCATCTGCGCGATGGATCGCTCGCTAATTTGCAAGCGCTCAAACAGCGCCCGAGACATCGTTCCGGCTTCCATGCTTCGGATGGCTTCATCGCAGTCGTGTCTGTTGGCGACAAGGATCTCTGACTTGCGCTCCTCAATTGCATTGGCGGCAGCTTGTAATGCCGCGTCGCGACGAGGCCCAGGAATACTTGCCAGCACCCGCGACGCTGCCTTCGCGCCTCGCGCAATGGCCGCGACGTTCGATTTTTCAACCAGGCTTTTTACTGGCGAATCCGGAAGGGCTGCCTGGTTCATCTCTGCTCCGAAAGCACTAGGTTGTCACGAGTTACCAGGACTCGACCGCGCTCGACCATTTGGTTCGGGGAAGTTCCCTCGCTCAATCGGGCCGCCTCTTCGCTGGCACAGTTAATGATCCCGCGCGCAAACTCCCGTCCCTCACAATCTGCGATACTGACCACATCCTGCGGCGCAAATTGTTGCTCGACGCGCATGACGCCGGAAGCGAGTAAGCTCGCTTTGCCTCCCATGATCGCGGCGCGCGCTCCCTCGTTAACGATCACGCGGCCGCGCACGCTCGCTGCAAAGGTAATCCAACGCCGTTTGCCTGCCATCCGCGAGGTTGACATGAACGTGGTGCCGATTTGCTCGCCTGCGAATATGCGATCCAGGATCTCCGGTTGCATCCCGTTGGCAATGACGCCAACCCCTCCCGCTTGCATCGCGATCTGGACAGCTTCCAACTTCGTCAACATCCCGCCACGCCCGCCGGCAGATGGTCCCTCGGCAATTGCTTTCAGTTCGTCGGTAATTTCTTCGACCAAAGGGATAAGCACTGCTTCTTGATCTGCATTGCCGTTGCCGCTGTTCCGTGCGTTCGCCTTGTGCAAGAGCAGCCCGTCCACATTGGTCAACAGGACAAGCGCGTCTGCTTCCAACTTACTCATTACCAGTGCGGCAAGGCGATCATTGTCGCCAAAGACGCGCTCTGGACCGGAGGCCACCGAACTTTGGTTGTATTCGAGTTCAGCGGTCGAAACCGTATCGTTCTCATTGATGATAGGCAATACTCCGAGTTTGAGAAGTTTCTCCATCGTGCGCCGCAGGTTGGTATAACGCCTGAAGTCCGTGAAGTCGTCTTCAGTTAACAACACTTGGGCGATCTTCACGTCTTGCATACGAAACAACTGTTCGTAGGCATGCATCAACAGACTTTGGCCCACTGCGGCGCAAGCCTGTCGCACCACGATATCCTTTAGTCTGGACTGGTGTAGCCCCAACCGCCCAGCACCCAATCCCACCGCCCCCGAAGAGACCAGCACCAGCTGGCGGCTCGCCTTTTTCAATCCGGCGATTGAGCGCACCAGCGGCTCAAGACGCTCTGCGCAACCTTCGCCGCCCGGACCGCTGACGACGCTCGTGCCGAGCTTGATAACCACGCGCTGGGCCGCGCGCAAACGTCTCTGTCTTTCAATCTCTAGCTCTTGCTTTGTCATCGGTCATTGTTTTGGAGAGCGACAACCAAAAAGCGGCCAAGTCAGCACACTCCAAACTTGTTGTGCCCCTCTTTGGAGTGCGGTGACCAGTCGCCGCTTTGGTCCCTGGCGGCTTGACGCCGCCGTTCCTCCCGAAATGAGTTCAACCCAACAGGGCCGCGAAAAGTCGCGACCGGCCAAAGCGCTGCCAAGTCAGCGCACTCTAAAATTAATCTCCTCCCGCTAAGATACCGCCTGAAGTAAAGGATCGCTAACATCATCAGTTTCGGAGCCAATGGGATGAAGCCAACCCCGGTATCGTTGGTCACGCCCCGAAGTGGCCGCGAAAAATACACGCTGAATCTCTTCCGTCACCAATCCGGGGGTTCGTTTGCCGATCGGAGTACCGTCAACCTCACGAATTGGCGTCACTTCAGCCGCTGTCCCGGTAAAAAACGCCTCGTCCGCCGAAAGCAAATCTTCCAGTTCAAGCGCCTTGACCTCCACACCGTAACCCAGATCACTCGCTATTCTCAGGACCGCCTCGCGCGTGATGCCGAGCAGGATTGAATGGCGCTCGTCGTTGGTTAACAACTGCCCGTCGTGCACAATGAATAGGTTTTCACCAGAGCCTTCAGCCAGGTGACCCTCCGCATCGAGGAGCAACGCTTCTGCGTAGCCACGGTTAACAGCATCGCGCACCGCCAACATCGAATTCAGATATTGCCCACATGCCTTTGCTGTTGTCGGCATCATCCGCGACTGAAACTTCCGCCACGGCGACACTGTTACGCGCACGCCCTCTTTTAGTCCTTCCGCGCCAAGGTAAGGCGCCCAGGGCCAGGCAAGAATGACAACCTCGACCGGATTATTACCTGGATGCACGCCGAGGCTCCCGCTTCCGAGATAACAGATTGGACGAACGTAGCAACTGCGGAAATTGTTTAGCCGAACGATCTCGTCGACGCCCCTGGTGAGTTCTTCACGGGAGTAAGGGATGGTTATCCCGTAGATCTCCGCGGAAGCGTAAAGGCGGTCAAGATGCGCGTCCAGGCGAAAAACAGCAGGCCCGTCCGTCGTCTCGTAGCAACGCATGCCTTCAAAGACACCACTGCCGTAATGCAGCGCGTGCGCCGACACATGCGTGGTGGCGTTGCCCCACGGAATTACCCGGCCATCCATCCACACCCATTTCGATTCGTCAAAAGTCACGCCGTTTCCTCCCAAACTTCCTAACTCGCTGAAACTCTTGTCAAAACTGCGAGTGTAAAATACTGCCTAAAAACTCGAATTTTGACGTAAATGAAAGTCGAGCGGGGGCAAGCCACCCTTCCCAACCTGAGAGACTTTCAAACTTGATTGACTTACCCGATGACTGAAAGCTTTTCACACAGCATTTTCGAGAATATTAAACACTCAACTCCAGTTGTGTAATCACTCAACTATGAAAGTCTCTCAGGTTGGGAAGGGTGGCTTGCCCCCGCTCGATTTGCACTAACACTCAAGATTCCAGTTTTCACTCGGTCCGCCATGCTTCCGCTTCTAACAAAAAGCTTGCCGTCAGAGCTGAACCTTGAATCTCTAAACAGCCCAGAGTGACTGGTCCGGATCGTAGTGGAGAGCGTGATCCGCACCGTTAAGCCAATCGGCCCGCGCCGGAGCGCAAATATCGAGTGCTACAGTGTCTTCGAGTGCTTCAGAGGAATGCTCAATTCCCGGCGCAATGCGCAACAACTGGTTCGGCACCAGCGTCACATCGCCGCTCGGCAGGTGGAACCGCCAACTACCTTTGAGCACCAGGATCATTTCTTCGTTTTCATGGCTGTGAGAGAGTGTGACAGCGCCTTCCTTAACCTCGACTCGGGCCACTGTGATGCTCTCACCGATTGCCACCTTTCTCTGATAGAGATCAGTGATCTCTTCCGCTTTCATTCGATCCCAATCGTATAAACCCATCTTTCACCTTCCTTAAATCTGGTTTCACTTCCTGGTTAGTTCCTGGCTTTATCAACTAACCGTCCCGCCGCCAGCCAGGGCATCATGCCGCGCAGTTCAGCACCAACGCGCTCGATCTGGTGCTCTCTCGTCTTACCGGCGAGTTCTTCAAAACGCTTGCGTCCATTCCGGCTCTCTTTCATCCACTCGTGCGCGAACGCACCGGATTGAACCTCGGCCAGCAGACCCTTCATGCGTCGCTTTGTTTCGTCATTAATGACGGCTGGCCCACGCGTCATATCGCCATATTGCGCGGTGTTGGAGATTGAATAGCGCATCTCGGATATGCCGCCTTCATAAATCAGGTCGACAATTAACTTCATTTCGTGGAGACATTCGAAGTAAGCCATCTCCGGCGCGTATCCCGCTTCTACGAGTGTCTCAAAACCTGCTTTGATGAGCGACGTGAGCCCGCCGCAGAGCACGGCCTGTTCGCCAAACAGATCCGTTTCCGTCTCCTCGCGGAAATTTGTTTCGATAATGCCGGCGCGACCTCCGCCGATGGCCGATGCATAAGCCAGCCCAACCTGTTTGGTTTCGCCGGTTGGATCCTGGTGAACCGCGAGTAGGCAGGGCACACCGGCGCCTTTCTCATATTCACGCCGTACTAAATGGCCCGGCCCTTTCGGCGCAACCATAAAGACGCTGACGTCTTCAGGGGGTTTGATAAACCCGTAATGAATGGAGAAGCCGTGGGAGAATGCCAGATATTTACCGGGCGTCATTGATTCCGCAATGTCACGGGCGTACACATCAGCCGCGAGCTCATCCGGCACCAGCATCATGACAATGTCGGCTTCGGCCGCAGCTTCCGCCACGGGGCGCACGCGCAGGCCAGACTGTTCAGCCTTGGCACGTGAAGGACTGTCAGCTCGCAAGCCGACGGTGACATTGCAACCAGACTCGCGCAGGTTATTGGACTGGGCAAAGCCCTGGCTCCCATAACCGATAACGGCGATCTGCTTATCGCGCAAACGGCTGGGATCGGCATCTCTATCGTAAAAAACTTTCATGGTTTGGTCCTCTCAAAATGGCTTGTCAGTGCCGCCTGCGGTACTGACCTAGTCGTTTTAACCGACCGCGTAGCCGGCCTCCTCTGTCGCTGGCGTTGAGCTATCTACGGTCGACAAGCGCCCGATGGCAATGCAGCCGGTGCGCGTGAGGTCGCGTATGCCCATGGGGCGCAATAGTTCGATAAACGCCTCGACCTTCTCCTTGTTTCCCGAAGCTTCAATAATCATTCCGGTCTGCGAAATGTCCACTACTTTGGCGCGAAAGACCGCGACCAGGCTGAGCACCTCCTGGCGCATCGCCCCGGGCGTCGCTTCAACATCGATGAGCGCCATCTCGCGTTCGATGTGGGGTTGCATCGTAACGTCCAACACCTCACGCACGCGCGCGAGCCGCGAACAATGTTTGACGATCTGCTCAATGGTCCGATCATCGCCCCGCGTTACCACGGTCACACGCGACCATTGCGCGTCGGTTGTCTGTCCCACGGACAGCGTTTCGATATTGAAACCGCGGGCACTAAACAAGCCGACGATGCGCGAAAGCTCGCCCGGCTGGTCGGCAACAACAATTGAAAGTGTGTGTCTCATGTTCTTAAAGGATGAAGGCGGAAGGATGAAGGATGAAAGAATGATTGGTCATTAATTCAATGAGAGCCATGACGCCTTTCATCCTTCCTGCTTCATCCTTCATCCTTTCAAACTCCTTCGCTGTGAACAATCATGTCGCGCGAGTTTCCTCCCGCAGGCACGATCGGGAAGACGTTCTCTTCCTTAGAAACCACGATATCCATCACCGCGACTCCCTTATGTGATAAACCGGCCGAAAGCACATCCGATAATTCGTCCGGACGCGTGGCTCTCACTCCAAACGCTCCGTAAGCCTCAGCCAGTTTGACGAAGTCGGGAGACACTGACAGGTCAACCTCCGAATAGGCTCGCTCGTAAAACATCTCCTGCCACTGTCGCACCATCCCGAGGTAGCCGTTGTTCATGATCAGAACTTTGATCGGCAGGTCATACTGCACCGCCATTGCCAACTCCTGATTGGTCATCTGGAAACCGCCATCGCCGACCACGGCGACTACCATCTGATCGCCGAGCACTAACTGCGCGCCGATGGCCGCCGGAACGCCATAACCCATCGCCCCAAGGCCGCCGCTGGTGATCCACTGGCGCGACCTCTTGAACGGATAAAATTGCGCGGCCCACATCTGGTGTTGCCCAACGTCGGTGGCGATGAGCGCCTCTCCATTCGTCAAACGGTGCAACTCGCGAATCACAGTCTGCGGCTTGATGTGATCTCCTGAGCCAGTGAAACGTAATGGCTGCTCCAATTGCCATCCTCGTATGCGTTCCCACCAAACCGCGCGACGCTTGACGCTCCTGTCGATTTGCAGCTGGCCTTGATTCCTAATTTCCGTTTGCAACGCGCAAAGCGCTTCGCGCGCATCGGCCACCAACGACATTTCCGGCGCCCGATTCTTGCCGACGTTGGCCGGATCAATATCGATGTGAATAACCCGGGCCTGCGGGGCGAAGGTGGCGAGTTTTCCGGTCACGCGGTCGTCGAAGCGCACGCCGACGGCGATCAGAAGATCGCTCTCAGCCACGGCCATATTCGCGGCATAGGTGCCGTGCATGCCCAGCATGTTCAGGCAAAGCGGATGCACCGAAGGAAAACCGCCCAGTCCCATCAGCGTCGGCGTCACGGGCAGCTGCAACTCTTCGGCTAAGGCAAGGAGCGCTTCGGCGGCGCCCGAATTAACAACGCCACCGCCTACGTACATTACGGGGCGCTCCGCTTTCATGATCGCCGCTGCGGCTTCAGCGACTGCCCGAGGATCGGGCGGCCACTTACGCTCCACTAAAGGAAAGCTTATGGTCTGCAAGCTTGAATATGAAGTTCGCGCCGCCGATACGTCCTTGGGAATGTCGATTACGATCGGCCCGGGCCGGCCCGTTCGCGCCAGGTGAAAAGCTTCGTGGACTACAGGCGCCAAATCCCTGACGTCGCGCACCAGGTAGTTGTGCTTAACACATGAACGCGTGATACCAACCGTATCAACTTCCTGAAAGGCGTCCGTGCCGATGAGCGGCGTCGGTACCTGGCCGGTGATGACCACTATTGGGGTCGAATCCATATAGGCATTGGCGATACCGGTCATTGCGTTGGTTGCACCCGGCCCCGAGGTAACGAGCGCAACTCCGACGCGGCCCGAGGCGCGCGCATAACCTTCGGCCATGTGCACTGCACCTTGTTCATGGCGCACCAGATAATGCGTAATGCGATCGCGCGCGCGCCAGAGCTCGTCGTAGATGTGCAGTACAGCTCCTCCGGGATAACCGAAAATCGAATCCACGCCCTCATGCACAAGTGCTTCGATTAGAATCTCCGCCCCGCGCGGCTCCTGTATCGAGTCGGCTAACGAGAGTTGAGCTGCGGTGGTCAGTGTTTGTGGCTGTGCGCTCATATAGTTCTTTAACCTCAGATCTCAAATTTCAAATCTGAGATCTGAGATCTGAGATCTGAAATATGCTTTATCGCTACGGCAGCGTCGTTTCTCCCATCAGGTATTTATCCACGCCCTTCGCAGCCCGGCGCCCGTCTGCAATCGCCCAAACGACCAGCGATTGACCACGTGCCATGTCACCGGCCGCGAAAACTCCCGGCACGCTTGTCATCGTGTCTTCGTTAATCCGGACATTGCCGCGCTCATCAATCAATACTCCTAGCTGGGACAGCAACCCATCGGTCTCCGGCCCCAGAAAACCCATGGCCAACAACACCATTTGCGCCGGCCACTCTCGCTCAGAACCCGAAATCTGTCGCGGCACGGAACCTCCGTTGTTGTTAGGAGCCCACTCAACCTGCACCGTTTCCACCCCTCGCAGCTGGCCATCGGCATTCCCAACAAACTGTTTGCTCATGACGCAGTAGGTACGTGGGTCCTGTCCGAAGACGGCGGCAACCTCTTCCTGACCGTAGTCAAGTCGATAAACCCTGGGCCACTGGGGCCAGGGGTTGTCGGGCGCGCGATCGTCAGGCGGTTTCGACAGAATTTCAAATTGCACCAGGCTCTTACAACCGTGCCTCAAGGCAGTGCCCACGCAGTCGGTACCGGTGTCGCCTCCGCCAATGACAATCACGTCCTTGTCCTTTGCCGAGAGATACTTTCCATCTTCGTGGTTGCTATCCAGCAGACTCCTGGTGTTGCCATGAAGAAACTCCATCGCGAAATGAATTCCCCCCAAGTCCCGGCCCTTGATGGTGAGATTCCTTGGGCGTGTAGCGCCACCGCAAAGCACGACCGCGTCAAACTCCCTTATTAGTCTGCCGGCAGGATAGTCGTGACCGACATGCGTTCCTGTAACGAACTGAATTCCCTCGGCGGCCATTAGATCGGTGCGTCGCTCAACCAACGTCTTTTCCAGCTTCATATTGGGAATGCCATACATCAATAGCCCACCAACCCGATCGGCTCTTTCGAAGACGGTTACCCAATGACCGGCGCGATTAAGTTGCGCGGCGCAAGCGAGGCCGGCCGGACCAGAGCCGATCACGGCGATCTCTTTGCCGGTGCGCACAGACGGAGGTTCAGGTACAACCCAGCCCGCCTCAAAACCCTTGTCAATAATCGCTTGCTCAATCGCCTTGATCGTGACCGGGTTATCGCTGATACCAAGCACGCACGAGCCTTCGCATGGCGCCGGACAAACGCGACCGGTAAACTCCGGAAAGTTGTTGGTGTGATGAAGGCGACTCAGCGCTTCGCGCCAATGGCCCCGGTAGACCAGATCGTTCCACTCAGGGATCAGATTATTTATGGGACACCCGGAAGCCGCTCCGCCTAAGATTCGGCCGGTATGACAGAAGGGCACACCGCAATCCATACAACGAGCGCCTTGTTCACGGAGCACGGCCTCAGGAGAGTGCAGATGGAACTCCTGCCAATCGGAGATGCGCTCCGCTGGCGGCCGGACGACGGGAAGCGTCCGCGTGTATTCCATGAATCCTGTAGGTTTACCCATGATTAGACTACGAACGAAGAGTCAGACAAAAACCATTTTCCATTTCTCATTTCAAATTTCTCATTTGTCATTGGTCCAAGAGTTCTCCGCGCCGTTTAGTAGGGCACTTGTACCCCGCAGCCCGAGGCGGACAAGTCCGCTTTCTAAACGTTCCGCGGCTGCTGTGACGCCATTTGTCGTTGGTCCAAGTGATGAATTCCGGCGATGACAAATGAAAAATGGGAAATGACAAATGGAAAATCGAGGCTTCATCCTTCATCCTTTCTCAATCACTGCCCTGCCGCACGCGCTAAAGCATGCGAATTCAACTCAAACGCAGCCATCTCCGCTCCTTCGTGCGTCATGCCGCTTTTCTTCATTTCTTTTTGCGTCTCCAGGACGCGCTGGTAGTCGTGCGGAATGACGCGCACAAACTTCGCCAACCATTCATCCCACGAAAGGAGCACCTCAGTGGCGCGGCTGCTGCCGGTATACTCTGCGTGGCGGAAAATCATGTTCTTGATCGACTCCGTCTCCTCGGCGTCTTCCACGCTCGTCAGGTGGACCATTGACTTGTTGCAGCGCCTCGCAAAATCGCCGTTTTCATCGAGCACGTAGGCGATACCGCCGGACATCCCTGCGGCAAAATTGCGGCCGGTTTGGCCCAGCACTATCACGCGACCCCCGGTCATGTATTCACAACCGTGATCGCCCAGGGCTTCGACTACGGCGTAGACCCCGCTGTTACGCACACAAAACCTCTCACCCGCAACGCCACCAATGTAGGCTTCGCCCCCCGTAGCTCCATAGAACGCAACATTGCCAATGATCACGTTTTCTTGCGGGTTGAAGGTGGCTTCGCTGGGTGGGTAGACGATGATCTTCCCGCCCGATAGTCCCTTGCCAACGTAGTCGTTTGCGTCGCCTTCTAGTTTGAGGGTCACTCCACGCGGCACAAACGCGCCGAAACTCTGCCCGGCGGAGCCGTTGAACGAGAGTTGAATCGTGTCGCTGGGCAGACCTTCCGCACCGTAGCGTCGCGTCACTGAACTACCAAGCATTGTGCCAACAGCGCGATTGACGTTACGGATCGGCAGGGTCGCCGAGACCGGGGTTCGGTCTTCGAGTGCCGGCTTGCAGAGTTCCAGCAGTATCGTGCTGTCAAGTGATTTTTCCAGTCCGTGGTCCTGCGGGATCTGGCAATAACGACCCACCGTCTCTGGCACATTCGGCTGATAAAGAATGTTGGAAAAGTCGAGGCCGCGCGTCTTCCATTGCTCAATAGCCGTCCGCAGCTCGAGGCATTCCGTCCGGCCAATCATTTCATTAATCGACCGGTAGCCAAGCTGGGCCATTAACTCGCGAACCTCCTCAGCGATGAAGTGCATGAAGTTGACGACGTGTGCAGGGTCGCCGCTGAACCTGGCTCGCAGTTTCGGATCCTGGGTCGCGACGCCGACGGGACACGTGTTCAAGTGGCAAACGCGCATCATGATGCAACCCAATCCCACCAGTGGCGCGGTTGCAAAACCAAACTCTTCGGCTCCCAGCAACGCAGCAACAACAACGTCGCGGCCGGTTTTGAGTTGTCCGTCTGTCTCAATTGCGATGCGGCTGCGCAAGTTGTTGAGCAGCAGTGTTTGGTGAGTCTCAGCAAGACCGAGTTCCCACGGCACACCAGCGTGCTTGATGCTGGATAGCGGCGAGGCGCCGGTGCCGCCATCGTAACCGCTGATCAGCACGACGTCGGCGTGGGCTTTCGCGACACCCGCCGCTACCGTGCCAACTCCGACTTCAGCAACAAGCTTGACGCTAATGCGCGCCGTCTGGTTGGCGCTCTTGAGGTCGTAGATCAGCTCGGCCAGGTCTTCGATGGAATAAATGTCGTGATGCGGCGGCGGCGAAATGAGACCGACGCCAGGCGTCGAATGTCGCACTCGGGCAATCTCCGGATAGACCTTGTGACCCGGAAGCTGTCCGCCTTCACCGGGCTTCGCGCCCTGCGCTACCTTGATCTGCAACTCTTCAGCATTGACCAGGTAGTTGCTGGTGACGCCAAAACGTCCCGACGCTACCTGCTTAATTGCACTGTTGCGCGAGTCCCCGCTGTCATCCGCGAAGTAACGCGCGGGATCCTCGCCGCCTTCCCCCGTATTGCTCTTGCCCCCGATGCGGTTCATGGCAACGGCCAGCGCTTCGTGCGCTTCTTTGCTGATCGAACCATAAGACATCGCGCCCGTCTTGAAACGCTTGACGATCGCCGCTACCGGCTCTACCTCTTCGATGGGAATCGGAGTACGCGCCGGCTTGAGTTCCATCAATCCACGTAGCGTGCAGAGACGGCTCGACTGGTTGTTCACCAACTCGCTGTATTCTTTGAACGCCTTGTAGCTGTTGGAGCGGCAGGCATACTGGAGTTTATGAATCGTTTCCGGACTGAAGAGGTGAACCTCGCCTTCCCTTCTCCACTGGTATTCCCCGCCGTCATTGAGCGTTTGATCATGAGCTTGCCGGTCGGGAAAACCCTGCTTGTGGCGCAGCTTTACTTCTTCTGCAATCACATCGAGGCCAATGCCGCCGATGCGCGAAGGAGTCCAGGTAAAGTAACGATCCACGAAATCTTCGTTAAGCCCGACGGCCTCAAAGATTTGCGCGCCACAATAGCTTTGGATGGTTGAGATGCCCATCTTCGAAATGACTTTGACGACGCCTTTGTTAATCGCCTTGATGTAGTTGGCAATCGCCTTATTAGCATCGACAACATCCATACCAGGCAACAACCCGCGGGCAATCATGTCGCGCAAAGTCTCGAACGCCAGATACGGATTGATCGCTGCCGCACCGTAGCCCAGCAACAAAGCAAAGTGATGAACCTCACGAGGCTCGCCGCTTTCGATGACAAAACCGACCTGAGTGCGTGTACCCTGGCGAATCAAGTGATGGTGAACGCCGGCGACTGCGAGCAGCGCCGGAATCGGCGCCTGCTCGCTTGTCGCGCCGCGGTCGGAAAGGATGATGATGCCGAAGCCACCTGCAATCGCCGCGCTCGACTTCCGGCAGAGTTCATCGAGCGCACTTTCCAAACCACGACCACCAGCACCGACTTCAAACAGCATCGGCAGGGTTACAGACTTGAACCTCGAATCTCCCACGCGATTGTCCGGGTCGGCCAGGTGTCGCAGCTTTTCCAGTTCCTCGTTGGTGAGGATTGGGGACGGTAGCTTGATTTGCCGCGCACATTCCGGGGTTGGCTCCAACATATTAGCTTCGGGGCCGATGCTCGTGTCGGTTGACATGATTAGCTCTTCCCGGATTGCGTCCACCGGCGGGTTAGTTATCTGCGCGAATAGCTGCTTGAAATAGTTGTAGAGCAACTGCGGCCGGTCAGAGAGCACGGCGATCGGCGTGTCAGAACCCATCGAGCCGATTGCTTCATTGCCATCGGTGGCCATCGGCGCGATGAGAAGTTTGAGTTCTTCATTTGTGTAACCGAAAGCCTGCTGCCGTTGCAGCACCGTCAGATGATCTGGTTCAGGCGGCAGCGGCGGACTCGGGAGTTCGTCCAATTTGACGACGTTTTTCCTGAGCCATTGGCTGTAGGGATGCTCCGTCGCGATCTGCTGCTTCAGTTCGTCGTCGTCCACGATGCGGCCTGCTTCAGTGTCAACCAGAAACATGCGGCCTGGTTGTAGGCGGCCTTTTGATAGGACGTTATCAGGAGGGATATCCAGCACGCCCACTTCGGACGCCATCACCACGAGACCATCTTTTGTCACATAATAACGCGACGGCCGCAACCCATTACGATCCAGAACGGCCCCGATGTTGATTCCATCAGTGAAGGCGATAGACGCCGGTCCGTCCCACGGCTCCATCAGGAAAGAGTGATATTCGTAAAACGCTCGCTTCTCTTCGCTCATCGCCCCGCTCAGCGACTCGTGATCGCCCCAGGGCTCCGGGATCATCATCATCATCGCGTGTGGCAAAGAGCGGCCCGTGAGAGTCAGCATCTCCAGAGCGTTATCAAACATGCCCGAATCGCTGCCCTCAGTGTCGATGACCGGCAGAATCTTCTGGAGCTCAGGCCCGAAAAACCTCGATTCGAATTTGCTTTCGCGAGCGCGCATCCAGTTGATGTTGCCGCGCAAGGTATTGATTTCGCCGTTGTGAGCGATATAGCGATAGGGGTGGGCACGCGCCCAACTGGGAAACGTATTAGTGCTGAAACGCGAGTGGACCAGGGCCAATGCCGACTCGACTAACGGCTCGCGCAAGTCAGGATAAAAGAGCGGGAGCTGATCGGCGGTCAACATTCCCTTGTAGACAATCGTCCGGCAGGAGAGGCTGGGAATGTAGAACATGCCGCGTTCGTGGATACCGCGCTTGGCTGCTTTGCTGATTCGTTTGCGAATCACGCAGAGTTTGCGCTCGAAGGCGAGGTCGTCAGAAAGCGCCTGGTCCCGGTTGATAAAGAGCTGCCGAATGACCGGCTGAGAGCTCTTCGCGGTGAAACCAATAGAAGAGTTATCTGTCGGCACTGACCGCCAGCCCAGCACAGATTGGCCTTCTTCCTCGACGATCTCTGCAAATAACTTTTCGCATTCCGCGCGACTTTCATCTTCGGTTGGCAGGAATACCATCCCGACGGCGTATTGACCAGGTGGAGGCAGTTTGATCTTTAGCTTGGCGGTCTCGGCAGCAAAAAACAGATGCGGTATCTGCAAGAGGATACCGGCCCCGTCGCCTGTGTTTTTCTCACTACCAGACGCGCCGCGATGCTCCAGGTTGAGGAGTACCTGAACAGCCTTTTGAACGATGTCGTGTGACTTGCGGCCCTTAATATCGACCACGAACCCCGTACCACAAGCGTCGTGCTCGTGGCGCGGATCATATAACCCCTGCTTCATTGGTAAGTTGAACTCGCTCATTTCAAGTTTCTGAGTTTTGAGTCCTGAGTTCTGAGTCCTGAGTCCGAGTTTTGTGAGTCTTGAAATCGTCCATACAACTCCTAACTCAGCACTCAGCACTCAGAACTGTGTTGCCCCTGAATGCAAGAAAGCCATCAACCTGTTCGTTGATGGCCTGTGCAAGAGATCCAAGTGTCAGCAACAGGCCACTACGAGCTGTCCTTTGTTACGACTAGTGAAATGGAAATAACTACGGCAACGGTGGCAAGGTCTCGTCCCGCTCGCAGTGACTCTAGTAGAGCGCTAGCTGACGCAGACGACACTGCCGCCGACATAATTTGTTTCGCTGAATTCGTCATACAGATGTTCCGGGCACAAACCGCCCACTGGCCCCATGCATTTCGATCACAACACGCCGGCGACAGTGGTGAACTACGGGCGTGAGCAATTTACCCGTTTCGCACCGTTTTGCATAATTGATAATTTTTAGTTGCTCATAAATTTCGCGCTGTCAGCCCTAGATATCGTAGTACATACTGAACTCGAGCGGATGTGGCCGCATTCTCAGTGGCTGAATCTCCTTTTCCCGTTTGTAACCGATCCAGCGGTCAATCAATCCCGGCGTGAAGACATCGCCCTTGAGCAGAAATTCATTGTCCGCCTCGAGGGCATTGAGAGCCTCATCGAGTGAACCCGGCAAGCTTGGTACGTTTTTCAACTGTTCCGGCGAGAGGTCATAGATGTCCTTATCGAGCGGTTCTCCTGGATCGATGCGGTTCTGAATGCCGTCAAGACCCGCGAGCAGCATTGCTGAAAATGCGAGGTAAGCGTTGCATGACGGGTCAGGTGGTCGAAACTCCAATCGTTTTAGCTTTGGGCTCGTCGAGAACATTGGGATCCGAATCGCGGCCGAGCGATTGCGAGCCGAGTAGGCGAGATTAACTGGAGCTTCAAAGCCGGGCACGAGGCGCTTGTAACTGTTAGTGGTAGGAGCGGCGAAGGCAATGATGGCAGCGGCGTGTTTGAGCAGTCCGCCGATGTAGAAGAGGGCGGTCTCTGATAGCCCCGCGTAACCGTCGCCGGCAAAAAGCGGTTTGTCAGCTTTCCAAAGCGATTGATGGCAGTGCATACCGCTGCCGTTGTCGCCGAAAAGCGGTTTGGGCATAAAAGTGGCCCCCTTGCCTTGTTTTTGTGCAACGTTGCGAACGGTGTACTTGAAGAGTTGCAGGTTGTCAGCGGTACCGATCAACGTCGAGTAACGGAAGTCAATTTCGCACTGGCCGGCCGTGGCCACTTCATGGTGGTGACACTCAACCTGAATCCCTACCTTCTTCAGTTCGGTGGCAACTTCACCGCGAAAATCCTGGAGCGTATCGAGAGGCGGCAGTGGTACGTAGCCTTCTTTGTTTCGAATGTGATATCCCTTGTTGCCATTCCCGTTTTGCCCGTTGGTATTCCAGATTGCCTCCGGGCTGTCAAGTGAGTAACCGGCTGTGTGCCCCTCGTTATGAAAGTGGACCTCGTTAAAGACAAAGAACTCTGCCTCCGGACCGAAATAGACCGTGTCCGCGATGCCGGTGAATTTAAGATAGCTCTCGGCACGCCGCCCAACACCGCGCGGATCAAGCCAGTAGCCCTCTTTGGTGATAGGATCAATGACATCGGCGATGAGACATAGGGTTTTCTCACCCATGAAGGCATCAAGCCAGTAGCGCGATGGATCGGGAACCAACAGCATGTCAGACTCGTGAATCGAAGCCCAACCGCGTAGCGATGAACCGTCGAAGCCGAAACCATCTTCGAATGAACTCTCGCTAAGTTCATCAATCGGAAAAGTCAGATGATGCCAGGCGCCAACGAGATCGGTGAAACGCACGTTGACATAGGCAGCCTGTTCATCCTTTGCAAACTTCAGTACATCTTTAACACTCATCGAGTATCTCCTTTTGATTGGTATGATTGTTTTGCCCGCAGGATTTCTTAAAAGGCAACAGCGCGGCTCGCGCCATAGCCCTCACGCAAAAGATCATGGGTAGGTTGCGAGCGGGCATAAAAGCCTGCTCAGCAACCGGCCATGACTTGAAAAGAGATAAGGTTGCTGTGTTGCTGTAGTTGACGACCTCCTATTCCTGAATCAGAAAGTGATTCCGTAGTAAACGAATAGGGCATTGTTTCCAGGCCCACGGTTGCCGAAGCTGTAACCAACATTGAGCAGACTGCTTTTCGGCAAGGTGAATGAAAACCCGGGTGTCACGTAGCCAAAAGCGTTCTTGCCGCTGAACCAGTCGGCGACGAAAGTCACCCTCTTCGCAAGCGGCTGCTCGTAGCCAACAATCGCTCCACCTTTGGTTCCCGCGCCGTCCGCCAACCCCGGCAACGCATAGCCCCCACCGGTGATTCGCGGCCCGTAATCGGACTTCACTTTCTTGCTTACTACCGAGTAGATAAAACCGAAAGTGTCAGCTCCGGCGCGGTTTGCGACCGGCGTGTAAAGCAGACCACCGGCCGAGATGGCGACTCCGTTTTTTTCGTTGCTATAGAACTGCCACTTAACGTTTGGGGAAATGTAAACTGGCTGGTCCGGCGCAAAGGCATCGACAGCTGTAACATTGACGCCGACCTCAATGCCCTTGCCCACTCCGAACACGGCGCGCGGCGCGTAAATCTGGAAGCCACCATCGGCGTGGTCCTCGAAATGCGAAAGGAAATCAAATTCCAGGTAGACCTTTTTCTTCGCTACCACATCAGTCGAAGGGACATTAAAGAGAGTTGACTGCGCGACCGCTGCAGACTTTGGCAGCAGCATCAACAATACCGTCGCGCCCAAAGCACCGACGGTCCTGATAATTGATTTAGGCTTGTACATTGGTGTAATTTATCTCCATATCGTCTCTCAACGGACGATGTCAGTGGCCTATCCGTCCTTGCGCCTCCTAAAGCCAAGACGGGTGGGCCATATTTATTTCTCAGGTAGCCCGGCGTAACTTTTCGCCCTTGCGGTGGTCAGTCGTTACCAGACTTGCCTGTTATTACCGATTGATTCCTGCTTGATCGTCCTGCCAGTGCTTTCATGGAAAACTCACGAGCCCTCCACCCAGGTATAGATGGACTACTAGATTTCACGGAGTCCTATTCACAACTCTTATGCCAATCCGGCGAGAGGCGCCGAGAATCAGCAACGCGGTGGAAGTTGTTGAAGAATCTGCGAGTTTCAGAAGTGCCTGTTGGGCGGGAGACTAACCCTCGCATGACATTTTCGTTTGTGCTAAGGATGGGAGCAACAAAACTGTCGTTGTTATTTCAGCGAGCATGCGCGTGATCGGTGGAGCGAACCTTTCATCGCGGCTGCGGTTTAACTATTGGGTTTGATTCTCGAGTCAAACAGGTTCGGTGCGGCGGACACAGTGGTTAATTGAACGGTTGTTCATCCCCAGACAATTGCTGGATTCCGGCGCTGCCCGGCTCTCGGGTTTTGGTGACATGTTTGTAGCGGCAAGGAACGGTAGTAACAAAAACGTCGCCCTCCGGATTGAACGGCTACTGAAATGATTAAGACAAACTTCATTTTCGATTGCCTAAAGGCTGGGCTGCACTCCGGTATAGAGCTTGCTCCTCATGAAGATCCAGTCAAACGAAAATCCGATTGCAAATCTCGGATTCGGAAGGGGAGCACCAAAAGAAATGGCGCTGGTACTTAGAGGAGGAGAATTCATTGCCACTGAGGCTCTCAGTGCGAGCACTTTGGCCGGGTTAACTGATCTTGCCCGTTGCCGCCCGTTGGTTATCAATGGACTGGAACTGCACCGCCAGGATTTGGCCGAACTGGCTGAAGAGGCACGAGCGAAGGGGCACCCGGTGTGGCCCCGGTTATCATGTCCGACGAACCTTCAGCAGTTTGTCCTGGAGGTCAAGTAGCAGTTTTATCAACGTGACCACAACAAACTGAAAGTCCAGCGAACATTGCAGACATGGTGACAAACCAAATCGAGACACGATCCGCTCCGCGCTGGCGGACTCATGGCGAGAAAGCGCTGTTGCACGCAGAGGAACGCTTCTCGGTAAATCGCCCTCTGGGCGATGCAACGGCTATCTCACGCGAGTTAAAAACCTTTCTAAAAATTGAGGATCAGCGCTTGAAGATCGCGCATCGCTGCGGCGCCCCAGGAAGTCAGACTGCTGCGGCGCGCAGTTCGGTTCTCGACCTGGTAGTGGAACGCGCCTATCAAGCTGCGACCTTGCTTGGCGACATCGATGACTCTTCGGACAAGACACAGCACGTGTGCGCCGTGATCGCGCTGGGCGGTTATGGCCGCGGCGAGCTGGCCCCCTACTCCGACCTTGATATTCTGTTTCTCTATCCAAACCATCGAGCCTTACAAACGCGACGCCTTGTTGAACAGATCCTGCGGTTGCTTTGGGATGCAGGCCTAACGGTCGGACCGAGTTTTCGTAGCGTGACTGACTGCGTAGCAGCGGCCCATGCCGATCCGCATTTGCAGACTGCGCTGGTTAGCACTCGCCTATTGGCAGGCAATAGATCGGTTTACGATTCCCTTTTGCAGGCGCTGGAGAAGGACCGTCGCAAGCGTGGAGACGCTTACATCGCCGCCATCCTGCGCGAGCGGGCCGTGAGGTATGCGAAATTTGGCGCGGCGGTGTGCCTCCAGGAGCCAAACGTAAAGGAGAGTCCCGGCGGCATCCGCGATCTTCATACCGCGCTCTGGGTCGGCTACACCCGGTATGGATTCAGGACGCTGGATGAACTACGCGACCACGACATTATTTCGGAAGCCGAACGAAGAACGGCCGCACGAGCAGCCAACTTCCTCTGGCGGGTACGTTATGCCGCGCACCTCTCGACTCGCAGAAAAACTGAACGGCTGGCGCTCGATCTGCAAACGACGATCGCTCGAGAATTTGGCTATAAGCCGGGAGCTTATCTGCTCGCTTCCGAAAAATTCATGCGCGACTACTATCACCATGCGCGTGAGTTGAACCTATTCAGTGAAACACTTCTCGCGCGCGCTTCCGAGTCTGAAAGGAAAGCAAGCCGCAGGTGGGGCCGGAGACCTTCCCGCCCTTCTGCCGAGCCCCTCTCAATCACTAACGGCCGCGTGCAACTGGAAGGCGAAGGCGGACTTTTAACCAGCAATCCCATGCTCTTCTTCGATGCGTTCGCTCTGGGGCAGGCCGCGGACATGCCTCTAAGCCAGACGTTGCGCGATGCCATGAGGCAGAGTCTGCCGGCAGTGGATCGTAACTTCCGTCTTTCCGCTGAAGCTTCGCGGGCCTTCATGAACCTTCTGGGTAGGCGCGGACGCGGCGGTTACGTGTTGCGACTGATGCACGAGATCGGCTTTCTCGCCCGTTTTGTGCCGGAGTTTGGCCGCATCAGCCTGCTCATCCAACACGATCTCTATCATCACTACACCGTGGATGAACACACGCTCAAGGCGCTGGAAGCGCTTGACGAATTGCATGCCAGCCAGGACAAGCAACGTGCACATTTGCGCAGCGTTTTCGATGAGATCGACGATCCGGGCCCGCTTTATCTATCCATACTCTTGCACGACATCGGTAAGGGACGCGGGCGCGGCCACATCCCGCGCGGAACGAAGATGGCGGAGCGCGTTTGCAAACGCCTTGGCCTGAGCGAAATCGATGCTGCCAAAGTCGTACTGATTGTGAACCACCACGTAGCGATGGCTCAACTGGCCCAACGGCGCGATCTCAACGAGCCACAAGTAGTAACGGATTTTGCCGCGCGTATGGGAACGCTGGACGCGCTCAACGTGCTATTGCTCCTAACCTACGCTGATCTGAACGCCGTCGCTCCCGGGGTCTGGAGTGAATGGAAGAGTACCCTGCTGTGGGAACTCTACCGGCGCGCGAGGACCGTGCTGACGGGCACCGACGCACCTCCTGATGAAACCGAAAAAACCGCGCGCTTCAAAGAACAGGTGTCAAAGGCCCTGGAAGGCTCGCTCGCATTAAGCGAGGTGGAGCGTCACGTCGCGTTGCTGCCGGATCGTTATGTCCGGGTCACACGACCCGCTGCCGCAGCGATTCATCTTCATTTAATCAAAGAACTCAAGTCGGAGGTCTTCGTGCGACGCTGGATGCGCTACGGCCGAGAATCTACCGAGTTAACTATCTGCACCAGGGATCGACACGGCCTGTGCGCCGACATAGCCGGAGCGCTCGCCGCGCACGGGATCGAAATCCTGAGCGCGGAGCTAAACACCCGCGAGGACGCCATTGCTCTCGATGTTTTTATGCTGCGCGAAGCGTCCACCCACCATGCCATAGAAATGGAGCGATACCCGGCTATAGAGCGCTCGCTGCGTAAAGCCATTGCGGGTGAGTCGAATGTTGCCGCGATGGTCGAACGTTGGCAAACCAGGAATGCCCCACGGAAGCGAAATGCTGGTAGCCGTGCTGGTCTGCGCAAGCTACCCCAGGTTGCGTGTGACAATGAGGCTTCCCAATCATCCACTCTGATCGAGGTGCACGCTGTCGATGAACCTGGGTTGGCTTACAAGATCGCCAGCGCCCTCGCGGCACTCGAGCTGGATATTGTCTGTGCCAAGATAGCGACTGAAAAAAGTGACGCGCTGGATGTTTTCTACGTCACGGACGGGGAGGGAAATAAGCTCTCGCAGTCCAGGATGCAATCCGTCCAGGTGTCACTCGCCAAGATCCTTTCCGGCGAAATCCCGGTCGCCACCGCAACGGGGCAGCCACCCGACCATACAAACTTAAGGAGAACTTTTATATGAAAAAGGTTGAAGCGATTATCCGACCACACCTTCTGGATGCTGTTCGAACGGCACTACAGGAACTGGAAGTGATTGGAATGACCATTAGCGAGGTGCAGGGTTATGGACGCCAGCGTGGCCATACTGAAACCTACCGCGGCACTGAATATCAGATCGAATTTATCCCTAAAATTAAGATTGAAGTGGTCGTACAAGATGAAATCGAGGAAGCGACGGTTGACGCGATTACCAAAACTGCCCGCACCGGTAAATTTGGCGATGGGAAAATCTTCGTCGTCACTCTTGACGATGTGATTCGCATCCGCACCGGAGAGCGTGGCGAAGCAGCGATCTAGATCATATTTGCTCCGCTCCGGCCTCCTGTAATATCTCATCCAGCCCTTCAGTGCTTTCAGCGTTGCGTGGCTCTGAAGCTGTTCGGGATTCGAGGGACCACTTAAGTAAAGGGGGTGTTACGAGCGTCGTCGCCAGCACCATCGTCACGATTGCGCCAAAGGTCGCCGGACCGATAACGGGCTCGATTACCCCTTGAGCGTTTGGCAAAGTTAGCGTTGCTCCGATTCCGGCCAGGATTAATCCCACTTCGCCACGGGGAATCATGCCAATACCGATCGCCAGCCGATTGATCTGCGGTTCAAACACTGCCAGTGCGCAAACTTGCTTACCCACAATCGCCGCCGCCGTGAGCGCACCTGCGTAAAGTAACAACTCCGGTTTAACAAACGCTCTCAGGTCGACCTGAAGCCCCATGAGCACAAAAAAGACAGGAACCAGCATCGCGCTGACGGGCGCCAGCAATTGTTCCAGCCTTAACTCCTCTCGGCTGCGAAACGATTCGAAGTGCGCCTCATCCAGCACCAGGCCCGCAGCAAAAGCTCCAACAATAGGCGCGAGGCCCACCCAGGAAGCCACCCACGCCAGTAAAAAGCAAAACGAAATCGACAGCGCCAGCAGCACCCCGTTTCCTTGCAGACGGCCGGCTCGGTGGAACACGCGCGGCACCACGTAATGTCCCAAAGCAATCGCACCCACCAGAAAGCAAATCGCCTTGGCCGCGATGATCGCGACATCCACCAGCGCCAGGGAGACGCCGCTTTGCGCTGCCTTGATCGCGCCCGCGATCACAGCAAGAATCAAGAGCCCCAGCACGTCATCAATGACGGCAGCGCCAAGAATGATCCGCGCTTCGCGTCTGGCCAATTGACCCGTGTCTTTCAAAACGCGTGCGGTAATGCCAACACTCGTTGCGCATAGGATCGCGCCGATAAAAATGTGCTCAAGTTTCGACCCGTTCGGCAGAAAGTATGCGGCAACTCCCCAACCTAAAAAGAATGGAGCAATGACTCCGGCAACGGCCACGGCTAGGGAGGACCATCCAACCTCCACCATCTCGGCGATATTTGACTCAAGGCCAACTTCAAACAACAGGATTATGACGCCGATCTGAGCGAGCGCGCCGATTACTTCGTTGGTTCTTAAAAGCTCTGCTCCACTGAAACCAACCAGCGTCAGATTCCCCACGATTATCCC
Source organism: Pyrinomonadaceae bacterium (assembly GCA_036507195.1). Classification (GTDB taxonomy): domain Bacteria; phylum Acidobacteriota; class Blastocatellia; order Pyrinomonadales; family Pyrinomonadaceae; genus PSRF01. The sequence continues at coordinate 42,034 of DASXQM010000215.1, read as the reverse complement.
GCCCAGCAGTTCGCCCAGCACTGCCGGCTGTCCGATTCTCTCAAAGAACTCTCCACAGAGCTTGGCGATAATCAGGATCGCTGCAATCCCGACTAGTACTAACGGTTCCAGTCCGTGCTGAGTCGGAGCGGTGGCCTCGGCGGTTTCGCCACTTGCCAGCAGCAGACGCGGAAACATCAGTGCCGCGCTGCAAACCAACAAGCTTAAAAGAAGAGCTCGCCTCATACGCCTGGTAAAAAAAACAGCTTGCTTAAGCTGCAAGCGAAAGTTGGGAACCCCAAAGGTGATCGTTTCGCGAATGTTCGAAGGCTTACCTGCTCCGGCCCGACAGAGACAGGTAAGCCATTTTCGAACAAGGAGAGTCAGGCTTTTAGCCCCATGCCTTACTCTCCGCCCTAAGCCATGCTTGTTTGCGCCTTAACCGGAAGCCTTTCGTCCAGCGCCGGGGCTTCATCGGCAGCCGCTTCAACCGCACTACCAAGCGCTACGTTCGGACGTAGGGTGAAATCCGGATAGGCAAGTACACCTACCTCCGCCAGGTCGAGCCCTTCTATCTCCTCTTCCGCCGAGACTCGGTTGCCGAGGATCAGATCTGCGACCTTGAAGTAAACGTAGAAGGACGCGAAGATGAAGATGAAGCAGGTGGCCGTGCCGATCGTCTGGGCGATCAGCTGACTGAATCCGCCGCCGTAGAACAAACCTATCACGGGTGTCGCTACCCCATTGAGCCCGGCACCGTACGAGCCGTCTGCGAAGAGTCCGACAGCCAGGACGCCGAAAGCGCCGTTGACTCCGTGCACGCTGATCGCTCCAACCGGGTCATCGATCTTTAATTTGTGATCGATGAAATAAACGCTCACCACCAGTATCACACCAGCGATCACTCCAATCGCCACGGCGCCAAAGCTCGTGACGAACGCGCAGGGGGCCGTAATGGCGACCAGACCGGCTAGCATGCCGTTGGCCATCAGGCCAAGGTCAGGCTTGCCGAACCACCTCTGGGCGACAATCATGGCCGAGAACGCCCCGCCCGCCGAAGCCAACATAGTGTTGACCGCGATGACGGAAATTCGGAGGTCATTACCGGAGAGGGACGAGCCCGCATTAAAACCAAACCAGCCGAATGCAAGAATGAAGACCCCAAGAATCGCCATTGGCATGTGGTGACCAGGGATCGCGTTAACCTTTCCGTTTTTGCCGTACTTCCCTATACGCGGCCCAACAACAATCGCTCCGGCGAGTGCGGCTACACCTCCTACCATGTGCACCACTGACGAACCTGCAAAATCGACGTGACCGTGACCCAGTCCGAACTGACTGCCCAACTGCGAGAGCCAACCTCCGCCCCACACCCAATTGCCAAAGATCGGATAGGCGAACATCGACATGAAGAAGCAGTAAACGACAAACGACCCCCACTTCCAGCGCTCTGCCAGCGCACCGGTGGGTATCGTCACGGCCGTGTCCATGAAAACCATCGCGAACATGAAGAGGGTGAAAACGCCGACGTCGTAGGAGTCGCCGCCCAGGAAGATTCCCTTGTGGCCGAAGATATTTAGGGTGTGACCGGCAATATTGACCGAAAACGCCGAGGTGAGAGGGCCAGTGCCTCCCAGTGCGGCGACCGCGCCAACGCCACCCATCATCAGCGCGAATCCGCAGATCCAAAAGCCCAGCATCCCAAGGGGGTAGCACATGAAGTTCATCGCCATCGTGTGGGCAGCGTTCTTGGCGCGCGTGAATCCGGTTTCTGCCAGCGCGAATCCAGCCTGCATGAACATGACGAGAAAGCAAGCCACGAGTGTCCATACAAAGTTGACCGAAATGACCGTGTGGCCGACCGCGTCTGCCAACTCCTGGATCGTTGGTTCTCCCGGTTTGGCCGCGGTGATCGCCCCGGCGTTCCCCGTGCCGGCGCCGGTCGGATCGCCGGCGAGCGCGACCACCGGAAGCGCCATCATCACCAGCAGCACCAAGAAAAACGCGATGGCGCGACCACGATGAATGCCGCGACCCGCTCTAGCCAAACGGGCCAGGAAGTCGCGCGCAATGTGTTTGCATGACGGCTCGGCAATTCGTTCTCGGATCATTCTTATCTCCCTTCAGCAAATGGCAGAAAATTTACAAGCGACTCGCGCCAAACCGCGACGGCAGTCGGGGAAGGAACAACTACGGCAACATTCTTCATCCACCGCTTAACAATCTTCGTGCCACAAGTACGGTGTTCGAGCCAACACGCGAAGCAAAGGATAAGACTGTAGAGTTAAGTCCGTTTTAGCTGGAACAGAGCCTCGGCCTGGCAGTTCTGAGAGTTTAGCGGGAACGAAACAGCGAGCTGCAAAAGCACATTTTTGTCAGACATCCGAATGGCGGCAACAAAAATGTTCTCCGGTTGCGTATCTCGAAGTAGTGGAGTTAGTTGAACGGTTCTGGGAAACTCCAGTGAATTGTCCGACAAACTGCGTAGTATTCAAAAAGTGAGGACGTATGTTGCCGGCGACGTCGAAAGGGGCCCTGAGTGTGCCGTCCGAGTCTGAGGCTCAAGCAAGATTTATCATTGCCCTAACCCTGGTTCATGCTCTCAGGCGAAGCGAACACATCGGACCAGCCAGCAAGCAAAGCGTTTCCTACAATGTTGTCAGCGACAAGTTGACCGCAGACAAATTTGTCTTCGGCCCGGGGCTTCCTTGATCCGGACCCTTGGGCGCCCACTATCTCGCTTCGCCTTCCAGGTGATTAGCCCTGATTGCTCTTCTCATCTGCAAATGCGTAGGGCTATGTTAGTATCCGCCGAAGAAGGTATCCGCCGCATGGAGCTAACCCAACTTGAGTTCTTCTTAATGGTGGTTGAGCAGGGCAGCTTCTCCAAAGCCGCTGTTCGCGTATACCGGACCCAGCCGGCGGTAAGTATCGCGATCAGGCGCCTCGAGGAGGAGATTGGCGCGCCGCTTTTTGACCGCTCGCAAAAAACTCCGACCCTCACAGACGCGGGAGAACTTGTCTATGATTACGCGCAGAGAATTCTGACGCTGCGTGACCAGGCGCAGAACGTCGTCTCGGAATTACGTTCATTGCAACGTGGGCGGGTGCGCATTGGCGCCAACGAAAGCACGTCGCTTTATATCCTGCCGCATCTCATCCTCCAGTACCGTGAGCAACATCCAAACGTTAAGGTCGAAATTTTCCGCCTGGTGTCTGAACGTTTGCCGCGCGAAGTGCTGGACCGCAATGTGGATTTCGCTCTGTTGGCGTTCGAGCCGGTAGACAGTGACCTCGAATCCTTCCCTATCCTGCAAGATGAACTGGTGCTGATCATGAGCCCTGACGACCCGCTTGCGAAGCGCGAATCGTTGAAGATTGAAGAACTCGGGCAGCAGTCATTTGTAGCGCATAACGTGAAAACTGCCTCGCGGCACAAAGTTGTGGAAGCCTTTGAGCAACACCATACACCGCTAAACATTACGCTTGAGCTGGCGACGGTGGAAACCATTAAGCGTTTTGTTCAACTTAAGATAGGCCTCGCGTTTGTCCCGCGTATGTGCGTAGCCGAAGAATTGGAGCGCGGCACCCTCGCGACTGTGCCCGTTCCCGAGTTGAGCTACGTCCGCACGCTCTGGGTCACACATCGCCGCAACATTACCCTCTCGCACGCCGCCGCGGCCTTTCTTGAAGTGCTGCGCCAACGAGCCAGAGCTAAACCAGCGGCAATAAGCACTCAGCAGTCGGCAGTCGGCAGTCAGCAGTCAGCAGTCGGCAAAAAGATTGGGACACGAAGACAAAAATAGCGCTCTCACTTCAGAAATCTTCAGGCCCCGCTCTTCCTCCTTGGCCCCCGCTCTTCCTCTTAGCCTCTGCTCTTCCACCTAGCCTCCGCTCTTCCTCAATGACCAAATGAAAAATGAGAAATGAGAAATGGAAAATCTCCCATCTTTTGAAGGGTGAGCTCAAACCTCGTATTCTGCCTCGTGCTCTCGGTCTGCCGGATTTATCTTCTTATAAAAATTATAGTTTTGACTTGAGTCCCCTTTGTTTCTAGGATGATCGACTTTGAGGGTCTTATGGTTGAATCCCACACGTTACAATCTGCGATACAACGCTACGAGATGGTGAACAATCCCCGCACTGGGCATTGAATCTGGGTCCGCATCCCGAATCTGCCGGTTTGCAAACGGGACACTTCTCAAGCTTTAATCGGCAACTAATGAAATTAAAAATTGCAGTTTTGGCTGGCGATGGGATCGGGCCGGAGGTAACTGCCCAGGCAGTGCGGGTGCTTGACGCAGTCGCTGATCGACACGGTCACACCTTCGAGTTTGAAGAGTGGCCTGTGGGCGGCGTCGCGATCAAACAGGAAGGTTCGCCCCTTCCCTCTTCAACCCTGGACGCTTGTCTTACGAGTAATGCAGTGTTGCTCGGCGCGGTTGGCGCGCCCGAGCATGACAAACTTGCCGCCGAAGGGCGACCGGAAGCAGGACTGCTCGCGTTGCGCAACGCACTCGGCGCTTACGCGAATTTGCGCCCCGTTGTCTCCTATGAGGCCATCAGCGAATGCTCACCCCTGCGGCCCGAAATCGCCCGTGACGCAGACATTCTGATTGTGCGTGAGCTTCTCGGTGGTCTTTATTTTGGTCAACCGCGGGGCTTCCTCTCGGAAGCTGGAGCCGCCAGCGCATTTAACACCATGCGCTATTCGGTCACTGAAATCGAGCGCATCGCACACGTCGCATTCCAGGCAGCTCAAGCACGCCGGCAGAAAGTAACTTCCGTTGACAAAGCCAACGTCCTGGAAACCTCGCAACTGTGGCGCAAAGTCGTGACGAGCGTGGCCGAAGGATATCCGAGCGTGACGCTGGAGCATCTTTACGTTGATGCCTGCGCGATGCATTTGATAATGAATCCGCGCCGGTTTGATGTGATGCTGACCGAAAATCTTTTCGGCGATATTCTTTCGGACGAGGCAGCTGTGATTACGGGGTCGTTGGGAATGCTCGCCTCTGCCAGCATCGGCGGTGTGGTCGGATTGTATGAGCCGGTGCATGGGTCGGCGCCAGATATTGCCGGTCAAGGACTGGCGAATCCGCTGGGGGCAATCGCTTCGGCCGCGCTGCTGCTACGCCACTCGGCTAAACTCGAGCCAGAATCAAAAGAGGTGGAGGACGCAATTCGCGCAGTGCTCAACGCAGGTTACCGCACACCCGATCCCGATCGCGGCACGGGTAAACGCGTCGTGCATACCACTGAAATGGGTTCGCTTGTCGTCGAGGCATTTTCGGACATCGCTAACGAGCGGCATGCTTATCACGCAGTTTGAAGAGATGTATTTTGTTCTTTGTACTTTGCAACGGAACTACCAGGTAAGAGTATCGGAGAGAATTAAGGACGAAGTACAAAGGATAAAATACAAAGAACTGGCGGTGATTGTTTGGGGTAGGACCCCACCCTGAGCAGCGCCAAAGCTTGTGTATTTGGAAGGACGGTATTACAACAATTTCTCAGCAGGATCACACTATTTACAAAGCAGGCGCGACGGCCGGACTGTCGCCTGGTTCTGCTATTAAGGACATGACACCTCAGCAAGCTGAAGCAAGAAAGCTGGCCACATTTCTCGAAACGGGACAAATGTTGGCGGGCACTTTCGAACTCAAAGAAGCGATGTCGCGCGTCCTGGCAATACTCGACCGCCATCACGGCATGATTCGTGGCGCAGTAATGTTGCTTGCTGAAGACACGAATGAATTGCGCGTTGTCGCATCTCATGGCTTGGACGAAGACGGAGCCCGCCGGGTTAAATATCAAATTGGTGAAGGGATTACGGGCCGGGTAGCCCAGACTGGCAAACCGGTAGTCGTGCCGCAAATTAGTCGCGAGCCTTTATTTCTGGATCGTCTCGGGGCGCGGAAGAAGACCTTGAAAACTCAGGAGCTCAGTTTTATCTGTGTCCCCGTCCTCGTCAACCGAAAACCGGTTGGCGTGCTTAGCGTCGACCTGAAATACAAGGCGGATCGTGACTATGAACGAGCCGCTAATTTTCTCGCGATCATCGCGACGATGATTGCGCAGGCAATCAAGGTCGGGCATTTGCTCGAAGCAGACAAACAGCGTCTGGTTGACGAAAACACACACCTCAAGCAGGAATTGCGCGAACGCTACGACTTCAGTCACATCATCGGCAACTCCGGTCCCCTGCGTCAGGTCTATGAGCAGGTGACGCAGGTCGCACGCACGAATACCACCGTACTCCTGCGCGGCGAATCGGGCACAGGCAAGGAATTGATCGCTCACGCAATTCACTACAACTCTTTACGCTCGGCCAAGCCCTTCATCAAAGTCAGTTGCGCAGCGCTGCCTGAGACTCTGATCGAATCCGAGTTGTTTGGTTACGAGAAGGGTGCCTTCACCGGCGCTCAGATACGCAAGAAGGGCCGCTTCGAACTGGCCGAAGGTGGCACGCTCTTTCTTGATGAAGTTGGTGACCTGAATGTCTCGACGCAGATCAAGCTGCTGCGGGTCCTGCAGGAAAGGGAGTTTGAACGACTTGGCGGCACGGAAACGATAAAAGCCAACGTCCGGCTTGTCGCCGCAACCAACAAAGACATGGAGCGCGCAATTGCTGAGGGTGGCTTTCGCGAGGATCTCTATTATCGTCTCAACGTTTTCGCCATCTTCATGCCGCCCTTGCGTGACCGCAAGTCGGATGTGCTACTGCTGGCTGATCACTTTCTCGAAAAGTTCGCCCGCGAACATCATAAAAGCATTAAGCGCATCTCGACGCCGGCTATAGACATGCTGGCCAGCTATCATTGGCCGGGCAATGTACGCGAACTCGAAAATATCATCGAGCGGGCAGTGCTCGTTTGTGAGACTAATGTTATTCACGGACATCACCTGCCGCCCACCCTGCAAACCGCTGAGGGGTCAGGCACGGTAACGCGTCTTTCGCTTGAATCGACGGTTGAGGCGTTTGAGCGCGACATCATTATGGACGCATTGAAAACGACGCGCGGTAGTCGTAAGAGGGCGGCAAAGCTGCTTGACACCACCGAAAGAATCATCGGCTATAAAGTTAAGAAGTACCGGATCGACTGCGACCGCTTCAATAGCTAGCCGCGCACCATACCTTAGCAAAATGCGCTTTCGATAGCTTTCAACTCACAAATGAAAAGTCACAAGTTTGAGAGTCTCCAGGTTGGGAAGGGTGGCTTGCCCCCGCTGTTTTCGATAGAACTAACTTCAGGGGAAGAGCGGGGGCAAGCCACCCTTCCTAACCTGCGAATCTGTGATTGTTGAGATCTACACAAGTCACAGAGTGCTTTTGTGAGAGGCTGAATGAACCACAGCGCGCGCGCGTCGAAAACAAAACCTTTGTGGGGCGCACAAGATCAGGCTGCCCGGCTCGTCGAACTGACAAGCGATGAGCCTCAGGTGAAGGAAGCGCCACTGCGTCGCGACGTGCGCTCTCTGGGTCGTTTGCTGGGCGAAGTATTGAAAGAGCAAGCTGGGAAGAGCTTGTTCCAGGCGGTCGAAGAAATTCGACAGCTCGCCATCGAATACCGTGAGTTGGAGCATGACGCACCTCAAAACCGAGCGCGCGCGCGCGAGCATGCGTTGATGGAACGTGTCGCACTGATAGTTAGCGACATGGAACTGGTCGAGGCCTATCGCATGACGAAGGCGTTTGCCATTTACTTTGAATTGACAAATCTCGCAGAAACCAATCATCGCAAGCGCCGTCGCCGGACGGCCCAACTCTCGCCCGAGCGCCCGCCACAGCCAGGTTCCATCCGCGGCACTTTGCGCCGCATGCGCCAGGCAGGAATTAATCTGGAGACCGCATTGCAATGGCTCCGGCAAATCGAGGTTATTCCTGTCTTTACTGCCCATCCAACCGAGGTTGCCCGACGCACGGTGTTGTTTAAGCGACAGCGGATTGCCGCCAATTTGGAATTGCTTGATCGTTTGCCGCTGACGGATGCGGAAGCGCTGAAGCGCGAAGCCGCTATTGCCGCCGAGATTACCGCGCTCTGGCAGACGGACGAAGTTCGTCGCCGGCCCCCGACTGTGCGGGATGAGATCAAGATGGGATTGGATTACTACTCGGGCTGTTTGATCGACATGCTGCCCAATCTCTATGAGGAATTCGCGGACGCCCTGCGCGAGGAATATGAATGCGAACTAACCGCCAATCAATTACCCAACTTCCTGCTGTTCGGTTCATGGATTGGCGGGGACCGCGACGGTAACCCTTTCGTCACCGCAGCCTGCACACGCGATGCGCTGTATCTGGCGCGACGAGTGATACTCGATCATTATCTTGCCCTTTCGGTCGAGCTGATGGATCGAATTAGTCCTTCGGAGCGTCAGGCAGCGGTGACCCCGGCCTTGAGTGAGGGAGTGAAGCAATATGCGCAGCGCATGCCGTGGGTTGCAGCCGCAAATAAGACTCGAGCCGCGGAGGAGATCTATCGCAGCTACCTGGATTACGTCCTCGAACGTCTCCGCGCCACGCGCGATCGGCCCGGGGCTGATGATGCATACCCGGACGCCTCGGATTTCGCTAATGATTTGAAACTGCTGCGTCAGAGCCTGGCCGCGAACGGCGGCCAGCGCATCGCAGAATTGCTGCTCGACCCGCTCATGAGACAAGTCAGCACTTTCGGATTTCACTTGCACTCGCTCGACATCAGGCAGCACGCGCGCGTCCATGCCCGCGCTATTGCTGAGTTGTCGGGTGGCGAGAGAGCAAGTGGAATCGATCGGATCACGTTGCCTGCTGCGCCTTCCGATGAAACGCGTAATCTCCTGGAAAGCCTGCGCACTATTGCAGAACTAAAGCGCGAGTTTCCGCCGCAAGCGATTCGCAGTTACGTGATCAGTGGCGTAAGCAAAGTGGAAGATGTTCTCGCGCTTATCTGGCTGGCCCAGCTTTGCGGCGTGCGAGTGGAAGCCTCGCCTGATAATAGAGGGGGCCGGGACCCTGGACTGATGCCGGTACCCCTGTTCGAGTCAATCGAGGATTTACGTAACTGTCCTGAGCTTTGCCGCAGACTCTGGACTTCGACCGACTATGCGCCACTGCTTGATTCATGGGACCGGCAGCAGGAGGTGATGCTCGGTTACTCCGACTCCAACAAAGACGGCGGGATGCTTACCAGTGCCTGGGAGATTTATAAAACGCATCGCGCCTTGCACGCAGTTGCCGCCGAATGCGGAGTCAAGCTCAGGCTCTTTCACGGGCGCGGCGGCACAGTCGGACGCGGGGGTGGCCCAACGCACCGGGCGATTATGGCCCAACCGAGAGACGCGTTTAGCGGCTCGCTGAAGATCACTGAGCAGGGCGAGGTTCTTTACTGGAAATACTCAGACCCGGTATTGGCCGAACGCAACCTGGAGCTAATGGTTGCGGCCTCTCTGGAGGCGATAGCGCGACCAGGCAGTGCGTCAGGCAAAGAACAAGGCGAAGGAGACGAAGAAGTGAAGTGGGAAGCCGCGATGGAAGAGATGTCCAAGAACGCTTTTGCTTTCTATCGCGAGCGCATCGTTGAAAGCCCGGACGTTCTGACTTACTTCGAGGAGGCAACGCCGGTGCAGGAACTGGAACACGCGCGCATCGGTTCTCGTCCGGCGCGGCGAAGCGACACGCGTGGCCTGCCGGATTTGCGCGCAATTCCCTGGGTCTTTGGCTGGATGCAAAGCCGCCATGTGCTGCCGGGATGGTTTGGGGTGGGCTATGCGCTGGAACAGTTCGTCGGTACAGATGCCGAAAGAGAACGACTGCTGCAGGTAATGGCCAAGAGGTTTGCCTTTTTTTCCGATTTGATTGGAAATGTTGAAATCGGAATGGCGAAGGCCGATCTAACAATCGCGCATCGCTACGCGGCTCTGGTCAAGGACGAAGGCGTGCGCGAACGTGTATTTGGAATGATCGTGGAAGAGTTTGAGAGAACACGCCGCATGATTTTGCGGCTGACTAAACAGAAAGAGTTGCTGGCCGGAAATCCCGTGCTCGCGCGTTCAATCCGACTGCGAAATCCTTACGTTGATCCGTTGAGTTTAATTCAGTTTGCTTTGCTGCGCCGCAAGCAAGCCGGCGAGGAAAGCGAAGATTTAAACTACGCGCTCGCGGCGACAATTAACGGCATTGCCGCAGGTTTAAGAAATACTGGTTGACTACCCACACAGCACTGAGCCCCCGTTGACGTTGAGAATTTCCCCGGTAATGCTCCCCGCCCAATCCGACGCGAGAAAGGTAATGGCCAGGGCGATGTCATCGGCAGTCGCAACTCGCCCCAGCGGTATAGTATCAAGGATCTTCTGTTTGAACGGCGCGTCGCCAAACACCACATCATTCAACTCGGTATCGACCCAGCCCGGAGCGACGCTGTTCACCCTGATGCGGGGTGCAAGTTCCGCTGCCAGGGCTTTGGTGAAACTGATCTGCCCTCCCTTTGAAGCAGCGTAATTCGAGTAGCCTGCTTCACCCCGTTGCCCGGCGGTGGAACTGACGATGACAATCGCGCCGCTTCCCTGCTCTTTCATAAAGGGCACCACCGCGCGACATGCGGTCCAGGTTCCCTTCAAGTTAGCATCGATGACTCTATCCCAGAGCGCCTCAGACATGTCTTCGACGGGCGCCCCTTCCCAGATGCCTGCGTTAGCCACGAGCAGATCGACGTGACCAAAATGTTTGACCGTAGCATCCACCAGAGCAGTGGTCTGGCCAACGTCAGAAACGTCAGCGCGCAGCGGCAGTGCCTGCACGCCAAACTCGCGCGCGCGACGCGCGACTTCTTCCGCCGCCTCTTCGTTTCGGGCGTAATTGATGACTACATCCGCTCCCGCCTCTGCCAACCGGAGCACGGTCGCGCGTCCGATGCCGCGTGCGCCCCCGGTCACAATCGCCACCCGACCACGTAATAGCGACGTCGGCAGCGCAGTTTTTTCTACACCAGCTTCAGCCATTTCTTAACTTCCCGTTCACATGCCCATGCCTTTTAGATGATACCGATCGGTGTCGTAGAGTCGCGCTACGTCCACCTTGTCGATCTTCCCGAGCACCGTCGAAATATCTACCAGCGACAGATCACACGCCGGGGCGATTCCGCGCGATGACACCATCTTGCCGAAAGCACCTTCGGCGACCGCGTCCGCCGCACGCGCGCCGAATAATAGCCCCATAATCCGGTCTACGGGCGAAGGCGGACCACCACGCTGGGGGTGGCCAATAATTACCGAACGCGCATCGTAGGGCGTATCACTCGTGATTCTCCGCGCCAAAACTTCAGCGATACCCCCAAGCCGCGCGTGGCCGAAGGCGTCGTGGCGGTCGTCTATGATGATCAACTCACCATCTTCCGCAAAGGCACCCTCGGCGACGACGACCACCGAGTAACGCGGATGCTGCGGATCGCGGGGATGCGACGTTGAATCTCCAAGACGGTCTTTCAAGAGGCGGTAGACCTTCTCGTAGCGAAATGGGTGTTCAGGAATCAGAATAATGTCCGCCTGACCCGCCACGCCCGACCAAAGAGCCAGGTGGCCGGAGTGGCGCCCCATGACTTCGATTACCTGGACCCAGCCGTGCGAACCAGCGGGGGTGCGCGAGCGCTCAATGACTTCCGTTACGTTTCTCAAGGCCGAGTCAAAGCCGAGCGTGTAATCAGTTCCTGCCAGATCTTTATCGATCGTCTTGGGAACGCCGACAACGGGCACCCCCTTTTCTGAGAGGCGGGCAGCAACGCCCAGCGTGTCTTCTCCGCCGCAAGCCACAATGGCATCAAGACCGAGCTTCTCGATGTTAGCGATGACTTCCGACGACTTGTCGACTCGCTCGCCCAGCTCGTTTGGTGTCTGGAAAGGGTTCGTGCGCGACGAGCCAAGGTTAGTGCCGCCGTCACGGTCCCAGCGGCGCACCTTTGCGCGTTCAAGCGGTACGACATCGAAGGGCGGGTTAAGCAAACTTAGCCAACCATCGCTGAGGCCGACTGTTTCGATGCCGCGCTCGGAAGCCCGATAAACCAAACCTTTGATGGCCGGATTGAGCCCCGGCGCGTCGCCGCCTCCGGTAAGCACACCGATTCGTTTTACATCAGTCATAGAAAATCAAAAATGCTCCTCAAAAATGAATTTGTCTTACACTAAATCACGCAGTCTGCCTCGCCCCGGCTAGTCACGCGTGGTTGCCGTTTTCATTATCGGCGACCTGCCCCCGCAAAAGTCGGCCGCTCCTCCTCAAGATGCGCTTTGATGATCGGTTCCAGTTGCGCGGCCGCAGCGAGAAATCCGTCGTGGCCGTGTGACGAACTGAGCTCAGCATAGTTTGCTTTAGCGCCAGCCGACGTCATCACCCAGGCAAGCGCTCGCACGTCGCTCGCCGGAAAGAGCCAGTCTGAAGAGATACCAACCAGCAACACGCGTGCGCGAATCCGGCGCAAGGCTGCCTCAAGCGAAGGCGCGGATCTATCGCCATGAGCGAGATCAAAGGTATCCATCGCCTTCGAGAGCACCAGGTAGGAGTTCGCGTCAAAACGCGCTGTAAAGTTCGAGCCTTGATAATCCAGATAGCCTGCAATGTCGTAACGTGCGGTTAGTGAACTCTGCGGATCCTCGCCGCTACGGTCAGGGCGCCGCGCAAAGCGCTCCGAAAAAAGTTCCGCCGATTTGTAACTACAAACCGCGATCGCGCGCGCTAGAGCCAGCCCCGCAATCGGCTGTTGGTCCGGTGCGTAATGACCACCGCGCCACGCCGGGTCGTTGAGAATCGCCTGCCGTTGCAGGTGATTAAGAGCAAGGCCCATAGCGGAAAGCGGCGCTGCACCGATTGCAATACAGCGCTCCACTCTTTCCGGAAAATCCACAGCCCAACTCAATGCCTGCATGCCTCCAATTGAACCCCCAATGACGGCCTTAAGCCGCTCGACGCCCAGATGGTCCAGCAGCAGCGCTTGCGTCCTTACGATGTCGTTGATTGTGATGAGGGGAAAGTTGCTGCCGTAACGTTCGCGAGGCTTTTGGGGATTTTCAGAAAGTGGTCCAGTCGAGCCGTAACACGACCCGATAGTATTTACGCCGATAACACAATAGCGGTTCGTATCGAAGGGTCGGCCAGGACCAATCAGCTGCGGCCACCAATCCGCCACCCTCGCCGAACCAGATAATGCATGACAAACAAGCAGCGCATTGTCACGCGCTTCATTCAGTTCTCCGTACAGCGCATAACGGAGTGTGACAGACTGCAACCCAACGCCAGAGTTGAGCCTGAACGGTTCATCTGTCCGGAAAGTACAATCAGCTTCAACTGTAGGCTCTAACGCAGCGCTCATCTTTATGCTGTGCCCGCTCCGGCGACTCTTTTACCTTGTTGCGACTCAACGTAGGAAGTGGTCTGGTAAATGGGTACGGCCCGTGCGTTAGTGGCCGGATCGGGTGTCTGACCGCCGTGAATCGCAAGCGTGTTGAAATGGAGTTTGGTATTGTCCTGGTTGTTTGCCATCACCTTTTCCTTATCTGTCTTTCGAGAAACAATCTCTTCAGAATTGTCACGCTGCTGCCGCGCCCGGCGACGCTAACAGTGCTGGAGCGCTGAGCCCGCCTTCCCTAACGCCGTGAAAAAACAGAACGCACCCTGCGCGGTCTGCTTTGATCAGCGTACTGTATCAAACCACGTTGCTCAAGCGTGCGAAGAATCTTGCTCATACTGAACTCAACCGACTCCCGATCCGTCTCGACCACAACCTCGGGCGCAAGCGGCTCTTCGTACGGATCAGAAACTCCTGTAAACCCTTTGAGCTCTCCGGCAAGCGCTTTTTTGTAGAGTCCTTTCACATCGCGCTCGGCGAGAACCGCAATCGGGCACTTGACGAAGACTTCGATGAATTTGGTTCCATCCTGCTCAACCGCGTATCGCACCTCGTCGCGTACCGCGCTATAGGGTGAGATGGCCGCGGAGATCGTGCCGACCCCGTTACGCGAAAGCAACCGGCAAACGTAGCCGATGCGGCGGATGTTGGTATCGCGGTCCTGTTTAGAAAACCCCAGACCTTTTGATAGATTGGTGCGCACCTCGTCTCCGTCCAATACTTCTACACTGACACCGCGCGCGCGTAATTCCATCGCCAGGAGCGCAGCCAAGGTGGTCTTGCCAGCGCCGGACAGGCCTGTCAACCACAACGTGAAACCTCTTCTACTACTCATTTGTCAGCTCTCCAAAAATGGTCCGTGTTCCGTGGTCCGTCGCCCGTGGTCCGTCGTCCGTGGCCAGTTGCAGGTCTTTGGTCTTGGGACTTTGGTCTTTGGTCTTGATTTCTGCGCGAAAATTCAATTTTCATAGAAACGTGACAATGAGCGCCAAACATCAAAGACCAAAGTCCCAAGACCAAAGTCCAAGGAATTGCAACTGACTACGGACTACTGACCACGGACGACGGACTACTGACTACTAAAAACTGTTGCTGCGCATCAATGAGCACCTGAGCAACCTCCGGACGTGAAAACTCAACGGGTGGCAATTGTCCCGCGCTTAACAACTCTCGGACTTTCGTGCCTGACAACGTAACGTGTGCCGACGTTTCATGCGGACAGGTCTTGCTTGAGGCCATTGCGGCACAAGTGCGGCAATAGAACGTATGGTCGAAAAATAGTGGGGTGATACCCAACTCTTCCGGTTCGAATTGATCGAAGATGTGATGCGCGTCGTAAGTTCCGTAGTAGTGACCTACACCGGCATGATCGCGTCCAACGATAAAATGCGAGCAACCATAGTTCTTGCGAATTAGCGCATGAAAGACCGCTTCGCGCGGCCCGGCGTAGCGCATTGCCGCGGGCATAATCGAAAGGATCGTGCGCGATGGAGGATAATATCCGGCAAGTATGGCTTCATACGACTGCATGCGCACATCTGCAGGGACATCGTCGGCTTTCGTTTCACCGACCAGCGGATGCAAGAGAAGTCCATCGGCGATTTCCAGAGCGCACTTTTGAATGTACTCGTGCGCGCGGTGAACCGGATTGCGCGTTTGAAAACCAACCACGCGCCGCCAGCCACGCTCGAGAAAAAGAGCGCGTGTCTCAGACGGGTCCAGCCGATATTTCGGGAAGGCAAGATTAATTGAACGGTTAACCAGGCTAATCTTTCCTCCCAGTAACCAGTCGCCCTGATTGTAGAGCCTGCTGACACCAGGGTGTGCCTGGTCTGTCGTGCGGTACACAAGCGCCGCTTCTCGCGCTTTGTCGTAACGATACTTGTCGGCGAGATGAAGTATGCCAAGAAGATGGTCGTCCTGATACAGCGCCACGTCCTCAAACTGGCAAATGGAGCCGGCTTGTTCATCTGCGAGTGGAAGCGTTACCGGAATAGACCATGCGGCGCCGTTTGCCAGTCGCATGTTGGCACAAACCGCACTGTAGTCGGACCGATCTAAAAACCCTTCGAGCGGGGAATAGGCCCCGGTGGCAATCATCTCCAGATCGGAAATCTCCCGTGCGCCCAGACGAAGGGTGGGCATGTCCCGAGCGGATTCAATCAGCCGTTCACGTTCGGGCCCTGTCACTTCTCTGTCAACCAGCGTCCCCCCGTGGGGGCGAATAAGTTTCATATTGCTTTTGTCCTTAATTGGTAAATGGTGAATGGTCAATGGTAAATGGACGAACGTTCCTCAATCGGTACATGGTCAATATTGAATGGGAGAATGGACACCATTTACCATTTACTATTCACCATTTACTCGTTCATGAATTCCGCATTCGCTCTTAGCTGTGTCACGCCAACGTCCAGCGCGTGGCGTCTCACCGATTTGTACCGGCGTCGTACACGGCATGCATCCGATAGACGGATAGCCCTGATCGTGAAGCGCGTTATAAGGCACATTGTGCTTTGCGATGTAGCTCCAGACATCCCGCGCGGACCACGCGGCAAGCGGATTTATCTTGACGAGACCAAATTTCCGATCCCACTCAACAAAGCCGGTGTGCGTTCGCGCGACCGACTGATCGCGGCGAATGGCTGTAACCCAGGCGCGCATCCCCTGCAACATTTCCTTTAGCGGTTCGACTTTGCGAAGACGGCAGCAAAGATCTGGCTCCCGCTCCCACAACCGCTCCCCATATTGAGCAGCTTGATCACTGACCGAGAGGCTGGTTGCCCGCCGCTCGAAATGAACGCCGTAGCGCGCTTCGAGTTGGTCATGCAAAGCGTAGGTCTCAGGGAAGAGCAGATCAGTATCCAGATAAAAAATACGCGTGGCCGGACTGATAGCGGACAGCATTGCAATAAGCACACAGCCTTCAGCGCCGAAACCGGTAGCCAGCGCGACATCCGGTGAAAATTCCTCGATGGCCCAACGAAGTACAGCTTCCGGAGAGGCCGCCTCGAATTCAGCGGAGAGAGCCTTCCAATCTTTATCTGTCGTTTCCTCACCAATCGACAGCGCAGCCGAAGCCATAATTATCTTCCTTAGTCAGCACCATGCCTTAGAGACTATGTGAAAACTCGAGTCTCCTTTTCAACAAGCCACCGCGAGCGTAGCTTCCAACTCTTCTTCATCAACGACGCCGAGAATCTGCTCAAACCAGCTCAGGCGTTCACGCAACCGCACAACCTCGCCAATAACGATTACTGCGGGAGCGCGCATGCCCGCGCGTTCCGCCTCAATTGCAATTGAGCCGAGCGTTCCCGTGACGGTTTGTTGGCCGTTATAAGTGCCCCAGCGAATAACGGCTGCGGGCGTTTCCACTGAACGCCCGGACTTCACCAGCTCGTTGGCAATCTCACGCAGATTTGCCACACCCATCAACACAACAACTGTCTCTACTGACGCAAGCTGCGCAAAGGCTCCCGACTCAAACTTGCCGTCACCGCTGCGGGCGCCTGTGATCACAGCCACGGAGGAAGACATGCCGCGATGAGTCAACGGGATGCCGGCGTAGGCCGGGACGGCCAGCGCTGAGCTGATTCCCGGGACCACTTCAAACGGGACGCCTGCTGCGACGAGCGCTTCGGCCTCTTCGCCGCCGCGTCCAAATAGAAACGGATCGCCCCCTTTGAGCCGTACCACTCGCTTTCCCGTTCGCGCATGTTGAACGAGTAAATGATTGATCTGCCGCTGTGGAGTGTGGCGCCCGCCCCCGACTTTCCCAACATACACGCGCTCAATGGACTCATGAACGTAACTGAGCACGTCCGGGTTGACGAGATAGTCGTAAACGACCAGATCGCATGACTCGAGAAGAGCCAGTGCCTTCACCGTCAGCAGTCCGGGATCGCCCGGGCCCGCGCCGACTAGATAGACGGTGCCGCGTTCTGCCCGGAAGCCTACTCGGCTTAAGTGCTGACTGCCTGATACCCTGGCGGACGTTACGTGGTCGATGCTTTCGAATATACGTTCGACAGATGCTTCAATCACCAAGGGGTGCGCTGATAGTGGCTCGCTGATCCGATAGTTAATCCCTGGATAGCACCTGGCTGCCTCAGAAACTTTCAAAGGAATATCGCCGCGTGTGTGCCTTCCGGGCGAGAGAAAATAGGGATGAACCGTAATGTCGCTTGCTCCGCGTTGGACCAACCTCTTGAATCCTTCGTGTACGTTCGGATGTTCGATCTCGAGGAACGCGGGTTCGACCAGCACAAAGCCTCCACTTTCGCCGATGCGCACCGCCGCCTTCCGCACATCTTCGTTTGCTTCCGCGCGACGGCTGCCGTGCCCGACGATCAGAACACCCAGAACGCCGCGCTGCGTCTTGTCCTTCATGCGGCAACCCCCGACTCCCGGTTTAAGGGTAGAGCGCAGTAGTTAACGAAGCTCCGAGCCTCCTCGAGGATCTCTCGTGCCGCGTCATCAGGTGTCCCATAAACTTCAGTCTGTCGCTGGTTTCCGGCGTGGACTTCCGCGCGGCCATGACCGCCTGAAGTTCGTCGGACACAGCTTTTCAGCTCTTCGAAACGTGATGAGATTCCCTCCCACATACCTCCGGTCTCACCGGACAAGACAAAAAGGTTCTCGAATTCCCAGAGAGCTTCATCCGCGGTGAAGGGATCGACCAGCCGGGCGTAGAGCGGAACCCGAGCGGCAGCCGCAGCGGCTTCATAAGCTGCGAGACCCGCAGCTTCGAATTCCTTGTGATAGATCAACGCCTCCGCCTGGGCCAATCGTTCCTGCGCTGCCTGGATGGTCGGCAAAGTCTCCGCCACCGTTGAGCCGGCGCATTCGCCTTTGATACCGCGGCGAACCGCAAAGCTTTCATGCTCGTGGCCGTAGTCCTGATAAAATGACGGGTCTGCCTCAAACGAAGGCACGTGGCGCAGCGGATCGAGTACTTCTTTCAAGCGTTTGGTTCCGAACCGGTTAGCGAAAGAGGTGAAATTCTCACCTGGGAGTCTCTCCTTTTCGTAGAGAACCAGAAGGGTTTCGGTCACGCTTACGCAATTTTTCGCGGGAAACTTTCCCAGAAGTGAACCAAACTGCGCACTCCCGGGCGACGTTTCGCCGCCTAGAGTCACAAAGTAGGCCGGCACGCTGCGGTCTTCCTGCGAAAGAGCCGCGGCGTAGAATCCGATGTTGGCTATTGAGTGTTGCGCACAGCCATTGGGGCAGCCGGAGACCTTGATGCGCAACGGCCTAAACGGCTCCCTATACAAAGCGGCATGGATGGGATGGACCGATGAAGCAGTGGGGGCGTCTCCAGGCGCGCCGCCGCCAGCGCCACTGAGTGCGCTGCCAAGCCCTTTAGCCGACGCAATACCCAGCCGGCACGTGTCAGACCCTGGACATGTCGTTACATCAGCGATCGTTCCCACGCCGCGCTCGGCCAGCGATAGTTCGCCGAGTGCAGCGTAAAGATCCGAAAGCCATTCTACCCTCACCCAGGGCAGATAGATGTTCTGCTCGATCGAAATCCGCAACTGACCCGACGAGAACTGGCGGACAACTTCGGCCAACCCGCGCGCACGTTCTGCTGTCAGATCGCCCAACTTGATGCGCACGTGGACGCCGCGAAAGCCCGAGATCTTATGATCAATTACCGAATCGCGTGCCCATGCCTGAAATTGCGGATCGTTGGTCCGTGGATCGAGCACCTTCAGGCCTCGCGGGCCTTCCGCAGTCTCAGGAATAACCTCTTCTGTCTCTTCGAGGTAATTGGTTAGCGGTAGTGGGCCAACTCGTTCCCGCTCTTCGTCGAGTGCTGTGCGAAACGCTTCCCACCCCAGCGATTCGATCAGGAATTTCATGCGCGCTTTCATGCGCGCTTTGCGCTCGCCGTAGCGGTCGAAAAGACGCAAAGCAGCAGCGGCAAGATTGAACAACTCGTCCGCGGGAAGAAAGTCTGTGTAGAGATAAGCAAGATGAGGCGCGGCCCCAAGGCCCCCGCCCAGATAAACTCGGAAGCCGCGCCTCAATCTGCCTTTCCGAGTTTTGGTGACAGCCCATAAACCAATATCGTGAATTCGCAGAGCGGAATGATCGTCTGCGCACCCTTCAAACGTGATCTTAAATTTCCGTCCCAGATTTTGGTTGTATTTATTGCGCACGAGATAGCGAAACAGCGCCTCCGAATAGGGCTGTACATTGAAGCTTTCAGTGGCAGACGTGCCCGCGCGATAACACGCGGTGATGTTGCGTACAGTGTTGCCGCACGCTTCGCGCGAGGTGATTCCGCCTTCAGCCAGGAAACGCAAGAGCTCAGGTGTCTCTTCCAATCTAACATAGTAGATTTGCGCATCTTCGCGAGTAGTGAAATGCAGGAAGCCACTGCCAAACCGGTCCGCCGCATCCGCCAGGCGTATCAGTTGATCCGCGCTCAAGACCCCGCCCGGAATCTTGATCCGCTGCATTTGCACTCCCTCCTGGCGCTGAGCATAAGTGCCGAAGTGCAGCCGTAGCTTTTGCATCTTTGT
Source organism: Pyrinomonadaceae bacterium (assembly GCA_036507195.1). Classification (GTDB taxonomy): domain Bacteria; phylum Acidobacteriota; class Blastocatellia; order Pyrinomonadales; family Pyrinomonadaceae; genus PSRF01. Next base: position 22,149 of record DASXQM010000215.1, on the reverse strand, counting down.
CTCATCCACTTCACCGGCCCGATATTTGCGGATCTGCTGTTCGTAATTAGCCAGCTCGTCCTGTACGTATTCGGGCAAGGTCTGCGATTGAGACTCGGAATTCTTGATTGTCATTTCGTTAAGGCCACGTTCCTCACATCGCGCTCGCGCTTGAGATGTTCGGCTTTCCCAGGTCAAAAAAAAACTCTCGCGCTAAGTAAGCGCGAGAGCTAAAGCTCTTCTGTTCTTAGCCTCTTTAGGGGAAACGCTGCAACATATGCCGGCATGTCGCGCGCATGTTCATACACGTACACATACAGCGACAGCCTGAAGTTTTGACGTTCATGATATTGGATCTGTGCGACACGATACGGGAAAGGTAAACAATGGTCGCGGCTGCAGTCAACTCAATAGTTTTTATCGACTAATAAATAAAATTTCGCTTAGTAGCGTCCGCAGATTACGCCGATTACACAGATTATGAACTGAGACTCATAGACCACCAAGGGAGCCAGACGCCAACTATTCTTTCTTGAGTTGTTTTCCGAATCTGCGTAATCTGCGTAATCTGCGTAATCTGCGGACAGTCTTCGTCGGGGTGCCAAATGATCTCTCCATCCATCAGAACTGCAAACTTTCATTACGCAATTCGGAACCTTGTCAGTGCCGCCGAGGCGCAGGAACGCGCCGGTCGCCGCGTCGTCTACCTGAACATCGGTGATCCACAGGCTTATGGGTTCCGGCCACCTGCTCATGTCGTGGAAGCCGTTGCGCGGGCGCTCAGAGACAGCTTCACGGGCTATGCACACTCAGCTGGTTTGCACGCCGCGAGAAGCGCCGTCGCTGTTTATGCGACCGGCCTGGGAGCGCCTGTTACACCGGAACAAGTGCTGATGACTTCGGGCGCTTCTGAAGCAGCCGACCTCGTGCTGACGGCTCTGGTTAATGATGGCGATGAAGTTTTGCTGCCGGCTCCGGGTTACCCAATCTATCCCGCCATCCTCAATAAGCTGGGTGCAATCGCGCGATATTACCGGCTTCAGACCACGCGTGGATGGCAACCCGACACCGAGGAAATAGACTCACTAATCACGAAACGAACGCGTGCACTGGTTCTAATCAATCCTAACAATCCGACCGGGTCTATCATTCCGAACGAAACGACCAAACAGATTCTGGAAGTAGCCGCGCGGCACAAGCTGCTGGTGATCGCTGATGAAGTTTATCGAGAACTATGTTTTGAAGAGCCACCAGCATCCGCTTCCGTTTTGGCTCAGGAGCTGGACGTGCCGCTGATTACTTTGGAGAGCCTGTCGAAAACTCATTTAGTGCCGGGTTGGCGCGTCGGTTGGATGCGCTACACTCACGAAAGCCTGATGCGTGACCTGACAGGAGCAATCGGCCGACTCGCGAGCGGACGGCTCTGTTCACCCACACCGGCGCAATATGCGGTGAAGCCCGCGCTGGAGGGGAGTCGGGAATTCCAACAGGTTTTTCTAAGCGAGCTCAAGAGCAGACGCGACTTCTGCGTCGAGCGCGTGCGGACGAACGAAAGCCTATCCTGCGAGATACCTGCGGCAGCCTTTTACCTCATGATTAAGGCGGAGAAGTTGGGCAAGCGGACGGATGAACAGTTTGTACTCGAGCTGTTGGAAGAAACGGGCGTGCTCGTGGTACACGGTTCTGGATTCGGCACCGCCCCTGAGTTAGGTTATTTTCGGATGGTCTACCTGGCTGATGAGGCGACGCTCGGGGATGTTTTCGACCGAATCGATCGATTTCTGGCTAAAGCATGAGCGGGTAAATCAATACAGAACCGAGCGCGGTAGCGCCGGATCCCAGCGTCAACTTCTCCTTTAATGGCAGGCAAAAAATGGCCGGCAAACGAGCATTTACGTAAAACTTGATGCTTTGCCAGAAGGCAGCGGAAGTCTATCCAGCTCGCTGTATTCTTGCTGCTGCGCGCGGCGCCGCGCGCAGTTGGAGATTTACGCTGAAAGCGTTGGCAAATTTAAGAAAATAACGCTGAAAGCGTTCGCTAATTTTAGCCCAGGGTTTGCTTTGAAACCCTGGGTAAAAGTTTAATACTGACGTTGACTCTAGCATCCGGCGATAGTGCTTACCGTCCCTCCCCCCACTTCAAACTCAGCCACTACTGTTTTTTGGAGCAGCGCCTTGTTGAAAAACCTTGACAGTTTTTTGCAACGTTGCGTATAGTGCCTCGTCGCTCCGCATCAACGGGTAAAGCATCAGCCGGGCGATTTAGACAAATGCATCACACTCGCTTTTATTATTTCGCTTTTACGTACCGCTTCTTCATGGGGAGAGCGGTTGCGGGAAAGCTTATGCGCGTCACCGGGTGATGTAGAGAAACAGACGACGCAAAAGAGTTCGAAGCCAGCCGCAACCTTCCGAGAGAAAGTTGCGGCTGGTTTTTTTATTTCATCGAGTATGCCGAAGGCCTCGCCTAATCCGAATGTATTATGCAACTCGGGTTAACCGGGCGAAGTGGAGCGGAAACATTCAAAAGAGGAGCAGAGCAGATGACTATTGAAGACTGGCGAGCGGAAATTGACGCCATCGATGACGAGCTACTTCGCCTGCTCAACAACCGCGCCAGCCTTGCCGTCAAGGTAGGCCAGTCGAAGCGACTCACGGGCGCCGCACTTTGTGACCCAACGCGGGAGCAGGAAGTAATCGAGCGGGCGCGGGAAGCTAATCCGGGTCCGCTTGATGAACAGGCAATCGTGGAGCTCTTCGGTTGCATAATTCGCGAGTCTCGCCGGATCGAGGCTTGCGCCATGGAACGTCCTTAACCAGCGACAACAAAATAGTGGTTTATCTGCCATAGAAAACTTTCCACCCATGAGTCACCCAACGGTCAAGACGCGAGTAGCTTTTCAGGGAGAGCGCGGCGCTTTCAGCGAAGAGGCCGCCGTTAAGTTGCTCGGCGAAGAGATTCAACTCGTCCCACGTCCAACCTTTGAGTCTCTTTTTGTGGCCATCGACGAAGCAGCCGCCGACTACGTGCTCGCCCCCGTTGAAAACAGCCTGGCCGGATCGGTTCACCGATCTTACGATCTGCTACTGGAAAGTTCGCTGCATATCGCAGCTGAAGTTATCATCCCGATCAGACACCATCTCATCGGTTGTGCCGGCGCGTCGTTCGATGGAATAGAAAGTGTCGAATCCCATCCGGTTGCATTGGCCCAGTGTGAACGGTTCTTCGCGGCGCATCCGCAGCTTCAGAGAATCGCCACGGAAGACACTGCCGGCAGCGTTGCGAAGGTGGTCGAGCGGGGCGACCCGACGCGCGCCGCGATTGCCGGCCTCCGCGCGGCAAATATTTATGGTGGCACCGTGTTACGCGGGAATCTCGAGGATCATGCCGAAAACTACACGCGCTTTGTCCTGCTTACCTCGTTAAACAGCGAAACTTTCGGAGCGGACAAGCTTTCTCTGGTCATGAAACTACCGCACAAATCAGGAGCATTGCACCGTGCTCTTCAACCCTTCGCCGATCGCGGCATCGATTTGCTAAAAATTGAAAGTCGGCCCATCAAAGGCCGGCCATGGGAGTACCATTTTTACCTTGATTTGCAGGCCTCAACGAATGATGAAAAAGTAATCGAGGCACTGACTGAACTCGGTGAGCGCGCAGCAGAAGTGCGCGTTTTAGGCTGCTATCGGGCGGGGAGCAGATAAATGTCGAAGCTGCGATTCACAACTGCGGGCGAATCACACGGCCAGGCCCTGGTGGCGATCCTTGAAGGATTGCCGGCCGGGCTGCGTATTGATGTTGGCGTCATTGACCACGAATTAGCACGGCGGCAGTGGGGCTATGGACGCGGCGGGCGGATGAAGATCGAGCGCGACCATGCCGAGATTCTGAGTGGCGTGCGCCACGGTTTGACACTCGGGTCACCCATCGCGCTGATGATTGAGAACAAGGACTGGGCCAATTGGACTGATGTAATGTCTGCGGAGCCGCGCGATCTGCCGGAAGAAAAGTCTCGCCGCGTCAAACGCCCGCGTCCCGGCCATGCCGATCTTGCGGCCGGACAAAAATATGATGCCCGCGATCTGCGCAACGTGCTCGAACGCGCGTCGGCGCGCGAGACCGCGGCACGCGTTGCCTGCGGCGCACTCGCAAAGCAGTTGCTCGCCGCCTTCGAGGCAGAGATCGGAAGCCATGTCATCCAGCTCGGCGGCGTGCCCGAAACGCCGTTGACACTACCTTGGGAGGCTATTAACGCAATCCCTGCTGACGCGCCGTTGCGCTGTGCGGACATCGAGGCGCAACAACGCATGGTTGAGTTGATCGATGAAACCAAGCGCGCCGGCGATACACTCGGCGGTATCTTTGAGGTTGTCGCGCGCGGCCTCGTGCCCGGTCTTGGTTCGCACACATCATGGGACAGCAAACTCGACGGCCGCTTAGCACAGGCATTCATGTCAATCCCGGCAGTCAAGGCAGTGGCCATCGGCGCCGGGGTCGAAGCGGCAGGATTGCCGGGCTCTGAAGTACACGATGAGATTTTCTATGACAATGAGGCGCAGAAGTTTGTCAGGCACACCAATCGAGCCGGCGGCCTTGAAGGTGGGGTAACGAATGGCGCCGAGTTACGCGTGCGGGGATTTCTAAAACCAATCTCGACGCTGCGCCGGGCGCTGCGCTCGGTGGACATCGACACCAAGGAGGAAGAGACAGCAGCCTTCGAGCGTTCGGACGTCACAGCAGTACCGGCTGCGGGCGTGATCGGCGAGGGAATGATTGCTCTGGTTCTTGCCGGGGCTATGATTGAAAAGTTTGGCGGCGATAGCCTCGGCGAGATGCGCCGAAACTTCGATGGCTACTGGCGCCAGTTGCACGAATACTGACGTCGTTAGCGAACGAATTACGATCGGTGCAGTGTCATGAGGTCAGTACCACCTCGCGGTAGCGGGTGGGTTCTGAAACGGAATTGAGTCGAATCTATGAACATCTCACTCCCGGTGAAAACCGGAGTTCTATTCTGAACTTCGGCGAGGCGTAGCCTCAAAGAAGAACGAACGCTAAGCGGAAAGGCATAGCCTTTCCGCACCGAAGGCGGCACAGCCGCACTTTAACAAAGGAACCGATGATCGTGATTGATCGCTCTTCCAGGCCCGATACTAATGGGGTGGTTCGCCCGCAAACTAACAGTGTAGGTTACGAAAACGAGGCGGTGGCGGTCTCTCCCATTAATCGTTTGCGCGGCGAGTTGCGCGTGCCCGGGGATAAATCGATCTCACATCGCGCCGCAATGCTCAGTTCCCTCGCCGGCGGTGATTCCGTCCTGCAAAACTTTTCATCCGCCCAGGATTGCGAGGCGACGCTTGAATGTTTTCGGGGGCTCGGCGTAAGCGTTGTCAGGGATGGTTCAACTGTCGTCATACGCGGAGCTGGACCTTCCGGCCTACAGGAACCCAAGCAGATCCTGGATGCTCAAAACTCCGGTACGACCATGCGCCTCCTCGCGGGCATCCTTGCCGGCCAACCGTTTGCAGCGACCATCACGGGTGACGATTCCCTGCGGTCACGGCCGATGTTGAGAGTCGCGGAACCGCTGCGTTTGATGGGAGCCCGGGTTGAACTGGAAGCTAACGGGTGCGCGCCGCTCCGCATCAAGGGATGCCGGCCCCTGCAACCCATCCACTATCGTCTCCCGATCGCCAGTGCCCAGATCAAGTCGGCGGTGCTACTGGCGGGACTGGCCGCTGATGGGATTACCACCGTTGAGGAACCGGCACAGACACGCGATCACACCGAACGCATGTTGCAGGAGTTCGGCGCGCAGGTTGAACGAAATGGCGACGCGCTCAGCGTGCAGGGAGGCGTGTCGCTGCGTTCTCGCAGCCTGGTCGTTCCCGGCGACATTTCTTCAGCAGCATTCTTCATCGCCGCCGCCGTTGCTCTCCCCGGTTCCGATCTGTTGATCCGCGATGTGGGTCTTAATCCCACGCGGACAGCCTTCCTCTCGACGCTAACGGGGATGGGCGCGGAAATTTGTATCGCCGACGAGCGGCTCGAAGGTGGAGAACCTATCGGTTCACTTCGCATTCGAGGCGCCGCCATGAATAGATCGCTGAAGCTTGAAGTTTCGGGCGCCAGCATTTCAAACCTGATAGACGAACTGCCTCTATTGGGCTGCATCGCAGCGAGCATTGGTTGGGAGATGAAGTTGCGCGATGCCAAAGAGCTACGAGTTAAGGAATCAGACCGCATCGCGGCGACCGTGGAAAACCTCGCCCGCATGGGTGCGCGCATTGAGGCACGACCGGACGGCTGGCAACTCTACCGCGGCGGGAAGTTGCATGGCGCTCAACTCTTTTCGTTTGGCGACCATCGAATTGCCATGGCCGGAGCTGTGGCAGCTCTCGTCGCGGAGGGACCTTCGCAGATCGAAGGCGCATTTCACTCGGTGGGAGTGTCGCTGCCTGAATTCTGGACTCTGCTGGAAAGTGTGGCTGAATGACTACGCGTTGGGACCGGGTAACGATCATCGGCTGTGGCTTGATTGGCGCTTCGTTTGCCCTGGCCTTGCGTCGCGCGGGCGCGTGCGCTCGAATTGCCGGTTGGGACGCCTCCGCGTCAGTGCTTGAAGAAGCTGTCCGAGCGGGAGTGATTGATGAAGTGGATCAGGCGTTCGTGGATCAGGCTTTTATTACGAAGGGCGCAAGCGAGAGTGTTTCATCGTCAGATTTGATCTACCTGGCGATGCCGGTCGCGGAGATTATCGAATTTCTAAGCGAACAGGCGCGTCAAATCAAATCTGGCGCCGTTATTACCGATGCGGGAAGCACAAAAGTGGAAATATGCCGTGCGGCTCGCTTGCATCTGACGGGAACTCAAATATTCGTCGGCGGGCATCCCGTGGCGGGCAGTCACCTCCAGGGACTGGCCCACGCGCGCGGTGATCTTTTCGCCGGCGCGCCTTATGTGCTGGTTACTGACGGAGATCAGGATGAGGGACACGCGCATACCGCGCTGAAAGAAACGCTCGATCTCCTAGGCGCGTGCGTTACCTATATGACTGCCGTCGAACACGACCGGGTGATGGCGTTGGTCAGTCATCTGCCACAGATCGTTGCGAGTGCGTTGGCAGCAGTCACTAAGGATCAGCCGGACTTTAACGCCCTGGTTAGCTTATCGGGCGCAGGCTATCGCGACATGACCAGGCTCGCTTCCAGCTCATGGTCAGTGTGGGGCGGCATTCTGGCGACGAATTCAACCGAGACCGTTGCCGCACTCGATGCGCTTGTCGGAAAGCTGACCGCTGTACGCGATGAGCTAGTTGACTGTTCCGAGGGAGTTGGTCTGGAGTTGACCATCACCAGAAGTTTATTTGGAGAATCCGGGCCAGCATAAAGCCCAGCGAGGAATTAATGAAAAACCATGCTTCTTATTCTTACTCCTAACATTGATCCCGAGAGCGACGTTTACCGCCAGTTGCTGGCGCATCTCGGTAGCCTGCAAAACATCCAGGTCCGCGTTCATCGTGAAGAAGGCGTCGAACAGTCGTTGACTGAGGTCTATCTCATCGGTAACACGGCTGCAATTTCACTCCACGATATGCGCAGCCTGCCGGGCGTGGAGCGCGCGGTGCGAGTTTCTGAGGAGTATCGCGTACTGGGCCGGCACAAAGGCGATGACCGCGATTCACATTTCGACTATCAGGGCGTGCGCTTCGGACAGGACACACTCCACGTGTTTGCCGGGTTGTGTGCCGTAGACAACCCGACAAACGTCGAGCTGATGATGCGGGCACTCAAGGAGAACGGGCAGATCTGCACACGCATGGGAGCTTATAAACCGCGCACAAGTCCCTACGCTTTTCAGGGACACGGAAGTAAATGCCTCCCGTACGTTTTTGAGTTGGCAGGTAAGTATGGGATCAAAGTCATCGCCATGGAAGTCACTCATGAATCGCACATCGATGAGGTCCAGGAAGCGCTGCATGAAACCGGCGACCCAACCGGTGTGATGCTTCAGATCGGCACGCGCAACATGCAAAACTTTGAGCTGCTTAAAATCGTCGGGCGGCAGCAGGAGTTTCCTGTATTACTAAAGCGCGGTTTCGGAATCACGCTGGACGAGTCTCTTCACGCGGCCGAGTATCTTGCCAGTGAGGGTAATCGAAAAGTTGTCTTCGGTTTGCGCGGCATGAAGACGAACATCGGTGAGCCGCACCGGAACTTCGTCGACTTCGCCCATGTGCCGGTGGTCAAGCGCCTGACGCGCATGCCCGTCTGCGTTGACCCTTCCCACTCGGTCGGCTTTCGCACCAGTGGCCCGGAAGGTATTCTCGATGTGATGCACGCGACAGCGCAGGGCGTTATCGCCGGCGCCAACATGGTGCTCGTAGACTTCCACCCGTTGCCCGCTCAAGCCCTCGTGGATGGGCCACAGGCACTGAAGCTGGAGGAACTGCCCCATTTCCTGGAGGATGTGCAGATCGCTCGCGAGGCCTACCAGAAGCGCACGCGTCTGGCTGAGCATTATCGCAGTCAGGAAGGAGAGCCTGCTCTTATCGTTCCATAAAAATAATTTTGTTGACGCTGCTATTGAAATCGGTGAAGAGAGGCGGATGGTTTTTATTTCAGATTTTTCATTTGCCATTGCCCCAGCCCATCGTTTAGAAAGCGGACTTGTCCGCCTCGCGCGGCGGAGCACAAGTGCCCTATCTAAACGGCGGGTGGAGAACTTGTTGGACGATGACCAATGAGAATTGAAAAATTATATAGGGAAAACCTTCGGGTTCTAATCTGAGGGGTCTAATTTGATGTGCGGATAGGAGTTTCGGATGGCGGCTGGCAAGAAAGCGCTCGGTATTAACACTCAACTGGTCCACGCTGGTGAAAGAGGCCTGCCTCCTCAGGGCAAGCCCGTCACCACTCCGATCTATGCGGCCGCCACGTTTACTTATGATTCCATGGCGGAAGTGGATCAGGTGTTTTCAGGGGAGAAACAGGGCTACATCTACACCCGCTATGGCAATCCCACTGTCGCGGCGCTGGAAGAAGCCGTCCGCGTGCTTGAAGAGGGCGCCGCCGCTTGCGCCTATTCCACCGGTATGGCCGCCCTGCATGCGGCCATCTTCGCGTGTGAGCTTGCCCCAAGCGCAACGATCCTGGCATCGCAGGATCTCTATGGCGCCACGATTGATCTGCTCTACAAGATTTTCGGCTCGTATGGCATTAAGACCATAACCGCGGATTTCTCCGACATAGAGGCCTTGAGAGCGAAGGCTCTTGAGGTCAGACCGCAGGTATTGATTGCTGAAACCATTTCAAATCCCCTCCTGAAAGTTTGTGATATTGCCGCCTGCGCTGAAATCGCGCGTGAAGCGCGCGCACGGTTCATCGTGGACAACACTTTCACCTCTCCCTATCTTTGCCAACCTCTCAAGCTCGGCGCGGACTTCTCGGTACATAGCGCCACCAAGTATATGAGCGGGCACGCGGATGTGATGGGCGGAGTGGTCGTTGCGCGTGATGAAGTGGATCTGCCAACTCTGATTGGCGTGATGAAGCTTGTTGGCGGGATCCTCGGTGTTTGGGAGGCGCATGAAATTCACCGCGGGTTAAAGACGCTGTCCGTGCGCATGGATCGCCAATGTGCCAACGCTGCGAGTTTAGCGGAATACCTTTCCAGCCACAGCCGCGTTTCCCGGGTTCATTATCCCGCCCACACAACAGCGCCGAATCCGGATCTTGTGAAACGCGTGCTCCGCTCGCCTCATGCGGGTGCACTGGTGTCAATCGAACTTCTGGAGAATTCGCGCGAGGCGGCCTTCCGCTTTATGGACGCACTCACTCTATGCGTACGTTCCACAAGTCTGGGCGATGTATTTACGGGTGTGCTACACCCGGCGACAGCTTCGCATCGAGAGATGTCTCCGAAACGGCGACTTCAATTGGGGATTACCGAAGGATTGGTGCGAATATCCGTCGGCATAGAAGACATAGCAGACATTATTGAGGACATCCAGCAGGCTTTGGAGAAGAGTGCCCCATGAGGTTTCATCAGGCAAGCGGTGACATCTCGGGAGAATTCAACTAACACTATGGTTTGGGAAGAGCGTTGGCATCCTTTGCGTGAGGAAGGGGTAATTGTAGCGGCACATCGGCAGGACCGGCCATGGAGCGGCGGTATTGTAAAACATGCGGAGGAAGAGCTGCCTGCTTATGTGCCTGACTGCTACTTATGTCCGGGAAACCCCCGCGTAAGCGAGCAGGTGAACTTCTGGCCCTGGATCACCTGCGCAGGGGCGGACAATCTGACCGCTTCAACCTGGGTAATGGCCAGGGTTATTCTGAAACGAAACACGAAACGATCCAAAGTGAGACCAATTACGACAGATTAAGGGGCCTCTGATCAAATGCTTCCGACGTTACGCGCCGAAAGGACTTAATCAGTCCTTCTTTTTGTATTCTGTTATTTCGTGGATCCGATTTCCTTTGCGAGCACAATGAAGCTACTAGGCATCGATGTAGGCACTGGGGGCAGTCGCGCAGTCGTCATTGACGAGGCTGGTCGCGTTGTCACCTCCGCGACGATCGAGCACGAAGCTTTCGCGTCGCCACAGACCGGCTGGGCGGAACAAGATCCGCGCGATTGGTGGCGTGCCACAGCGGCAGCCGTGCGTGCTGTGCTGACGGGTGGCGAAGTGCAGGCTGAAGAGATTGCGTGCATTGGTCTAACCGGGCAAATGCATGGCGCCGTCTTGCTCGACGAACATGACGAGGTTGTGCGTCCGGCCATCATCTGGTGCGATGGGCGCACCGACGCTCAGTGCCGCGAACTCACGGAACGGGTTGGCGCGGAACAACTAATTCAACTCGTCTTGAACCCTGCTTTGGCCGGCTTCACGCTCCCCAAACTACTATGGGTGCGCGAAACCGAGCCCGAAGCCTGGGCGCGCGTGCGTAGCGTTCTGCTGCCAAAAGATTACGTGCGACTGCGGCTAACCGGCGATCGAGCGACAGATGTGGCAGACGCATCGGGTACGCTGCTTCTCGATGTGCGCCGGCGCAAGTGGTCGCAGGAGATGTTGGCCCAGGTGAAACTGGACGAGAAGTTGTTACCTCGAGTCTACGAGTCTCAGGCGGTGACTGGACGCGTTTCCGCTGTGGGCGCAGAGACAACTGGTCTGCGCGTAGATACGCCAGTGGTGGCGGGCGCTGGCGATCAGGCGGCGGGCGCAATCGGGATGGGAATTGTGCGGCCCGGGTCAGTGAGCGCCACGATCGGTACCTCCGGCGTTGTCTTCGCTGCTACTGATCGACCGGCACTTGACCCCAGGGGACGTGTGCACACGTTCTGTCATGCGGTGCCAGACCGCTGGCACGTGATGGGTGTCACGCAAGCCGCAGGCCTTTCGCTCCGCTGGTTTCGCGACCGCTTCGGAACAGTGGAGAAAAACGGGAAGGACGATGACCGCGATCCTTACGAGCAGCTCTGCGCCGAAGCCGCCACTGCGCCGGCTGGCGCGGCGGGTTTGTTTTGGGCCCCGTATCTGATGGGCGAGCGTACACCTCATCTCGATCCGCATGCTCGCGGCGCGCTGGTGGGGCTCACTGCCAGTCACACGCGAGCTCATGTCATTCGCGCTATCCTCGAAGGTGTCGCCTTTTCTCTAAGGGACACCCTGACAATTTTCGCCGAAATGAATGTGCCGGTTAAGACAATACGGCTCGGAGGGGGTGGTGCCCGCTCTGAGTTGTGGCAACAGGTTCAAGCCGACATTTACGGTCAGACTGTCGAACTGGTGGAAGCAGATGAAGGCGCAGCTTACGGCGCGGCCTTGTTGGCCGGGGTCGGCGTTGGAACCTGGTCTTCGGTGGATCAAGCTTGCGGCGCGGCAGTCCGCGTTCGTGAGCGGATTGAACCAAACCCAACCGTCAGAAGCTTAATGGACCAGAGTTATCAAACCTATCAATTGATCTATCCCGCTTTGCACCAACTTAGTGGCGGTGGCGCTAAAGGCTGAACAGAGAACAAAGGCAGACCGGGAGTGTAGAAGCAGATGTGGTAGCCGAAGTTGCTCGGAATCGACCCTGGGGAGGCGTTGAATGAGGAAAAGACTGTTTGATGATACTGGTGTAAGCGTCTCCGAGATCGGGTTGGGCGCCTGGCAGCTAGGCGGCACCGAATGGGGAGATATTTCCGAAGAGGATTCCCTCCTGACCCTTCGAGCCGCGGTTGAAAATGGCATCACTTTTTTCGATACCGCAGATGTCTACGGGCTTGGTCGCAGCGAAAAACTGATCGGCAAGTTTCTTAAGGACTCTTCGGAAGAGATCTTTGTGGCAACCAAGCTGGGCCGCTTCCCGACGCCGGGCTGGCCTCAGAACTTTTCTCTCCAGGCCTTTCGCGCTCACGCTGAGGCCTCATTGCGACGGCTCGGAGTTGACGTTCTTGATCTCCTACAACTGCACTGCCTGCCAATAGAGGTCTTGCGGCAGGGCGAAGTCTTCGAGTGGCTAAGAGAGCTGCGGCAGGAAGGAAAGATCAGGCACTTCGGCGTCAGTGTTGAATCGATGGCGGAAGCCCAGGTCAGTATTGAACAACCCGATCTTACCTCGCTTCAAATCATCTTTAATATTTTTCGTCAGAAACCAATCGCAGCGTTATTTGATCAGGCCCAGGCCCAAAAAGTCGCTCTCATCGTTCGTCTACCGCTTGCCAGTGGTTTGCTTTCCGGCAGGTATACCAAAGATACGAAATTCCCGGCAAGTGATCATCGCACTTTCAACCGGAATGGCGAGAGCTTCAATGTTGGTGAGACTTTCGCGGGGCTTCCCTTTGAAACAGGCGTCGAACTAACTGAGGCTCTTAGGCCGCTCCTGCCCCAGGGCATGACGATGGCGCAAATGGCCTTGCGTTGGATTCTCGATTACGAACCGGTCAGCGTGGTCATTGCCGGCGTCAGAAATGCTCCCCAGGCGATGGGCAACGCGCAGGCGAGCGAATTGCCTCCCCTGAGCACTGAGTTACATGAAACATTACAGGCGTTCTACGAAAAAGAGGTAGCGATGAATATTCGCGGTCCTTACTGAAATCGATTCACGGTAAGTTCATCACCTTCTCACCCGGTTTCAACCGGGTTAGAATGACATGAAAGACTCTCAGTTGTCGCCCCGGACAAACTCAAACCTATTTCATTAACGACCACGAAGCTGATTAAGCCGAGCCGTAAACTCATCAACTGTGTCCTTCTTGATCACTAGAGTAGGAACGAAAATCTGTTTGCTTGCCGGGATCGCTGAACGATCGCCATTGAGTATCTGGGCGATCAAGCGAATGGCCTGGTTGCCAAACTCGTAGGGCTGCTGCACTACCGTGGCATAGATAGCTCCGTCCTTCACTCCCTTTAAAGTGTCGTCCTCTTCGTCGAAGCAGACGATCTTTACCTGGCCCACTTTGTTCGCGTCCTTGACAGCGCTCAGGATGGCCGGGCCATTGTAGGACCAGAGTCCGACCAGAGCGACCAGATCCGGGTAGCGAACCAATGTATCCGCGGCATTGGCTTTGGCTCGCACGCGATCGGTATCGTCCGTGCGCACGTCTACGATCTGGACGTTCGAGCCGTTGAGTGCTTCTTTGATACCCGCGAACCGCTCCCTCGCATTTTGCACATCAATCTTGCCGACGAAGACCATGATTTTGCCGCCATTAGGCAAAGTCTCCTTGATGAGTTGACCGGCCTGACGGCCCGCAGCAACGTTGTCGGTGCCGATGTAGCAGACACGGTCGCTCTTTGGCGCGTCGCTGTCCTGGGTAATCACGACAGTCTGTTTAGCCGCATCGTTGAGCAGTTGCGTCTGATTGGCGGGATCGACGGGACTTATGGCCATGCCGTCAATTCCCTTGGCCAGCAAGTCGTCAACGATGCGCTTCTGCTCATCGGCGCCACCGTTGGAGGGAATTCTGAATTCGACTTCCACGCCTGGCACTTCCTGCTGGGCCTTCTCTGTGCCCTTGCGCGCGATGGTCCAAAAGTCGGCGGCGTTATTAGTGACGAAGGCGATCTTCTTCACCTCGCCCGCGCGCCTGTTACAACCCGAAAACAGCAGGAACCCCAGAATACTGATTGAGATAACGTTGCGAAAACTTTGTTTCATAGGTATCTCCTTTTCTGAACTGAATAACGCTTACGGCACGCGCAGATTGTGAATCATCCAAGTCGAGGTGAGACAATTTCTATTAGGTTGTTACGAATGGAAAGCGAATTAGCCATCCGAGCACAGCCACACCGTTCACCTCTACTGCCGCGTTGAAAATTTATAGATCGTGGTCGTCCGATACTTGCCGTTCTTCCTCAGCACGGTGGAAGGAAAATCGGGCTTGTTTGGGGAGTCAGGATAGTGTTGAGTCTCAAGACAAAAGCCGTAGCGAAACTGATAGGCCTTTCCCCCTTTGCCTATTTGACTGCCGTCCAGAAAATTTCCAGTGTAGAACTGCATGCCCGGTTCGGTGGTCCAGACCTCCATCACGCGTCCGGTAGTTGGTTCAAACGCTTTCGCCGCCTGTCGCAGGGTTCCCGATTTTCCGTTCAATACCCAATTGTGATCGTAGCCATTGCCGATCTTGAGCTGCTCGTCGCTCTGCCCGATGTCTGCCCCAATCGCCTTCGGTCGCGTGAAGTCGAATGGTGTACCCTTCACACTACGTAGTTCGCCGGTGGGAATCAAACCGGAATCCACCGGGGTGAAGCGATCGCCGCTGATCGTCAACTCGTGCTTCAGGACGTCCCCATTTCCCTGGCCCGCCAGATTGAAGTAAGAGTGATGCGTGAGATTGACGACCGTGTCTTTATCCGTCGTTGCCGAATAATCAATCTGCAATTCGTTTTGATTAGTCAGCGTGTAGGTGACCGCGACGGAAAGATTGCCGGGATAGCCTTCTTCTCCGTCGCGACTTAAATAGCCGAGCTTCAGCGCGATGCCATTTGCCGTCTTAAGAGGCTTTGCTTTCCAGACCACTTTGTCAAAGCCTTTGATTCCGCCGTGCAGATGGTTCGCGCCGTTGTTCGTCGCCAGCTTGTACTCGATTCCATTCAGCTTAAACCGGCCGCCGGCGATGCGATTGCCGTAACGTCCAACAAGGGCGCCGAAGAAAGAGGTCCCTTTCAGATAACCATCCAGACTGTCGTAACCCAGCACCACGTCGTCGAACTTGCCGTTTCGATCGGGCACTTTGAGCGAGACCACGGCGCCGCCGTAAGTACTGATCTTCGCTTCGACGCCGTTTCGATTGGTCAGTGTGTAGAGTTCAACGTTCTGTCCGCCGGCTTTGCCAAAGTCCTCCTTCTTCACTGAGGCGCTGTTCTTTGCGCCGGCGCCGCAAAAGAAAAAGAGTGTGCCACTCAGAAATAGCAACGCTACCGTTCTTTTGAAAACCATCTTCGAAGTCTCCCCTCGTCTAGTCGTGCTGGGTAGAGGCCAGGGAATAACCCTGTTTTGTCTCTTTTCTCTTCCAGTAATTAGCCCCGGATGTGAAAAGACAAACGCACCGGCAGATCAGAAACGATAGCTGATTCAATCGGAATCAGGACGTAACCGACGCAAACTTGCTTGCGAGAACCAAACTCAAAGCGCCCATGAGGCGCGGGTTCGCACCCAAAGTCGAGGCAACAATACGTGCTGAAGGAAGACCACGACATACGGTGTTTTCCTCAACTGCAGTCTTCAACCTTTCTGAGATCAGTGGCCAGGCGCGGGCAATTGCGCCACCAACAATAACCGCACTCGGACTCAATGCTTTCAGCACATTGGCAATGCCAACGCCCAGGTAGTGTGCGGTCTCCAGAAGGGCTTCACGGGCCGCCTGTTCACCCCCCAGCGCTCTCTCGACCAATTGCTGAAAACTAACGCCGCTGGTGGAACGACCTGCCATTGCGCGATAACGCACGAGAGCGGCACGCTCCGAGGCAAACGCCTCCCAGCATTCGCGAGTGCCGACGGCGCAGGCGACGGGAGCGTTGGTGCCGATGGTCATATGTCCGAACTCGCCCGCTGCGCCCCCTTCCCCATGATAGACCTGTCCATCGAAAACAATTCCCGTTCCGATTCCTTCTTCGACCAATACGAAAATGAAATCTCGCGTCTCGCGGATCTCCGGTCTGCCAAACCATAACTCTGCCAATGAACCCGCGTTCGCGTCATTGTCGACTCTCACCGGCAGTCCTGTTGCCTTGCGCACTTCTTCTGCGAGCGTCCAATCGCGCCATTTGAAGTGAGGAATGAAATGTACTCTGCCGCTCTTATGATCAACCAGACCGGGGAGGCTAATGCCGATGCCTTCAATACCCTTCTCTTTCCTAATCAGTTCCCGCGCCGCATCAATAATGTTTTGTAGAGTCCTTTTAGCATTCGCGCTGGTAGTAAACGACTGTTGATGTAGTAGCCGGCCGGCCAAATCACTGGTCCCCACCACTGTATGAGCGATGCCCAGATCGACACCCATAGCCACCGAGCCCGCCGTCCGCAGTCGCAGCAAAACTGGCGGCCGCCCCCCGGTAGATTCTCCCTCAAGCTCATCAACCAGCCCCTGGGTCTTCAATTCGTCAACAATTAGCGAGACTGTAGAACGCTGCAGAGCTGTTTCATAGGAGATTTCGGCGCGCGAGATAGGCGCCCGCTCGCGTATGTAATTGAGCACAATCTGGCGATTGATATTGCGGATCGTGTCAACGCGAGCAACACTTGCTCTTTTAAGGTCTATTTGTCGCAAGGTGTCGGATCACCCATCCGGAAGATCGGTTACGAGATTGCCTGGAGATGTGACGGTAACACCGGGAATACTAACGTTCCCCTGCACGACCGTCAATACGCTATTCGCTCGCTAAATGAGCCAACGCCATCATTCCGCTCCAAGCAAGATGTCAGTAGTGAGTTGGTCCAGCTCTTCATAACGCAGACCTTTTGCAGACAGCGCCACGCGATCAAAGTCGCGAGCCAGAAGCGCTTTAGCCTTCGCGGTGCCAAAGTCTGCCGGCCCCGTCTGCGGCTGATTGTGTTCGGCAATCTCTTCGAGCAGCGCTCTTATTTGCGGATGCGAGTTCCAGAGCGCCGCCTTCTCTTTTAAGATCAAATAGGTGCGCATGCAACCACGCGCGAACTGCTTAACACCTTCATAGTCTTCAGTGCGATAGGCATGAGCGTCGAAGTGCCGCGATCCATCGTAGCCAACATCTTCGAGAAACTTTACCAACCAGAATGCGGCCTTCGGGTTAGCCGAGCCAAAACGGAGATCCTGATCGTAGCGGCCCGGGACTTGATCGTTCAGATCGATATGAAAGAGTTTGCCTGCTTCCCAGGCCTGGGCCACTGAGTGGGTCATGTTCAATCCCGCCATATGTTCGTGGGCCACCTCAGGATTGACGCCAACCATGTCCTGATGGTCCAGAGTCGCGATGAGCGCGAGATAAGCGCCGGTGGTAGGCATGTAGATATCGGCCCGTGGTTCGTTTGGCTTCGCCTCCAACGCGATCTTGTAATCGTATTTCTGATCCAGCGAATACTCGCAGAGGAAGTTCAGAGCTTCGCGTAGTCGCTTGATCGCCTCATCCGGCCGCCGGCAGGCTTCTGTTTCCACGCCCTCACGTCCACCCCAAAGCACGAAGATTTTGGCGCCCAGCTCGGCGCCCAGATCCATGGCCTGCATAGTTTTGTAGAGGGCGTACTGCCGCACGCGCGCATCATTGGCCGTGAACGCTCCGTCGCGGAACACCGGATCATAGAACAAGTTCACCGTGGCCATCGGCACTGTGATTCCGTTCTCCTGGCAAGCAGTCCTGAAATCTCGAACGATATGGTCGCGTTCGGCACTCGTGGCGTTGATCGGGACGAGATCGTTATCGTGAAAGTTGACACCCCAAGCGCCGACTTCCGCCAGCAAACGCACAGCTTCGACCGGCGGCAGCGTTGGTCTCACTGCATCGCCAAAAGGATCGCGTCCCCGGTTCCCGACCGTCCAAAGACCAAAACTGAATTTGTGCTCGGGCCGTGGTGTGTATTTATCGTTTTTCATAAAGAGACCTCTTTTGCCTGTGCCTCAAACAAACCTCGCGCACCTCTACTCTTAACAGCTTGAATTACAGCATTGCATTTGGCGCACGTCAGGCTGCCGGCTCGTAGGAGAACTTGCCGGATAATACCAGGCTGAGAGCGCCCATAAGAGTTGTCGATTCTCCCAGAGTGGAAGCAACTATGCGGGCCAAAGGCAATCCCCGCCGGACACTTCTTTCGACCGTTTCGCGAAAGACCTCGGCCACCAGTGGCCACGCTCGCGTGATTGGGCCACCAATGACAATCATTTCCGGACTGAGGCCGACAATAAGGTTAGAAATGCCGATGCTAAGATTGCGAGCTGTTTCGAGCAAGGCCTTTTGCGCCTGGACCTCTCCGGTGAGCGCCTGATCGATTAATCGCCGAAAAGACAACTGCGACAGCTCAGTGTTCTGACCGGTCAGTTGCCCATAGCGTGCTACCGCCGCTCGGCCGGAAGCAAATGCCTCCCAGCAATCGAAGCTGCCGCAGGAACAAGCGGTCGGAGCTTGCCTGCCGATGATCATGTGACCGAACTCACCTGCCGCTCCGCCCGCCCCTCGATAAACCTGCCTATCAAAAACAATGCCCGCGCCCAATCCTTCATGCACGAACACCATGATAAAGTCGCGGGCGTCACGCACTTCGGGCTGACCAAACCAAAGTTCCGCGAGCGCTGCTCCATTTGCATCATTATCGACGGAAACGCTCAAACCCGTCCCCGCAGAGATCCGTTCCGCCACATTGAGATTGCGCCAGTTGAAATAGGGAATATAGAGCGCTGTGCCTCGGTCCGGGTCAACCAGTCCCGGCATGATAACGCCGATGCCTTCGATGCTCTCGCGACTTTTTCGAGCTAATTCGACAGTGCACTCGATGGCGCGAGAGATGGTCTTTTCAAAGTCGGCGTCAGTGGGAAACTCTATAGAATCCAGGATTTGACCGGCGATGTCACCCGTGGCCACGGTGGTCCGCGTGGGAGAAATATCGATGCCGATGGCTGCGGCCCAGCCTCCATGCAGCCGGAGCAGCTGGGGACAACGGCCACCGGTTGACTCACCTTTGCCGACCTCTTCAATCATCCCGTCGACGATGAGCGCGTCGATGATGTCTGAAACGGTCGAGCGCTGCATGGCAGTGGCCCGGGCAATTTCAGCGCGCGAGATCAGTTCACGCTCACGCACATGATTCAGCACGATCTGGCGATTAATGTCTCGCAGGGCGCTGTGACTTGCCACCTGAGCCTTTTTTAGATCTATCCGTCTCATAGCTTCCCAACCATCACTCCAGCGAGGCACCGCATTCTAGTGATGTTCGGCCGAAAGGCCAAATCCCTGCTGACTAAGAAACTCGGACCAGAGCGAATGAAGACTGAAGACTGCTGATTTGCGGTCGGCGGACCATTCCGCGACAGGGTTTCCGTGCGACTCTAACTTATCACATTGTGATTTGGCTAACCGCAAGCGCTGCTCTTATACTTTCCCGCTAATAGTCTAGCGCAGTACTTTGTGGCAGGGGCGCACAAAAACGCCACTTTCACGTTCCATTTAGCCGGCGTCTCATGAGGCTTCCTGGGGCTTGGGAATGTTTTATTACTGAATGAAGGCTCCATTTCGTTTTGGCCTTACTATCTGCCTCTCTTTTCTGGGGCTGTCGGCTTCTCCTGCCTTTGCCCAGGAACTGCAGTTCGCCGAGCTTGGCGATTTCAAACTGGAAAGCGGAGCGGTAATTCGCGACTGTCGCATTGGCTACCGCACGTTTGGCAAGCTTGCCGGCGACAAGTCGAATGTGATCGTGTTCACCACCTGGGCTTCGGGTACCACAGAACAAGCCAAATCGATCATCGGTTCCGCCAACTTGATTGACAGCGACAAGTATTTTGTCGTCGCCATCGATGCCCTTGCCAACGGCGTCTCCTCGTCACCTTCAAACAGCAGACAACAACCACGAATGAGCTTTCCCAGGTTCACTCTGCGGGACACTGTAAACACTCAACATGAATTGCTCTTGAAGGTGCTGCACCTGAATCATGTTAAGGCGGTAATTGGCATATCGATGGGTGGCATGCAGACTTTTCAATGGCTGGTCTCTTACCCGGATTTCATGGACCGAGCAATACCGATAGTGGGCTCGCCGCGATTGGCGCCTTACGATCTGCTTCTTTGGCAAGCGCAGCTGGATGCGATCATGAACGATCGCGGCTGGGACGGCGGCAACTATTCAGCGAATCCCGCGCGCGCGGCGGAGTTTGAATTTGGCGCCTTACTGCTTACTACGCCCGACAATTACAACAAACATATGACGCGTCAAAAGGTGTTCGACGAACTGGAAAAATCCAGGCAGTTACCAGGTTTTGACGCGAACGACAAAATTCGGCAAGTGCAGGCGATGATGGCCCTGGACGTGTCCGAACCATATGGCGGCTCGATGGTGCGAGCCGCTGCCACGGTGAAGGCTAAAGTTTTTGTGATCGTGGCAAAGCTTGATCACGTCGTCACCCCGGGGCCGGCTCTGGAATTCGCACCTCTTATTAAAGCGAAAATACTCGAGTTGCAAAGCGACTGTGGGCATCTTGCGCCCTCATGCGAATCCCAGAAGGTAGGCGCGGCTGTGAAGGAGTTTCTGGGGCACTAAACGAGGATGAAATGTCACAACCACTAAGACAAACGAATAGTCGCGCGGTGCCCTGCGAAAGCTGGTCAGTGCTCGCCGACAGTGAAATAATAGAGTAACAGCGGCGCAGGAGAATTCGTTTCGTAGTGAAACTGTGGGGAGTGGAGAGTCATGAGTAAAGTCAGCCGGCGCGAGTTTATCGGAGCTACGATTGGGGCCACGGCCATTGCGGGCGCCGGGCTAATGATCGGCAAGCAGCCTCGTGCTGAGGAGAGCATTGTCGTCGGTTCCGCAAGTGTTGATCGTTCGATCACGAAGCCAACCGACAGCGTCCGGCTGGGCAAGAGTGGCTTAACAGTTTCTCTGGTCGGCATCGGCACTGGCTCGATGGGCTGGGGCCACTCTTCCAATCAAACGCGGCTGGGGCAAGAGGCTTTCACTCGCTTGACGCGCCACGCGCTGGACAGCGGCATTACTTTCTTTGATCTCGCCGACCAGTACGGTTCTAACCCATATTTCCGCAGTGCCATGAAAGGCGTGCCGCGCGATCGCTATGTCATTCAGACGAAGACCAACAGTCGCGATCCGCAGCGGGCCCGCGCGGATATCGATCGTTTTCTGAAAGAGCTGGATACCGATCATATTGACTCCTTAATCATTCACTGCGTCACTGAGGGTGATTGGACCACGCGCTATCGCGGCGTGATGGACGTGTTCGAGGAAGCAAAACGCGCCGGAAAGATCCGAGCCCAGGGAGTCACCTGTCACAGTCTTACAGCGCTGCAGGCAGCCGCCGCCAGCGACTGGGTGCAGATTAATCAGGTGCGCTGGAATCCCCGCGGCGCGCATATGGATGCTGACGTGCAAACCCTTGGGGAACTTTTTCGTAAGATGCGCGCCAGGGGACAGGGCATGATTGGCATGAAAGTCGTCGGCCAGGGCGACATTGTCAGTGGCCTTAAGTCTCTAACTCCGGAAAACTGCTTTCGCTTTCAGATTGCTTCAAGTGCCGTAGACGCGTTTGTGGTTGGAGTGGAGAGAGTTGACCATATAGACGAAATGCTCCGGGGAACACAAGTGGCGCTCAACGAGTTTGGTTACCGAATCATGGCGGTTTAGTGCGCACCAGTAACATCCGCAGACCATTTCTCTGTCCGCGCGCGTTTAGCGTCTCCCTTTCACTCGCCGCTCACTAAATACCCCGAGCAGCGCCCTGTAAACTGGCTTTGGGTGATAGTCCTGATCGAAAAGCAGACCTGCACCCTTTCGTCCTTTTGTATAGCCCGGAATCCAGGAATACTTGTCCGTGAAGCCCCAGGTCTGGAACCCAGTACAGCCCGGTTGCTGAAGACAGGCGGTCGCGACAAATCTATAGATATCGGCCTGGCGCACAAAGTCTGCCTGGTCCATCAGGGCGCCTTTTGCATCGAGCGGCAGACCAACGTCCATCTCGGTGATATGCACCTGCAGACCCAGGGCTGT